>JANWZN010000069.1 GCA_025054575.1 Geminicoccaceae bacterium | reverse complement strand
CGCTCGGCTTCGGCGATCGCGACTTCAGCCTTGGATTGCGCATCAGCGTAGATCGCGTTGATCTTGTAGCCTTTGACACCGCCCTTCTCGTTGTAGAGGTCGATCAGGGTTCGGGTGCCGATCTGGGCCGCTTCGGAGCCGCCGGCCGCGAACGGGCCGGTGACGTCGTAGATGACGCCGATCTTGATTTCCTTGGGCTGTGCCGCGAGCTCGCCGGTCGCCCACAGCAAGGCCACCGCCGCCACGCCCACGCGCAAAGCGTTCCGCCTCGACCCCATGATTGCGCCCCCCTCGCCTCTTCGCCCGCGACTGTTCCGGCACCCTCCGAGCGTGTCAAGCCGCGCGGACCCGAGGGCGCCGGAGCGCCGCGATCAATCCCCGACCACGAGCGGTGCTGCGAGCCGACGCAGGCTCTTGATCACCGCCATGGCGACGAGCACGCCGGTCTTCGGGTTCTCGGCCGAGGGTCGGATCGCCTCCTCGAACCGGAACCGGCCGAACGCCCCCTCGGCCTCGATCTCGACCAGGTGCGCATCGATCGTCGGATCGGCCACGATCACGAGCAGGGTCGCATCGAGGCCCGCCCCGGCGAGCGCCGCCGCCGCGGCGATGTTGACGTTCTGCGGGTAGAGCCGCGCCCCCTCGCGCACCGGCCCCTCGTAGAGCAGCGCGGGTTCGCGCAGGCTCGCCAGATCGACCAGCCGCTCGCCGGGCGTACCCCACCAGGCCGAGGGATCCTTGCGCACCGTGACCCGCACCCGCTCGAGCCCGCCCACCGCGGCCGCTCCCAGGATGTCGAGGGCGCCGATGCCGGCCGAGGCGATCGCCACCCGGCGGCCGGTCCGCGCCGCCGTTCGCTCGAGGGCGAGCCGGAAACCGTCGTCGACCAGGGCTCCGGCCGAGGTCACGAGAAGGTCGGCGCCGGCTTCGAGACAGGCCGGCCCGTGCTCCCGCAGGGCCGCGTGGCCGGCCGCCTCGAGCACGACCTGCGGGCCCGCGGCCAGGAACGCGCGGCGATCGGTGGTGGCGAGCGGCTCTTCGGGTCGCGGCCGCCGCACCAGCACCCCCACGAGCTCGAGCCCGGGCCCGAGCCGCCCCGCCCGGGCCGCGGCGAGGACCGCCCCGCCGATCGCCCCGAGCCCGATCATGCCGACCCGCATTCCCGCCTCCTTGCCGGACACCGCGCCGCCGGCATGATGCGCGCCCGGACGAGCCGGGAGAAGGAACGTGGCCGAGGGCGAGGATCTGCGCGAGCGGGTGGCCTTCCTCGAAGGTCAGCTCGAAGCCGCGCACAAGGCTCGCGCGCTCTTCTACGCGGCGATGTTCGACGAGCTCGCCCGACGCTTCGGTGAAGCCGAGGCGGAAGCGATCATGAAGGCCGTCACCTATCGGCGCGGCGCCGAGGTGGGCCACCGCTTCGCCGCCTTCGCACCGGCCGATCTCGCCGGCCTGTGCCGGGCATTTCTCGACTTCGTGCCGGACCGCGGCCGGCTGTTCGATCCCGAGGTCCGCCGCTGCGACGCTCGGGAGCTCGTGATCCACATGGGCCGCTGCCCCTTGAAGGAAGCGTGGCTCGAGGCCGGGTTGCCGCAACGGCGGGTCGAGACCCTCTGCCGGATCGCCGGCAAGGTCGACGACGGGACCTTCGAGGCGGCGGGCTTCCGCTTCGCCGGAACGACATGGAAGCCCGGCCAGCCCGGCTGCTGCACGCTCGTGATCCGGCCCGGGCCGCTCGCGCCATCCCGATAGGCGTTCGGATCGGCGGGCTCGCGCCGCGCTCCCGCGCTACGGTCGGCAGGGCGCGCGAGCCGAGCCGCGATCCGAGCTGCCGTTAAGCTTTGCTTCACTCGCAACGCTCAAGATCGCCGGCGAGGCGCCCTCGTGGAGGTGATCCGCCATGTCCCGGCCTCGCGGCATCCTCTGGTGGCTCGTGCTCGCCCTCCTGCTCGCTTCGGCACCGACCGTCGTCGCTGCCGGCACCATCACGCTGCGCGCCGATCCCTGGTGCCCGCACAACTGCCGACCGGAGAGCGATCGGCCGGGCTACTTGATCGAGCTCGCGCGCGCGATCTTCGAGCCGCTCGGCCATCGGGTCGACTATCGGGCCATGGGCTGGCGCCGCACGATCGAAGCGGTCCGCGCCGGCGAGATCGACGGCGCGGTGGGCGCCGGCCTCGAGGACGCCCCCGACCTCGTCTTCGCCGACGAGCCGGCCGGTCTCGCCGTCCCCGTGATCGCCGTCCGTCGCGGCGAGGGCTTCACCTTCACCGGTCCCGGATCGCTCGGCGATCGCGTCATCGGCGCCATACTCGGCTATGAGTTCGGCGGGCCACTGGAGCCCTGGCTGCGGCGGCATGCGCGCGATCCGACCCGGATCCAATGGGTCTCGGGGATCGACGGTGCCGTGCAGAACCTCAAGAAGCTCCTGGCCGGCCGGATCGACGGGATGCTCGACGACCGCGCCGTGATCGCCCATTACGCGACGGAACTCGGCCTGCGCGAGCGCATCGAGCTGGTCGAGCTCGGCGTGTACCAGCCGATCGGCATCGCCTTCTCCCCCGCCAGGCCCGAGGGCCGGATCTACGCGCGGGCTTTCGGCGAGGGCCTCAGGCGGCTGCGAGCCTCGGGCGAGCTCGCCGCGATCCTGGGCCGCTACGGCCTCGTCGACGATCGCCCCGGCCGGGAACCGCATCCTTGAGCGTCCCGCCGCGCGACCCGGCGGCCGGCGCAGGCGCGGTCGAGACGACCTTCACGAGCCCCGGGCGGCTCGGCCTCGAGCGCCGCATTCTGCTGCCCTTGAGCGCGATCGTCGCCGCCGTGCTGATCGCCGACGGCGTCCGCTCGATCGGCACCCGCAGCGCCGAATTGCGCGCCGGGCTCGCCACGCGCGCCGAGCTTCTGGCGACCGTCCAGGCCGATGCGCTCGCGAGTGCCCTCTGGGATTTCGACGACGACAAAGCCCTCGCCGTCTTCGCCGCGCTGGCGCTCGATCCGGACCTCGTCCACGCCCGGCTCTACGGCCCGGACGGCGAGGTGCGCTGGCAGCAGGGCGGGCGGGCGCCGCGTGCCGAGGATCTCGCCGTCCGTCGGCCGATCGTGCGCGATGCGGCCGGGCGAGCGGTTCCACTGGGCGAGCTCGAGCTCTTCGTCTCGAGCGAACGGGTCGAAGCCGCGGTCGCTCGCATGGTGGGCGAGCGCGTCCTGCTGCTCGTCCTCATGTTGGCGGCGGTGCTGGGGACGATCGGCGCCGGGCTGCGTCGGCTCGCGGTCCCGCTCGCCCGAACGGCGGCGGTTGTGGCGCGGCTCGCGCGCGGCGAACATGCCCGGCCGGTGCCCGAGCAGGAGCGCGACGACGAGATCGGCGCGATCGCCCGCGCCCTCGAGCGGCTGCGGCTCGCGGTTCGCGAAGCGGAACGGTTGCGCGGTGAGGAGGCGGCGGCCTCGCGCGCGGAGCTGACGCGGATCCGCGCCGCCGTCGAAAGCTCCTCCGATCCGATCCTCGTGCTCGACGCCGACGGCCGGCCGGTCTTCGTCAATGCCGCCGCGTCCGCCGCGCTCGCAGGCTCGCTCGACCGCCTGGCACGGCCCGGTGCCATGTTGGCGCTGATCATCGATCGCCAGCAACGTCGGCGGCTCGTGCACGATCTGCGGACCACGGGCGCATTCTCGGCCGAGGTCGAGCTCGCCTTGCCGACCGGCCGGACCCCGGTCGAGCTTCGCGTCGATCGGATCAAGGGTGCCGATGCCGGCGTGGTCGGCTGGGTGGTGATCGCGAGCGACGTGAGCGAGCGCCGCGCTGCCGCCGAGCGGATCAGGCATCTCGCCCATCACGACCCGCTCACCGGTCTGCCCAACCGAACCTTGTTCGGCGAGCGGCTTGCGGAAGCGGTGTCGCACGGCCTCGAGCGAGGCGAGCGGGTCGCGCTGATGCTCGTCGACCTCGACCGCTTCAAGGAGGTCAACGACGCCCTCGGGCACCCGGCCGGCGATGCCCTCCTCTGCGCGGCGGCGAGTCGCCTGCGACGCCTGGCACCGCCCGGAGCCCTGGTCGCCCGGCTGGGCGGCGACGAGTTCGCGATCCTCTTGCGACGGGCCGGCGAGTCGTCGGCGGTCGCGGCCACCGCCCGCCGGATTGCAGCCGCGATGGCCGAGCCGTTCGCCCTCGACGGGCGGATCGTCCGCAGCGGCGCCACGATCGGCATCGCGCTCACCCCCGAGCACGCGTGCAGCCCCGAGGGTCTCCTCCAACACGCCGATCTCGCCCTTTATCGCGCCAAAGCCGAGGGGCGTGGCCGGATGCGGCTGTACGACCCGGAGATCGGCCGAGCCCTCGCCGAAGCCCGCGAGCTCGAGGCGGACCTGCACGAGGCGCTCGCTCGCGACGAGCTGCGGCTCGTCTACCAGCCGCGGGTGGCGATCGCGAGCGGCGAGGTGGTCGGTGCCGAGGCCCTGATCCGGTGGCATCATCCCCGCCGCGGCCTGGTGGCACCCGCGAGCTTCGTGCCGCTCGCCGAGGAACGCGGCCTGATCGTCGCGATCGGTGCCCGGGTCCTCGACCAGGCGGTCGCCCAGGCCGCGCGCTGGGCGGCCCGTGGCGGCGCACCGCTGCGCGTCTCGGTCAACCTGTCGCCGGTCCAGTTTCGCGAGGACGACGTGGCCGCGCTCGTCGCCCGGGTCTTGGCCCGGCATCGACTGCCGCCGGACCGGCTGGAGCTCGAGATCACCGAGGGCGTCCTGCTCCAGCACACCCGCGAGGTCGTCCGCACGCTCGAGCGGGTCCGCGCCATGGGCGTTTCGGTGGCCCTCGACGACTTCGGCACGGGCTATTCGAGCCTCAGCTATCTGCGCCGGTTCCGGCTCGATCGTCTCAAGCTCGATCGCAGCTTCGTGTGCGACCTCGAAACCGACCCCTCCGCCCGTTCGGTCGCGCGCACGGTGATCGAGCTGGGGCACGCGCTCGCCATGAGCGTCACGGCTGAAGGAATCGAAACCCAGGGACAGCTCGCGACCCTCGCCGCCCTCGGCTGCGACGAGGCGCAGGGCCATCTCCTCGCCCGACCCGGCCCGCCCGAGGCGTTCGAACAGGGCCGGCTCGCCACGCCCGCGCTCCGCGCGCCTGTGGCCTTGCGAACACGGGCGCCGGCTTGCACCGTGTCTGCCGTGCCGACATGATCGCGGGCCATGAGCAGCCCCACCGGGACCGGGCCTTGACGGCGGGCGGCGAAACGATCGTCGCCTTGCGGGGGGCGGATTTCGTGCCGCTCGTCGAAGGAACGGCGCACGTCACCCGCTTCGCCCCGAGTCCGACGGGCTATCTCCATCTCGGCCACGCTTATGCCGCCCGCTTCGCGTTCGAGGCGGCGCGGCTCTCCGGCGGCCGCTTTCTGCTGCGGCTCGAGGACATCGACCCGCAGCGTTGTCGAGCGGAGTTCGCGGCCGCGATCCTCGAGGATCTGCGCTGGCTCGGATTGTTCTGGGACGGTGGCGTGGTCCGGCAGTCCGAGCGCATGGCGCTCTACCGCCAGGCCCTCGACCGACTGCGGGGACTGGGTGTGCTCTACCCATGCTTTTGCACCCGCAAGCAGGTGCGCGAGGAGATCGACGAGGCCCAGGGCGCCCCGCACGGGCCGGCGGGGGAGCGCCTCTATCCCGGTACGTGTCGCGACCTCGGCGAGGACGAGCGCCGGGCGCGCATTCGTGCCGGGACGCCGTTCGCCTGGCGGCTCCATGTCGAGCGCGCGCTCGCCCTCACCGGGCCGCTGTCCTGGTACGACGTCCGCGCGGGCTGGGTCGAGGCCGAGCCGCAGCTCCTGGGCGATGTCGTCCTCGCCCGCAAAGACGTCCCGGCGAGCTATCATCTCGCGGTCACCGTCGACGATGCGGCGCAAGGGGTGACGCTCGTCACCCGCGGCGAGGACCTCTTCCACGCCACCCACATCCATCGGCTTTTGCAGGCGCTGTTGGGGCTACCGGTCCCGCGCTGGTACCACCACAACCTGATCGGCGATCGCGACGGCCGACGGATGGCCAAGCGGACCGGTGCGCTGACCCTGCGCCATCTGCGCGCCCGCGGGGCGACGCCGGCCGCCGTCTGGCAGATGATCGGTCTCGGGAGCGACGTCCCTTCGCCCGCGTGCGCCGGCGTTTCCTCGCCCTGATCCTGTTGGCGCTGCTCGGCAGCTGCGCGGCCCCGCCGCCGCCACCGGCGGCCGAGCCGCCCGAGCGGGCCTGGGATCCGACCGGCCCCGCACGCGGGCAGATCGTGGCCCTCCACGGCTTCGGCGATCACAAGGGCGCCTTCGCGGGGCTCGGCGCCCGGCTCGCCGAAGCAGGTTATCGCGTCCTGGCGTACGACCAACCGGGCTTCGGCGAGCAGCCCGACCGGCTGTTCTGGCCGGGCACCGAGGCGCTGGTGGGCCAGGCGCGGGCGGTCGTGACGCGCGAGCGGGCCCGCCGCCCCGATTTGCCCCTCGTCCTGCTCGGCGAGAGCATGGGCGGTGCCGTGGCCCTGCTCGCCGCCTCGGGCCCCGATGCCGTACCGGTCGACGGCCTCGTGCTGGTCGCCCCGGCGGTGTGGGGCGGCGAAAGCCTTCCGCCTCTCTATCGCGCGGCGACGCGTGCCCTGGCGGCCGTCCTGCCCTGGTTTCGTCTCTCGGGACGCGGTCTACCGGTGCACCCCGCCGACGATCCGGCGGTGACCCGTGCGCTCGCTCGAGATCCGCTCTACATCGGCGAGCCGCGGGCCGACGCGGTAGCGGGGCTCCTGGCGCTGATGGACGAGGCCCACGCGGCCGGCCCGAAGCTCGAACGCCGGGTGCTCGTCCTCGTCCCCGGCCGCGACGACATCGTGCCGACCCGGGTCCAGCTCGCCTTCGCGGCGACGATCGCCGCCGCGGACTGTCGGCTCCTCGTCTATCCCGAAGCCCGCCACTTGATCCTGCGCGATCGCGGCCGCCAGCGGGTCTGGCAGGACCTCCTCGCCTGGCTCGAGGGAGGACCACCTCCCTCGGGCCTCGGCCGCCCCTGCCGCGAGGACAGCGTAACCTCCCCGCTCGCGATGGCGGGGCACCTCGACCGTGGCGCCACTCGGGGTGGTATCGGGCCTGCGCCTTCACCTACCGCGGCGGGGCTCGACCGGGCCCTCGCGCCGAAGGCTACGACCCGCCGACCGCGCCGACGCCGTGTGCCGTACCGACCGACCGGCCGGTGACCCCCCGCACCCTATCCCCGGAGAGGCGCGGGCGAACCGGCTCGACGGCCGTCTCCCGAGCGGTCGACCCGGTTCCCGCCGCCGGTCTTCCGCAGGAGCGAGGGTGCCTCGATCGACGGGACACCGCCGACCCGCACCCGGCCCCGCCCCCTCCCGATCGGGCCGTCCGCTCGGCTGCTATCGGGACCATCCCGTGGGTCCTGCGCGGGATCTCACGGCTGTTCGATCCGGTCCCGCCACCGTGCGCCCTCGGCCGCCTGCGCGGGCGTACCCTGGCCCCGGGCAGCCGCGCGCCGCACCGTGGCCTTAACCCCCGAGCTCTTCGGGGATGAACGGGATGCCCGGCCCGACCCACCGAGGTAACGGCAATCGTTCGAGGGGCTCTCGGGACGAACCGGCCCCTCGCCGGCCGACTGCCTGAACGGTCGAACCACGAAGAGTGCTGGAGCTTCGGATCGCGCGCGATCGGGTCGGGCTCCGCGTCACCGGCCCGCTGCAGCGCGCGAGCGTCCCGACGGCCTGCCGCTGGGACGAGGCGTCGCGCCGACCGGGACAGCGCGGTGCGAAAACGCCCGTCCCGGTGATCGTGGCGACCGGCGCGTGGTCGGCGACTCGGCCGACAGCAAAGCGGTTGCACAGCGCAGCCAGAACGCGCTCCCCTAGTCTCGCGCCACCACGGATCTCCAAGTCGCAGTGCAGAGCGCGAGAATACCAGCGTCGATGCAGCGGGCGATCCCGACATCCTTCGCGAGCCTCGGCACCGGACATGCCTGCGCTCGACCGACGCTCGATATGCCTTCTCTCGCTCGACGGTCGTTTCCTGCAGGGTCGCGGCGATCCACAGCGGGGCGGGGGCACGCTCGCCGACCTCGGCCACGACTCCCGGCCGCGCCAGACACTTCGGCCGTGGCCGCGCGACCTGACGTCGGACCGCCGATGGTCCTCGTGCCGCCCTCGACTTGGGGGTCGAGGCGGTACGGTACCGCACACAGCGAGGTGGACGCTTCCGGAATGCTCGACCGCAGGCGGTCGCCCGCCCGACCGGCCACCGCGAAACCGGGGACCGTCCTCCCTCCGATCGGGTCGAGCCGAAGCTCCGGTCTCGCGGCGTAGAGCGTGGTGTCGGCGTTCCGCCGCGGCTCGAGCCGGGGATCGCGGCCGAGCCCGAGGAGAGCCGCACAGGGCAGAGCTCCCGGCCGCTCCGAACCCCACGATCCGGCCGAGCGGGAACCAGCCGAAGAGCCGGTCGCGCGGCGTCGCGCGCGGATCGAAGCGGCAGGCGGGCCTGCCTAGGGCCGCCGCCCGAACGAGCGCCACGAACAGGAAAAGGTCGCCCTCGCCGACCCCCTCGTCGCGAGATGGCTGGTGGCCGCGGCAGCCGGTCCCAACGCACCGGGGCGAAACCCGGATCGGGACGAGCGAGCGCGCATCTGGTGATCGTCCCTCGCCTCCGCCCCGCCGCGAGCAGGCCTGGGCCCGGCGCCGGGAAGGCGGTTTTCGATCGACCCCTCGCTCGTCATCCGCGAGCCTAGCGGCCGGCCGTCGGCGACGGGGCATTCCATTCGGGGCCGAGCCGTCGCAGCCTCTCCGCGATCGTACGATCGGCCTGACGACGACCGCTCCCCGAGCCGGCCCGAGGCCTCGGCAGCGGTCGGGCACCTTCAAGGTGAGGCGTCATCCGAAGGCGGGACCACCCCGTCCGACAGCCTCAGAGCAGCCAGAACGTCGCCAGCGAGAGAAACATCAAGAACCCGATCGCGTCGATCGTCGGGGTCACGAACACCGACGACGCGATCGCCGGATCGAAGCCGAACCGATGCAACAACAAGGGGACGGTCACCCCGATCAAGGCCGCGATCGTCACCGTGCACAAAATCGAGACCGCGAAGACCAACGCCAGGTCAAACATCCCGAACCAGACCAGCGTCAAGGTGAACGCCACCACCATGATCGCGGTCCCGTTCAAGAGCCCGACCTGGAGCTCCTTGCCGAGTATCTTCGAAGCGTTGGCGCGGCCGAGCTCTTTGACCGCGAGCCCGCGCACCACGACCGCGAGGGTCTGCACGCCGGCATTACCGCCGAGCGCGGCACTGATCGGCATCAACACGGCGAGCGCCACGAGCTGTTCGATCGAGGCGCCGAAGGCGTCGATCACGGTCGCCCCGAGCGTGGCCGAGATCATGCTCACCAGGAGCCACGGCACCCGCCGCCGGGCGGTCTCGAGCGGGCTCGCGAAGACGTCGGTCTCGGACACCCCACCGAGCTTCAAGAGATCGTCCTCGGCCTCCTCGTCGATCACGTCGACCACGTCGTCGACCGTGATCATGCCGAGCAACCGCCCCTCGGGGCTCACGACCGGGGCCGAGACGAGGCCGTATTGCTTGAAGAGGAAGGCGACCTGCTCCTGGTCCATCTCCGCCGGGACGAGATGGAGCTGCTTCATCGTCAACGATCGCAGGGGCACCTCGCGCCGGCTGCGGACCAAGCGCGAGAGCGGTACCGCCCCCACCGGGCGAAACCGCACGTCGACGATGAAGAGCTCGTAGAAGTCGTCCGGCAGATCCTCGTGCCCGCGCAAAAAGTCGATCGCCTGGCCGACCGTCCAGTAATCGGGCAGGGCCACGAACTCCCGCTGCATGAGCCGGCCGGCCGAATATTCGGGAAAGGCCAGCCCCTGTTCGAGAAAGGCCCGTTCCGAGAGCGGCAGGGCCTGGAGGATGGCCCGCTGCAGCGCAGGCGCGAGATCGGAGAGCAGATCGACCGCATCGTCGGTGTCCAGCCGTGCCACGATCCGGGCCGCGACCCCGGGGCCCAGCTCCTCGACGAGCCCTGCGCGGACCTCCCCGTCGAGATAGACCAACGTATCGGCCGGCAACTGCTCGCCGAGGGCGGTCACGAGCCGCGCGCGATCGGCGGCATCCAGCTGCTCCAGAAGGTCGGCCAAGTCGGCCGGATGGAGGGCCGCGACGAGACCCGTCGCGAGGTCGTGAGCGCCCGTGGCGAGCGCCTCGGCGACCTCGGCCAGGAGCGCTTCGGAAAGCCCCGGAGCGCGGCCCTGCGACCGCTCGGCAGCGCGCCGCTCGGCCGCCCCCGGCCCGCTCACGCGACCTCGGCGGCGCCGCGATCGAGCGCGTCGACGCAGGCCACCGCGCTCATGTTGACGATACCGCGGGCGGTCACCGAGGCGTTGAGGATGTGCGCCGGACGTTCGGGGCCGATCAGGATCGGGCCGATGGTCACCGCATCGGTCACGGCTTTGGCGAGATTGTAGGCGGCTGAGGCGGCATCGAGGCTCGGCATGATCAACAGGTTCGCCTCGCCCGAGAGGGTCGAATCGGGCAACAGCCGGCGGCGAATGGTCTCCGAGAGCGCGGTGTCGGCCTGCATCTCGCCGTCGACCTCCAGATCGGGGGCGAGCCTTCGCAGGATCGCGAGCGCGGCGCGCATCTTGCGCGCCGAGGCCGTGTCGCGCGAGCCGAAATTGCTGTGGGAGATCAGCGCGACCTTGGGCACGAGGCCGAAGCGGCGGACGATCGCGGCGGCGCGGATCGCGGTCGAGGCGATCTGTTCGGCCGAGGGATCCTCGGCCACCGAGGTGTCGGCGATGAAGAGGCCGCCGCGCTCGAGCACGAGCCCGTGCACCGCCGAGGCTTCCTGCATGCCGGAGCCGAGGCCCAGCACGTCGAGCACGTGGCGGAGATGGGAGAGGAAGCGGCCGACCGGACCCGCCAGCATCGCATCGGCCTCGCCGCGCGCCACCATGATGGCGGCGATCACCGTGCGACGGGTGCGGACGATCTCGCGCGCGGCCTGCGGCGTCACCCCGTTGCGGCCCATCCGCTGGCGATAGAAGGCGACATAGTCGTTGTAGCGCGGATCGCTGTCGGGATTGCAGAGTTCGACATCGCGCCCGACCTCGAGCCGCAGCCCGAGCCGCGCGATCCGAGCCGTCACCACCTCGGGCCGGCCGATCAAGATCGGCCGGGCGAGCCCCTCCTCGACCACGACCTGGACGGCGCGGAGCACCCGCTCTTCCTCGCCGTCGGTGTAGACGAGCCGTTGCGGTTGGGCGCGCGCGCGCTCGAACAGGGGCCGCATCAAGAAGCCGGACTTGTAGGCGCGCTGCGAGAGGCGGTCGCGATAGGCCGCGAGATCGGCGATCGGCCGGGTCGCCACCCCGCTGCGCATCGCGGCCTCGGCGACGGCTGCCGGCAGCTCGACGAGCAGGCGCGGATCGAACGGCTTGGGGATCAGATAATCGGGCCCGAAGGTGAGCTGTTCCTGGCCGTAGGTCGCGGTCACGGTCTCGGGGGCGGGCTCGCGGGCGAGTCGGGCGAGCGCGCGCACGCACGCGATCCGCATCGCTTCGTCGATCCGAGTGGCACCGACGTCGAGCGCACCGCGGAAGATGAAGGGAAAACAGAGGACGTTGTTGACCTGGTTCGGGTAGTCGCTGCGACCGGTGGCGACGATCGCGTCCGGTCGGACCGCCTTGGCGGCCTCGGGCATGATCTCGGGTACGGGGTTGGCGAGCGCGAAGACGATCGGCCGCTCGGCCATGCTCGCCACCATCTCGGGTTTCAAAACACCCGGGGCCGAGAGGCCCAGAAAGACGTCGGCACCGCGGATCGCCTCGCCGAGCGTGCGCAGCTCGGTGCGCGCGGCCCAGCGCGCCTTCCACGGGTCCATCAGGCGCTCGCGGCCCTCGTAGACCACCCCCTCGATGTCGGTCGCGATCACCTGCGCGCGGGAGAGGCCGAGCTTGGCCAGAAGCTCGAGGCAAGCGAGTGCCGCGGCACCGGCGCCGCTCGTCACGAGGCGGATGTCCTCGAGGCGCTTGCCCGCGAGCTCGAGCGCGTTGGTGAGGGCCGCGGCGACGATGATCGCTGTCCCGTGCTGGTCGTCGTGGAAGACCGGGATGCGCATCCGCTCCTGGAGCCGGCGCTCGACCTCGAAGCATTCGGGTGCCTTGATGTCTTCGAGGTTGATGGCACCGAAGCTCGGCTCCAGCGCGGCGACGATCTCGACCAGGCGGTCGACCTCGGTGGCGTCGACCTCGATGTCGAAGGCGTCGATGCCGGCGAACTTCTTGAACAGGACCGCCTTGCCCTCCATCACCGGCTTGGCGGCCAAGGGTCCGATGGCGCCGAGCCCGAGGACGGCCGTGCCATTGGTCACGACGGCCACGAGGTTGGCGCGGTTGGTGAGCGCGGCGGCCTCGCGCGGATCGGCGCGAACCGCCTCGCAGGCCGCGGCTACGCCCGGCGAATAGGCGAGCGACAGATCGCGCTGGGTGGCGAGCGGCTTGCTCGCGGTGACACACAGCTTTCCGGGAACCGGATGGCGGTGATAGTCGAGCGCGTCCAGGCGCAGCCGGTCCTCGCTCATCGCTCTCGTCCGGTTCTCGGGTGCTCGGCGCCCGATCCGGGCCCGCCGCGCGGTTCGCTTGGTGCGGTCGAGAAGACTCGAACTTCCACGGCCCGAAGGCCACCAGCCCCTCAAGCTGGCGCGTCTACCAATTCCGCCACGACCGCACTATGAGGGCGCCACAGGAAACGTGGCGTGGCGCGGCATCTAGCGCAAGGGGCGGAGCTGGGCAAGACGGTGACCCACGCGCCGGAGTGGCGGGTCGAGCGCCGGCTCGTGCCCTATCCCGAAGCGGTGGACGCCATGGAGGCGCGGGTCGCGGCGATCCGAGCCGGGACGGCGCCGGAGCTGGTCTGGCTCCTGGAGCACCCGCCGCTCTACACCGCCGGGACGAGCGCCGATCCGGGCGAGCTGCTCGATCCGGACCGCTTCCCGGTGTTCAAGACCGGCCGCGGCGGCCGTTTCACCTATCACGGGCCGGGCCAGCGGGTGGCCTATGTCCTCCTCGACCTCGACCGGCGCGGGCGGGATCTCAAGCGGCACGTCTGGCGGCTCGAGGAATGGGTGATCGCCACCTTGGCCCGGCTCGGTCTCGAAGCCCGGCGGGCACCGGGCCGGATCGGGGTCTGGGTCGAGGGCGCCGACCGTCGCGAAGCCAAGATCGCCGCCATTGGCGTGCGCGTGCGGCACTGGGTCACGTTCCACGGGCTCGCCCTCAACGTCTGCCCCGACCTCGAGCATTTCTCCGGCATCGTCCCGTGCGGCCTCGCCGCGTATCCCGTCACCTCGCTCGCTGCCCTCGGCATCGAGGCGAGCATGGAGCGGATCGACGAGCTCTTGGCGGCGACCTTCGGCCAGGTGTTCGACGATCCACCGATCGCTGCGTACGATCCCGCGCCGACCCGGTTGAGGTCGACGCGGTTCGCCCCATCTTAGCGGAGCCATGCGACCCGACCTCCTCGCACCGCCGGTCCGCGCCGGCGATCGGATCCGGCTCGCGGCGGTGCTCGCGGTCGGCGCCGCGCTCCAGATGATGGCCACGGCCGAGCCGGCCCGGGCGGCCTGTACCGACCTGCCCGCAGCGGGCGTCGAGTGGCGCCGCTGCCGGATGGACGGGGCCGCGCTCGACGGGGTCGATCTCACGGGCGCCCGCTTGGTCGATACCTCCTTCCAGCGCGCTTCGCTGCGCGGCGCGCGCCTGGTGCGCGCCGACGCGCGGCGGGCACGGTTCATCTCGACCGATCTCCGCGAAGCGGTGCTCGACGGCGCCGACCTCACCAACGCCGATCTCACCAACGCCGATCTCGCCGGTGCCTCGCTGCAGCGCACCGATTTGCGCCGCGCCCGGCTGTTCCGGGCCAACCTCAAAGGGGCCGATCTGACCGGCGCCAATCTCGACGGGGCCGATCTGTTGCACGCCGAGCTCGCCGGCGCCCGCTGGATCGACGGCGTCAGTATCTGCGCGCCCGATTCGGTCGGTCGTTGCCACCCCGTACCGACCGGCACCGGTGCGGGGCCTGCGGCGTCGGTCCCCTCAGCCACCCTCGGCCAGTAGGAACTCGTCGCCCTCGAAGCGTCCGTCGCGCAACAGCGGGAGGAGCTCCTCGGCGGGCAGGGCGCGGCTCACGAGGAAGCCCTGCATCTCGTGGCAGCCCATCTTGCGCAGCGCGCGCAGCTGCTGGCCGGTCTCGACCCCCTCGGCCACGACGTTGAGGCCCAAGGAGGCACCCATCGCGACGATCGCTTGCACGATCGTGGCGCTCGAGGGATCGCGGTCGACGTCCTGGACGAAGGAGCGGTCGATCTTGAGCGAGCGGATCGGGAACGAGCGCAGATAGGCGAGCGAGCTGTAACCCGTGCCGAAGTCGTCGATCGCCAGGCCGACGCCGAGCCGGGTGAGCTCGCGCATCCGCCGCATCGATTCGCTCGCCTCGCGCATCACCACGCTCTCGGTGAGCTCGAGCTCGAGCCGGTCGGCCGCGAAGCCCGTCCGGTCGAGCACCGCGGCGGTGCCGGTCGCCAGTGCCCGATCCTGGAACTGGCGGGCCGAGAGGTTGACGGAAAGCCGGAGCTGGGGCCGGTCGAGCTCCGCCTGCCAGCGGCGGACCTGGGCGCAGGCGGTCTCCATGGTCCAAAAGCCGATCGGCAGGATCAGGCCGGTCTCTTCGGCGAGCGGGATGAACTCGGCCGGCGGCACCAGGCCGAGCTCGGGATGGAACCAGCGCACCAGCGCCTCGACGCCGACCACCCGGCCGGTGCGCAGCGACACCTGCGGCTGGTAGTAGACGACGAGCTCGCCGTTCTCGAGCGCACGCCGCAGCCGGCTCTCGAGCATCAGCCGCTCGAAGGCCTGGGCGTTCATGTCGTTGGTGTAGAACTGGACGTGGCTGCGGCCGAGCTCCTTGGCCCGACCCAGGGCGGTGTCCGCGTTCTTGACGAGGGTGCTGGCGTCCTCGCCGTCGTGCGGAAAGACCGCGATGCCGATGCTCGCGGTGATCGCGAGTTCGTGGCCGTTGACGGCGAAGGGCGGCTCGAGCGCGTGCAGGAGCTTGTGCGCGACCTTGACGATCGGCTCGGGGGTGGCGAGGCCGGTGAGCAGGACGAGGAACTCGTCGCTCGCGAGGCGGGCCACCGTGTCGCTCGCTCGCAGGGTCCCGGAGAGCCGTTCGCCGACCGCCTTCAAGAGCTGGTCGCCGCGCTCGAGCCCGAGCGAGTCGTTGACGAGCTTGAAGCGGTCGAGGTCCACGAGCATCACGGCCAGGACCTGGCGGGCGCGCTTGGCGCGCTCGATCGCCTGCGCGAGCCGATCGCTGAACAACAACCGGTTCGGCAGGCCGGTGAGCGGATCGAGATAAGCGAGTGTCCGCAGCGCTTCCTCGGTGTGCCGGGTCAAGGTCGCATCGCGCAGGGTCAAGAGCACGAGCGGCTCGGCCGCGCCCTCGACCGGTGCGGCCGCGACCTCGAGCGGCAAGGGCTCGGCCTCGCCACGGCGCGCTTGCACTTCGCGCACCGCACCGAGCCGCGGCAGCTGCTCCAAGAGGAGCGTCCGCAGCCCGGCGGCACCGTCGGCGCCGGCCAACAGCGTCTCGATCGGGCGGTCGAGCAACGCCGTCCGCTCGGCCGCGAACAGCCGCT
>JANWZN010000068.1 GCA_025054575.1 Geminicoccaceae bacterium | reverse complement strand
CGCTCTTCGGCTGCAGCGTTGCCTCGGTCCGGTCGACGTCGAGCAGGGTGCGCGGCGGCGCGTAGGCCCCGCCCGCCAACACCAGGGCGAGCGCCGAGCGGGCGACGGCGGGGTCGGTGCTGGTCGGCAGATAACCACGGGCGCCGGCTTCGAACGCGGCCCGCACGCTCGCCGCATCGTCGTGATCGGCGAGCACCACCACCGGTACCTCCGGCCAGTGGGCGACCAGCCAGGCGAGATCGTCGCTCGGGCCCGGATCGTCGAGCCGCGCCCCGCCGATGCTGACGATCACGAGATCGGCGGGCCGACCACCCCGCTCCGCCGCGGGCTCGAGCTCGCGGGCGCTCGCATGAGCCGCGAGCTCGGCGCCGAGCGACCAAGCCGCCATAGTCTGCACCATCATCGCGCGCCGCAAAGCCAGACGATCGATCAACAGGAAACGGAAGCGCACGGTCGCCGGTACCTCGTCGGGCGCGGCCGGTGCCGTGATCGCCAATCGGCGCGGCGCCGAGCCGTTTCCACTGAGCTGCACTACTTTGCTCAAAGGTTTCCTCCCCCTTTAAGCGAACATTCAACTTTAAAACCGTCGCGTGAGTTGCCTACGGATCACCATCGCCACTGTTATCGGACCGTGTTCCCGCTTCACCTCCTGACCATCGCCCCATCAGGCACCATGAAGCAAGCCCATTCCGTTAACAAGTGGTTAGCAGAAGACCCTCCCTTTCGGCAGCCGAGCTGTGGGGAACATGTCTTCGGGTATGCAAGTCGCTAAGGCTGTCGGTCGCCGACGCCGCGCGGCCGAGCCCCGCCGACCGCACCGACCGCCGCTCGCTTCAGCCCGAGAGGTCGCGGGCGAAGCGGGGATAGGCGCTGGCCAGGGCCCGGGCGACCGGCCCGCGGATCGCCGCGAGCGTGGCGTCGTCGGGAGCGGGGGTGGTGCCGACCGGCTCGGCGCAGCCGAACGCGAAGCCGGTCGCCTCGCGCACGCCTTCCACCGTTTCGCCCGGATGCAGCCGCTCGAGCAGGAACCCGCCGCCCTCGAAGCGGAAGAGGCAGCGACCGGTCAGCAGCAAGGCCGGGCCGCCCGGGCGGTGGACCCCGGCCGGGCCGGTGCCGGGGGCGGTGACGAAATCGACCCGCTCGACCAGGGTCGATGGCGTGTGCTCTTCTTTGAAGAGAACCAGCCGCGGCACGAGGAAGGCCAGGTAGGGCGCGCCGAAGCAGCCCTGGAACCGCCGCTCGAGCCGGCCGTCGGCGCCGCGCAGACCGAGAAGGTTGACGGCACCGCGGCCGTCGATCTGCACGCCCGAGAGAAAGAAGGCCTCGATCCGCCCCTGGGCGGCGCAGTCGAACAACTCCTTGCCGCCGTCGGTGAAGCCGTTGTGCGCGGCGCTGCCGAGAAGGCTCACCCGCAGATCGGGATCGCGCTCGCGGGCGAGCAGCGCGCCCGCGGCCGGGATCGGCGAGGCGGCGCCCACCGCCACGTGCCGACAGCCGGCCAACAGGTCGGCGATCGCGGCGATCAGGAGCTCGCGCCGGGTCCAGCGCGGGCTCATGCGGCGAGCCAGGCGTCGAGCCAGCGCGCGAAGCCCTCCGGGCTCGCGGCCGCCCGGGCATAAGCCTCGAGGGCGCCGAGATCGGCCGGCTCGCCCCAGAGCGCGGTCGGCGCCGCACCATTCGGTACTTCGGCGAAGGCCGCAACGTAGAGGGCCGGGATCGTCCCGGGCGCGCGCAGCGGATCGGCCAGAAGCGAGCCGTCGACCAGCCGCTCGACGCTCGCGACGGTCGCCTTCGCGGCGTGTGCCATGAGCATCAGCTCGCGCCGCACGCCGATCCAGAGATCGCCCGCGCGGTCCGCGAGCGGGACGTGCAGGAGTGCTACGTCCGGGCGGATCGCGGGGACGAGCAGGATCGGATCGTGCGGCGAGAAGGGATTGTCGATCACCCGCCAGTCGGGCCGCAGCGCCACCAGGTCCGATCCCAGGATGCCGCGCACCGGCAGGAACGGCAGGCCCTTCTCGGCGGCCTGCAGGGCGCTGTGGATCGCCGGGCACGTGCTCTCGCGGAGGACGAGACGGCCGGCACGGCGGGCCCGCTCGACGCAGGGGGCGATGCCGAATTCGCCGAGACCCACGGCCGCGGTCTCGAGCTCGACCGCGCAGCCGGCACCGACCAGGATGTCGGCCGCCAGCCCGAGCTGCGGCACGCCCAGGAGCCGCAACTCCCGCGCGCCGCGGCGCACCAACGCCCGCACCACCGCCAGGGGCGACCCGGCATAATCGGCGGCCAGCGCCACGCGGGCGCCGTCGGGAATGCGCGCCGCCAGCGCGGCGGCGTCGGGCAGACGCTCGGGCCGCACCGCCGCGCCTCCTCCCGTTCGTCCCGCCGCCGGAACCGGGCCCGCGCCCGCCCTACATGACCGCGCCGATCTGCCAGGGCACGAACTCGTGGTCGCCCACGCCCAGCGCCTCCGACTTCGAGCGCTCGCCCGAGGCCACCCGGATGAGGAGGTCGAAGATCCGCCGGCCGACCTCCTCGATGGTCTCCTCGCCGTCGACGATCGTGCCGGCGTTGAGGTCCATGTCGTCGATCATCCGCTGGTACATGGGCGTGTTGGTCGCGATCTTGATCGACGGCACCGGCTTGAAGCCGAAGCAGGAGCCGCGGCCGGTGGTGAAGGCGACGATGTTGGCGCCCGAGGCCACCTGCCCCGTGACCGAGCAGGGATCGTAGCCGGGGCTGTCCATGAAGACGAAGCCCCTGGTCGCGATCGGCTCGGCATAGTGATAGACGCCCGTGAGGTTGGTCGTGCCGCCCTTGGCCGCCGCGCCCAACGACTTCTCGAGGATGGTGGTGAGCCCACCCGCCTTGTTGCCGGGCGAGGGATTGTTGTTCATTTCCCCGCCGTTGCTCGCGGTATAGTGCTCCCACCAGCGGATCCGCTCGAGCAGGCGCTCGCCGACCTTGCGGTCGACCGCGCGGCGGGTGAGCAGGTGCTCGGCACCGTAGATCTCGGGTGTTTCGGAGAGGATCGCCGTGCCGCCGCAGCGGACCAGGAGGTCGGCGCAGTGGCCGAGCGCGGGGTTGGCGGTGATGCCGGAATAGCCGTCCGAGCCGCCGCACTGGAGTGCGAGCGCGAGCTCGCTCACCGAGACCGGCCGGCGCCGAGCCTCGGCCGCGTGCGGCAGCATCTCGGCCAAGGCACCGATCGCCCGCTCGACCGTCTTGGCGGTGCCGCCCGTCTCCTGCATCGTCATCGTCCGGAACCAGGGTCCGGGCTCGAGGCCGTAGGCTTCCATCAAGAAGTCGATCTGGTTGACCTCGCAACCGAGGCCGATCAGCAGCACGCCCGCGAAGTTGGGGTGGCCCGCGAAGCCCCAGAGCGTGCGCTGGAGCGTGGCGAACCCCTCGCCGCGATCGGCCATGCCGCAGCCCGTGGCGTGCGTGATCGCCACCACCCCGTCGACGTTCGAGAACCGCTCGAGCAGCGCGCGCGGGAAGCGCTCGGCCACGAGCTTGCAGACCGTGGCCGAGCAGTTCACGGTCGAGAGCACGCCCAGATAGTTGCGGGTGCCGACCTTGCCGTTGTCGCGCACATAACCCATGAAGCTGGGCCGCTCGGCCTCGGGGAGGAAGGCCGTGGGCTTGACCTCGCTGCCGATCGCGTAGTCGCGCGCGAAATCGTGCAGGCCGCAATTGTGCACGTGCACGTGCTCGCCGGGTGCGATCGGCCGGGTCGCGAAGCCGATGATCTGACCGTATTTGCGGATCGGCTCGCCCTCGGCGATCGGCCGTGTCGCGACCTTGTGGCCCGCCGGCAGGTGGTGGGCGACGGTGACACCCTCGCCCGGCAGCGTCGTGCCGGGAAGGATGTCGAGACGCGCCACGACGACGTTGTCGGAAGGGTCGAGGCGAACGGTCAAAGGGGCAGCCGGCATCGGGATCGCTCTCCGCAACACACCGCCTCGAGGCGAGGCGCTGCGCGGATGCTATCCCGCGGCCGGGCCGCGGTCAGCCGTGCACCGCTCGGATCAGGCCGCGCGTCGGCGCACGGGCGCGCGGCGGCGATCTTCCGGATCGAACAGGGCCGAGAGCTGGTGGAGCATGGCGCCGCCCAGCTGCTCCGGATCCGAGATCGTCACCGCGCGCCGGTAATAGCGGGTGACGTCGTGGCCGATGCCGATCGCCAAGAGGTCGACCTCGCCCCGGGCTTCGACCCAGGCGATCACCTCGCGCAGATGCCGTTCCAGATAATTGCCCGGATTGGCCGAAAGCGTGCTGTCGTCGACCGGCGCGCCGTCCGAGATCACCATCAAGATCCGGCGCTGTTCCGGCCGCTGCACGAGCCGGCCGTGCGCCCACAAGATCGCCTCGCCGTCGATGTTCTCCTTGAGCAGCCCCTCGCGCAGCATGAGGCCGAGATTGGCCCGCGCCCGCCGCCAGGGCACATCCGCCGGCTTGTAGACGATGTGGCGCAGATCGTTGAGGCGGCCCGGATTGTGCGGCTTGCCGGCGCGCAGCCAGGCCTCGCGCGCCTGACCGCCCTTCCAGGCGCGGGTGGTGAAGCCCAGGATCTCGACCTTGACGCCGCAGCGCTCGAGGGTGCGGGCCAGAATGTCGGCGCTCATCGCCGCCACCGCGATCGGCCGGCCGCGCATCGATCCCGAATTGTCGATCAAGAGACACACCACCGTGTCGCGGAAATCGGTCTCCTTTTCTTGCTTGTAGGAGAGCGGCATGGCCGGGTTGACCACGACCCGGGAGAGGCGGGCGGCGTCGAGGATCCCTTCGTCGAGGTCGAACTCCCAAGAACGCTGCTGTTGGGCCATGAGCTTGCGCTGCAGCCGGTTGGCCATCCGCGCGATCATGCCCTCGAAGCGGCCGAGCGACTGGTCGAGCTGGGCGCGCAGCCGCTGCAGCTCGGCCTGCCCGCAGAGCTCGTCGACTGTGACGATTTCGTCGAAGCTCGTGGTGAACACCCGATAGGACGGTGCCGGCTGCGCCTGCGGCCAGTTCGGGCGCCAGGGCCGGCTCGCCTCGCCCTCCCGCTCCTCGCCGCCGGGCTCGCGCGCGGCCTCGCTGGCCGCCTCCTCGCCCTGCGCCTCGGCATCGGCGCGGTCCTCGGCGCGCTCGCCGGCCGCCTGCTCGCCGCGGGCCTCCTCGCCGGTCTCGCTGGCGCTCTGTCCCGCGGCCGCTTCGGCGGTTCCCTCGCCCGACTCGGGGGCGGCTTCGGGCTCGGCCCCGTCCTCTCGGCCCTCCTCCTCGAGCCCTTCCTCGCTGAGCCCGAGATGGACGAGCAGCTCGCGCACCCGGCGGGCGAAGGCCTCCTGGTCGACGAGGCTCGCGGCGAGCGCCGGCAGCTCCTCGCCGACCTTGCCGTCGAGCCACTCGCGCCAGCGGGCGAGGAGCTCGCGCTGGGCCGGTGCCAGCTCGTAGCCCACGAGCCGCTCGCGGGCGTAGAGATCGACGATGTCGGCCATCGTCGTATCGACGCCGTCGCGCTCGCCGCGCGCCGCCGCGAAGCGGGCACGGTGTGCGAGGGCGAGGTTGCGCCGCACGCCCTCGAGATGGGCGGAGCCCACCGCCTCGATCCGCAACTGCTCGAGCCGGTCGAACAACAAGGCGGCGAGCTCGCTCTGCGGCAGCAGCCGGCGGTGGATGGCGGGGTCGTGCAGCTTTTGGCGCAGGGCCGCGCCGTCGGCTTCGCCGCGGATCCGACCGAGCTCGGCGGGATCGAGCTCGGCGCGCAAAGGCGGCAGCCGGATCGTGCGCCCGCCGTGCGCGCCGCTCGCCCTCTGGTCCGGCCGGTTGTCGGCGCGGAACAGGACCTCGAGGTCGGCCTTGCCGGCGAGCGCACGGGTCGCGGCGGCGAGCGCCTGCTCGCGACGCTCGACCGCCCGGCTCCGCTCGTCGCTGCCGCTCACGCCGCGACCAGGTCGGCCGAGGTCTCGGCGAGCTCGCTGCCGAAGCAGCGCTGATAATACTCGGCGATGATGTGACGCTCGGCCTCGTCGCACTTGTTGAGGAACGTCACGCGGAAGGCGAACGGGACCGAGCCGAAGATCTCGGCGTTCTCCGCCCACGTGATGACGGTGCGCGGCGACATCACGGTCGAGATGTCGCCGGCCATGAAGCCGTGCCGGGTCAGGCCCGCGAGGCTGATCATCGCGTGCAGCGTGCGGCGGCCTTCGGGCGTGTCGTAGCGCGGACACTTGGCGAGCACGATGCGGATCTCGTCGTCGTGCGGCAGATAGTTGAGCTGGGTGACGATGCTCCAGCGATCCATCTGCCCCTGATTGATCTGCTGCGTGCCGTGATAGAGACCCGAAGTGTCGCCGAGGCCCACGGTGTTGGTCGTGGCGAACAGCCGGAAGGAGGGGTGCGGTCGGATCACGCGGTTCTGATCGAGGAGCGTCATCCGCCCCTGCGCCTCGAGGACCCGCTGGATCACGAACATGACGTCCGGCCGACCGGCGTCGTATTCGTCGAAGACGAGCGCGACCGGCCGCTGCAGCGCCCAGGGGAGGATCCCCTCGCGATACTCGGTCACCTGCTTGCCGTCGCGCAGCACGATCGCGTCCTTGCCGACGAGATCGATGCGGCTGATGTGGCTGTCGAGGTTGACGCGAACGCAGGGCCAGTTGAGCCGGGCGGCGACCTGCTCGATGTGGGTCGACTTTCCGGTGCCGTGATAGCCCTGGATCATCACCCTGCGGTTGTGCATGAACCCGGCGAGGATCGCGAGCGTGGTCGCCCGGTCGAACTGATAGGTCGGATCGATGTCCGGGACGTACTCCGTTCGCCGGCTGAAGGCGCCGACCTGGAGCGGCGAGTCGATCCCGAAGGTATCCGCCACCGAAACCTTGGTATCGGGCCGCTCCGGCAACAGCGTCGCCAGATCTTCGCCCGACCCTAGCATGCGCTCGTCCTGCACCACCATCCACCCCACGACCGCGGACCGACCCGGGCTTATGCCGCGCCGCCCCGACCTTCCGCAAGAGCGTCCGGGGCCGGGCGCGCATGTGCCGATACGCGCTCGGTCGCATCCGGATCGCCGCCTCTGCTCCGATGCCGACCGGCGCGGTGCCGGCCGCGCGCCGCGCCGAGCCATCGCCCCCTGCACGCCGGCCCTTCCCCTGGTTTCGCGCCACGACCCGCCTCGTTCGCCGGCACCGCTCGTCGCGCGGGCGGTTCGAGGCCGTCCTCGAGGTCGATGCCCTCCGATCGGGCACCGCCCGTCGCCCGCCGGGCCTTCGCGTGCGATCGCGCGCTCGCCCATCCATCGCACGCCGAACCCTTGCCCCTGCCCCGATCCCTGTTCACGGGAGAGCTCGTGCTCGCGCATCGATCGCGCGCGACCCTCCCGCACCGAAGGCGCTCTGCGCATCTCACGCGCCACCGCCGCGATCAGGGCGCGGCCGGCCCGCCCGCGTAAAGGCGCCGGTCGAGCAGGTAGCGATAGGCCTCGATGACCTCCCGCAAGCGGGCCTCGGCGGCGCGGTCGGCGCCGTTGAGGTCGGGGTGCAGCCGCTTGGCGAGCAGCTTGAAGCGCCGTTTGAGCTCGTCGAGCGTGAACCCCGGCTCGAGCCCCAATCGCCGCATCATGCGCACGGCCTCGGGCTCGACCTCGCGCGGCCGTGGCGGCGCTCGCCGCCCGCGCAGGATGCCGAGCGGATCCTCGAACGGATCGTCGAGCCCGCAGCGGCCCGGGCCGACCCCGAAGCGCCAGCTCGGCCGGTGCCAGGTGGCGTCCAGCCGGCGATGGCGGTCGATCTCGGCCGGGCTCATGCCGGCGAAATAGTCCCAGCGGCGGTTGTGCTCGCGCACATGCTCGAGGCACAGCCAGCAATAGTCCCGCAGCCGCTCGCGCGAACGCGGCGCCCGGTAGAGCCCCTCCGCGCTGCAGCCCGGCCAGGCGCAGACGCGCGGCGGCGGCCGCTGCCGCTCGGCCCAGGGCCGCGCGAGATGGGCGTCGATCGAAGCGTTGCGGTCGGCATCGCGCATGACGGGATGATGGCGCCGCCCGGGGTCGGGGACAAGCCGGCGCGGGCGGCCCGCGCGGCCGCCCCGGCCCGGCTCAGCGCTCCTCCTTGGCGGCATCCTCCTCCTCGCCGGCGGCGAGCGCCCGGGCGAGCGCGCAGAGCGCGTCTTGATATTTCCGGTTCGGCATCGCAACGAAGTTGCGCGCGAGCTCGAGCAACATCCGTTGCTGCGGCGTCGGCTTGAACTGCCGATCGGTCTCGAGCCCCTCGAAGAACCAGCCGACGTCGACACCGAGCGCCTGGGCGATCGTGAACAGACGGCCGGCGGCGATGCGGTTGATGCCCTTCTCGTATTTGTGCGCCTGCTGGTAGGTGACGCCGATCAGCTCGGCCATCTGCTGCTGCGTGAGCCCGAGCATGATCCGCCGCTCGCGCATCCGCGCACCGACGTGGCGGTCGATGTCCTGGGCGCGCGCGCGCCCGGGACCGCCGCGCGGCGCGGCCTTGACAGAGGAGGTAGAGGCCATGGTTGTCTCCCATCCGGCTCGACCCTGGGGGGCGGCGCGGCCGGGGCCGCGCCGGATGCGGCCTACGGTCCGGCCGCGCTCTACCTCGAGGTTAGGCGCCGGCTGGTTGAAACTTCGTTAAGCGAAACACTAGCTCGTGCTGCACAACCAACGGGTCAACGGGTCGCCCGACCATATCCGGATATGCTCTAGTGGCGGCGCGCCCGCGCCCGGTCGCTCGTGTCGGCCGGCCGAGCAGGGAGGTGGCGATGCGGGTGCGTGAGGAAATCGAGCGCCGGCTGCGCGCCGCGCTGCACCCGGAGCGGCTCGAGATCGTCGACGAATCGGCCCGGCACGCCGGCCATGCCGGCGCCCGGCCGGAGGGCGAGACGCATTTCAAGATCGTGGTCGTGAGCCCGGCCTTCTCGGGCCTCGGCCGGCTCGAGCGGCAACGCCGGGTCCACGCCCTCTTGGCCGATCTGTTGCGCGCGCGCATCCATGCGCTGCAGATCGTCGCCCGCGCACCGGGCGAGCCCGCCCCCGGGCCCTAGCCCTCCGCACCCGCCGAGCCGCCCGCCGTCCAGCCGGCGCGCGCGATCGCCTCGCGGATCAGCGCGTGCGCCCGCTCGGGCTCGCCCCAGCCCAAGACCTTGACCCACTTGTTGGGCTCCAGGTCCTTGTAGTGCTCGAAGAAGTGGGCGATCCGCGCGAGATCGATTTCCGGGATGTCGCGATAGGTCCGCGTGTTCTTGTGGATCTGAGTGATCTTGTCGATCGGCACGGCCAAGATCTTCTCGTCCGGCCCCGCCTCGTCCACCATCTCGAGCACCCCGATCGGGCGGGCGCGCAAGATCGCCCCCGGGATCACCGGCATCCGCCCCACCACCATGACGTCGATCGGGTCGCCGTCGCCGGCCAGCGTATTCGGGATAAATCCATAGTTGCAAGGATAGAACATCGTCGTGTAGAGATAACGATCGACGAAGATGAAGCCCGTCTCTTTGTCGAACTCGTACTTGATCGGGTCCGAGCGCAGCGGCACCTCGATCAGGACGTTGATCTCGAAGGGCGGGTTGCGGCCGGGCGGCAACTTGGCGATGTCCAAGGGACTCACTCCGGGTTCGTTGCAGACGGGGCTCAGGGCCAGGCGACGAGCGGCGGCAGCGACATCAAGATCGCCTCGGGATTGCCGCCGGTCTCGAGGCCGAACTTGGTGCCGCGATCGTAGAGCAGGTTGAACTCGACATAGCGACCGCGGCGGACGAGCTGGTAGCGTCGCTGCTCCTCGGTCCAGGGTTCGTCCATGTGGCGGCGCACGATCGCCGGATAGACCTCGAGGAAGGCCTCGCCGACCGCTTGGGTGAATGCCAGGTGTCGTTCGAAATCGCCTTCGAGATAATCGTAGAAGATGCCACCCACACCGCGCGGTTCGCCTCGGTGCGGGATGAAGAAATACTCGTCGGCCCACGCCTTGAAGCGCGCGTAGGCGTCCGGCGCGTAGCCGGCGCAGGCCGCCTCGAGCCGGGCGTGGAAGCGGGCGGTGTCGGCAGCGTCGGGATAGATCGGGTTGAGGTCGGCGCCGCCGCCGAACCAGCTCCGGGTCGTGCGGATGTGGCGGGTGTTCATGTGCGCGGGCGGGACCAGCGGCGAGCGCAGATGCGCCACCAGCGAAATGCCCGAAGCCCAGAAGCGCGGATCCTGCTCGGCACCGGGGATCTGGGCGGCGAAGCGGGGGTGGAACGTGCCCCACACGGTCGAGACGTTGACCCCGACCTTTTCGAACACCCGGCCGCGCATCACCGCCATCACGCCGCCGCCACCACCCGGCCGCTGCCAGGCCGTCCGCTCGAACCGGCCGGGCGGCAGCTCGGCCAGGAGCGGGTTGCGGCAATCCTCCTCGATCGCCTCGAAGGCGGCACAGATCCGATCGCGCAGGCTCTCGAACCAGGTCCGGGCGCGTCGCTGCTCCTCGTTCTCCGCGATCCCCTCGGCCGCCGCTTCGCGCTCGCTCATGCCTCCTCCCCCGCCGCCTCCGCGCCCACGGTCGACCGCCGCCGCTCGAGCGCGTCGAGCGCCCCGACCTGACGCAGCGCCTCGGCCGCGACGATCGCACCCGCGACGACCAGGTTCAACGACCGACGCGCGGGCGCCATGGGAACGCGGACCACGAGCCCGGCCCGGGCGAGGAGCTCGGCCGGTAGACCGCGGCGCTCGTTGCCGAGCAGCAAGAGGTCGTCGGGACGATAGACGGCCCGGTGATGCGCGAGCGCGCCCGCGGTGCTCAGCGCCACCAGGCGCCGACCGCTGCGCGCCGCCCAGCCGGCGAACGTGGCCGCGTCGCGATGGCGGATCGGCTCCAGATGTGCCCCGTAGTCGAGCGCCGCTTCGCGGATCCGGCGATCGGACAGAGCGAAGCCCAAGGGCTCGACCAGATGCAGCTCGAGGCCGAGGCACGCGCACAGGCGCAGAGCCGCGCCCAGATTGTGCGGCCGCTCGATCTCGACCAGCACGAGGGCCGGCCGCGCAAGCGTTCCGGCCGGGTCGAGTCCGCTCGAAAGCGCAGCCGACTTGCGACCTTCCGCCGCTTGCTGCCCCCGGTGAGCGTCCATAGCTTGCACCGCGACGCAGCGGGCGTTCGCGGCTCGCTGCGGCCCGTTCGTGTCACGGGAGCTGTTCGATGGCCGACACCACGGCACCTGTCCAGACCGCCGAAGGCGGCAAGCGGCGCGACTTCTTGGAGCTCGTCACCTGGTCGACGGTCGCGATCGGCACGGCTGCCATGGTCTGGCCCCTCGTCCATCAGATGAACCCGTCCGCCGACGTGCTCGCCCTGGCCTCGACCGAGGTCGATCTCTCGAAGATCCCGGAGGGCTCGGCGATCAAGGTGATGTGGCGCGGCAAACCGGTCTTCGTCCGCCACCGGACCGCGGCCGAGATCGCCGAGGCCGCGGCCGTGCCGCTGTCCGAGCTGCGCCATCCCGAGCCCGACAGCGCCCGGGTCAAGAAGCCCGAGTGGCTGATCATGGTCGGCGTGTGCACCCATCTCGGCTGCATCCCGCTCGGGACCGCCGCGGGCGAGCCCAAAGGCGAATATGGCGGCTGGTTCTGCCCGTGCCACGGCTCGCACTACGACAGCTCGGGCCGGATCCGGAAAGGTCCGGCTCCGCTCAACTTGCCGATTCCCGACTACACCTTCCTGTCCGACACGCTGGTGCGGATCGGCTGAGCGGGGGAGCCCGCCGGCCGCACCAAGAACCGCACGGAGCCTCCGCATGGCGAGCGACGCCGAGCCTCTGGTCCTGAAAAGCCCGACTTTGCGCTGGATCGAGCACCGGCTGCCGATCATCGGCTTCGGCTACCAGCATCTGGTCGCCTACCAGACACCGCGCAATCTGAATTACTGGTGGAACTTCGGCTCGCTGGCCGGCATCTGCCTGATGATCCAGATCGTCACCGGCATCGTGCTGGCCATGCACTACACCCCGCACGTGGCGCACGCCTTCGACAGCGTCGAGCACATCATGCGCGACGTCAACTGGGGCTGGTTCCTGCGCTACGCGCACGCCAACGGCGCCTCGATGTTCTTCATCGTGGTCTACATCCACATCTTCCGCGGCCTCTACTACGGCTCCTACAAGCCGCCGCGCGAATTGTTGTGGATGCTGGGTGTGGTCATCCTCCTGCTCATGATGGCCACGGCCTTCATGGGCTACGTCCTCCCCTGGGGCCAGATGAGCTTCTGGGGGGCGACGGTGATCACCAACCTGTTCTCGGCGGTGCCGTTCTTCGGCGAGGCGATCGTCACCTGGCTGTGGGGCGGCTTCGCGGTGGACAACCCGACGCTGAACCGGTTTTTCTCGCTCCACTATCTGTTGCCCTTCGTGATCGTCGGGGTCGTCTTCCTGCACCTCGTGGCACTGCACACCCACGGCTCGAACAATCCGGTCGGGATCGACCTCACCAAGAAGGACAAGATCCCGTTCCATCCCTACTACACGATCAAGGATCTGTTCGGCCTCTCGGTTTTCTTCTTGTTCTTCGGTTCGTTCCTGTTCTTCGCGCCGAACGTGCTGGGCCACCCGGACAACTACATTCCGGCCAACCCGCTCGTCACGCCGCCGCACATCGTCCCGGAGTGGTACTTCCTACCGTTCTACGCCATCTTGCGCGCCATCACCTTCGACATCCTGTTCATCCCCGCCAAGCTCGGCGGCGTGATCGCGATGTTCGCCTCGATCGGGGTCCTCTTCTTCCTGCCCTGGCTCGACAAATCGAAGGTGCGCAGCGCCCGGTTCCGGCCGATCTACAAGATCTTCTTCTGGCTGCTCGTGCTCGACTGCTTCATCCTCGGCTATGTGGGCGCGAACCCGCCCGAGGGCTGGCTGGTGCCGCTCGGCCAAGTCGCCACCTTCTGGTATTTCGCCCACTTCCTGATCGTCCTGCCGCTTCTGAGCAAGCTCGAGCGGCCGCTGCCGGTCCCCGAGAGCCTGAGCACGCCGGTCCTCGGCCGCGGCATGGCCGCGGCGCCCGCGGAGTGAACGCCATGGGTCGCACCGTCCGCACGCTCCTGGGCGTCCTGCTCCTGGCCGGGCTCGGCACGGGCCCGGCGCTCGCCGCCGGCGAGGCCGAGCCGCCGATCGTCCAGAGTTGGCCGCACCAGGGGGTCTTCGGCACCTTCGACAGGCGCGCCCTGCAGCGCGGCTTCCAGGTCTACAAGGAGGTCTGCTCCGCCTGCCACGGCACCAAATACCTGGCGTTCCGCAACCTCGCCGCACTCGGCTTCAGCGAGGAGGAGGTCAAGGCGATCGCCGCCCAATACACGGTGATCGACGGCCCAAACGACCAGGGCGAGATGTTCGAGCGCCCGGCCCGCCCCTCCGACCGCAAGCCCTCGCCCTATCCGAACGAGCAGGCGGCGCGGGCCGCCAACAACGGCGCCTACCCGCCCGACCTGTCGCTGATCGTCAAAGCACGGGCCGGCGGCGAGAACTACATCTACAGCTTCCTCGTCGGTTACGAAGAGCCGCCGGCTGGTGTCACCGTCCCGGACGGGATGTACTACAACAAGTATTTCCCTGGTCACATGGTGGCCATGCCGCCGATCCTGCAGCCCGACGGCGTGACCTACGCCGACGGGACCAAGGCGACGGTGAGCCAGATGGCCCGCGACGTCACCCAGTTCTTGGCGTGGCTCGCCGAGCCCAAAATGGAAGAGCGCAAGAGCACCGGCATCAAGGTGATGATCTTCCTCGTCGTGCTCACCGCGCTACTCTACGCCTACAAGCGGCGGATCTGGGCCGACGTGCACTGAGGCCGCGGTCGCCTTCTCGATCGAGCGGGCTCGAAACGAACGGGCCGGACCTCCGTGGTCCGGCCCGTCTCGTTTCCGGCCGAGCGGGCGCGGCCGCCCGGCTTCGGCCTCGGCCCTCAGCGGGCGAAGTCGCGGAAGACGTGGTCCGGTGCGCTCGTGTTGTGCCGCGAGGGCACGAGCCGGCCGGCCCAGAGCTCGCGTGCGCGGGCCTCGCGGAAGGCCGTCAGCGGCGCCTCCTCGAAATGGCCCGCCGCCACGCGCCAGGCGAGCCGCGCGACGTCGCTGTTGTGCTCGGTCACGTACATCGAGCGCAGGGCGGCGAAGGGCCGGCCGTCGGCGACCGCGGGGTCGAGCGTGACGGCGAGCTCGATGCGCTCCTGATCGAGATGGGCGAGGCGCAGCGTGCCGCGGCCGCCGCGCACGAAGTCGAAGGTGAAGGTCTTGCTCTCGGGGTCGAAGGCCATGGCCGCGATGTCGACGATCGGCCGGCCGTCGGTCTCGACAGGGCCCACGAGGAAGGAGCTGCCGTAGGCCGACCAGCGCAGATGCGCGGGCGGCAGCGGACGGGCGCGCCAGTAGCCGTCGCCCGGATAGACCACGAGGATCTCTTCCGCGCGCTCCTGGAAGCGGGTCCACAGCTGCAAGACGTGGAAGCCCTCGTGTACGGTCTCGCCGACCCGAAACGGCACGAGGCTCGGCCGCCAGAACTTGGCGAAGACGTAGCCGATCAACTGCCACTCGACGGTCTCGAAGATCGTCTTGCGCGCCGGGTGGAAGCTGTAGACCGGGGCGGTCGAGACCACCTGCTCGCAGTTGCGCAGATCGGGCAGCCAGCGGTCGACGTCGAGCGTGCCGATATAGGCCGGATGGACGGCCTCGACCGTGAAGCGGCGCACCTCCTCGGAGAAGAGCTCGAGGGTGACGTTGTCTTTCTCCGCACAGGCCGTGGGCTCGCTGCGGTTGAGGATGTGCACGAGCGGCCCGTCCGCGGCTGCCCGGGCCGCGCCCGGGACGAGACCGGCCGCGAGCCCGCCCGCGCCGGCGAGCAGGAGCCCCCGTCGATCGAGCCTCATGCCGCCTCCGAACCGCCGAGCCGGGCGTAGACGTCGCCCGAATTGGCGGCGTGCGGCAGTGCTTCGATCAGCGCCGCCATCTCGGCCGCATCCACCCAGCGGCCGAGCTCGAGCTTCTGGCTCTCGCCCAGCGCCAGATCGAAGCGGTAGGGGCCGAGGGCCGCGAGCCGTTCGAGGCAGCGCTGCGCCACGTCCCGGGCGATCGTCGTGAACTCGAAGGAGAGGGCCGGCAACGGTCGCGACAGGCCTGCCAGCACCCGGTCCTCGAAGCCCTCGACATCGATCTTGACGAAGGCGGGCTCCCCGAAGCGAGCGACCAGCGCGTCGAGGGTGGTGACCTCGACCTCGATCTCCCGGTCCCAGACCTGGCCCTCCCAACCGGCCGCCCCCTCGGCACCGCGGATGAAGGCCTCGGACGCGGTCGAGACGGTGGGGTTGCGCGAGTTGACCTTGAGGGCCAGCCGTCCGGGCACCGCCCCCGCCGCCATCGGCAGGACCTTCACCAGCGGGTCGCGGCCGAAGAGCAGGCGGATCACGCGGGCCGGGCCCGGCTGCGGCTCGAGGGCGACCACCCGCGCCCCGAGCCGGCGGAAGGAGGCGACCCGGTCGCCCACATGGGCGCCGATGTCGAAGACGAGATCGCCGGGCTTCACGAACCGGCGATAGAGCGCGTCCATCGCCCGATGATGCGCTCGGTCGAGATGGTAGATCCGGACCGACCGCCACACGGCCCGAAGGCCGGCCAGCCGATCGGCGAGGGTCGCGATCACCGCCTCGGCTCCGCGACGGCGCGGATCTCCGGGGGCGGGTCGAGATCCTCGGGGATGGCGCAGAGCCCGAGCCGCGCCGCCCGCTCGCCGATGCGCGGATCGGCCGTGAGCACGGCGAACGGGATCGCGACGAGAAAGCCCAGCAAGAGCGGCAGCCCCCA
>JANWZN010000067.1 GCA_025054575.1 Geminicoccaceae bacterium | reverse complement strand
CCCGCGGCGATCGCAAACACGTCGAGCACCGGCACCGTCTTGAGGCGCAGCGTGTAGGCGACGTTGAGCGCAAGGTACGCCGCAAGACACGCGGCCGCGGCCGGTCCCGCCCAGGCGGCAAGCGCCAGACCCGCCGCGGCGGCCGCCGCCGCGGAGCTGAGCGCGCCCGGCTCGGGCTCGTGCCGGCTCAGCTCGCGAACGCTCGCTCCGGACGGACGGGCCAGATCGGATCGGCCAACAGCCGCTCGCCGCGGCGATAGGCGTCGCGGAACCGTTCGAAGCCGTGCAGCCCGCCATTGACCAGCCGCCGCGCGCGGCGCAGGTCGCCCTCGAGCAGCGCTTCCTTGATCGCCAGTTGCCGCTCGGCGAGGAAGAGGGCGAGGACGAGGCCTGCGGTCGTGGGCTCGTTCGCCCGCTCGGGCTCGCGCAGCAAGAGGTCGCCCAGGCCCAAGGCACGGCTCGTGTGCGCGTAATTGGCGCGGCCGGTGAGCTGGACGAAGCCGCGGCCCTTGAAGCGCGCGCCGTCGGGCGGTCCCTCGTTGCCGAGGTCGCGGCGATGGTCGTAGAGATCGAAGGGCCGGCCGCCGGGCGAGGTGTTGAACCGCGAGACCGTCTCGTCGATCGGCTCGAAGCCTTCGCTCTCGGCTCGGATGGTGGCCAGCGCCACGAGCACCATGGGCTTGTCGACGAGACCCATGGCCTCGAGCCCGGCTGCGACGTGCGGCAGATGGCGCGCGATCGAGTCGAGGGCGGTGAAGGGGAAGAGTTGTGCGGTGAACTCGACGTCGACCCGATCGAGCGCCCGCAGCGGCCGGCCGGGGCGGCCGTCGAAGAGCGCTCCCCAGCTCACCGGGCCGCAGACGCCATCGGCGAGAAGGCCGTGGGCACGCTGGAAGGCCACGAGCGCGGCCTCGGTTGCGGCACCGAAGCGGCCGTCGATCGGCCCGGGCGCGAAGCCCGCGCGGGCGAGCAGACGCTGGAGCTGTTCGACCTCGTGGCCGCGCGCGCCGCGGCGCAGGATCGGGCGCATGTTCTGTCTCCGTCTATGGGCGGACGTTCCTATACATGGTTGAAAATCCGATATCAAGGGAGCTCGGGTCCGGATAGGCTCGTGGTCCTCGGTCGACGACGCGGAGGCGGGCATGCGCATCGACGGTGAGCATCGGCGCTCGGTGTGGTTGGCCGAGGACGGTCGCACCGTACTCACCTTCGACCAGACCCGGCTGCCGCACGCGCTGCCGGTGATCGCCCTCGAGCGGCTCGAGGACGCGGCCGCGGCGATCGCCGAGATGAAGATCCGCGGCGCGCCGCTGATCGGCGCGATCGCAGCCTACGGGGTGGCGCTCGCGGTGCGCGCCGACCCCTCCGACGACGCCCTCGCCCGGGCCTGCGGGCTGCTCGCCGCGACCCGACCCACCGCGGTCAATCTGCGCTGGGCGCTCGAGCGCATGCGCGCCCTCCTGGCACCCCTGCCGCCCGCGCGTCGGGAAGAGCGGGCCTATGCCGAGGCGGCGGCGATCTGCGAGGAGGACGTCGCGATCAACCGGGCGATCGGCGAGCGCGGGCTGCCGCTGATCGAGGCCGTGGCGCGCCGCAAGCGGCCGGGCGAGCCCGTGCGCATCCTCACCCACTGCAACGCCGGCTGGCTCGCGACGGTGGACTGGGGCACGGCGACCGCACCCGTCTATCTCGCCCATCGCAAGGGGATCGCGCTCCACGTCTGGGTCGACGAGACGCGGCCGCGCAATCAGGGGGCGGCGATCACCGCCTTCGAGCTCGGCCAGGAGGGCGTGCCGCACACGGTGATCGCCGACAATGCGGGCGGCCACCTGATGCGGCAGGGGCTCGTCGATCTGTGCATCGTCGGCACCGACCGGGTCGCCAGGAACGGCGACGTCGCCAACAAGATCGGCACATATCTCAAGGCCTTGGCGGCGTTCGACAATGCCGTGCCGTTCTACGTGGCGCTGCCGTCGAGCACGATCGACTGGCGGCTTTCGGACGGCGCCGGCATCCCGATCGAGGAGCGCTCGGGCGAGGAGCTGGCCCTCGTCACCGGCCGCACGGCCGACGGGCGGATCGAGACGGTGCGGATCACGCCCGAAGGCAGTGCTTGCGGCAACTGGGCCTTCGACGTGACGCCGGCCCGGCTGGTCACGGCGCTCGTCACCGAGCGCGGCGTGTGCCCGGCGAGCGAGGCCGGCCTGCTCTCGCTCTTTCCCGAGGCGGCCGCCGCCTGAGCGCCGAAGGACGCGGCGGCCTCGCCCGGCGCTCCGGCTCCGGCTTCTGCCTCAGCGCAGCTCGAGGCCGCGGATGCGGGCCACGATCGTGCGGCGGCCGTCGATGCCGAAATCGTCGTCGTTGATCAGCATCAAGGAGCCGTCGGCGAACCACGCCATGCCCTCGATCTTGACCGGCAGCTCGGGATGCGCGCTCGAGTCGAGCACGAGCTTTTTCGTGACCGGCACGATCCCCGCCTCGGCGAGGCCGGTCTGCTCGAGCGTGGGCGTGGTCGCCGGATCGTCCCACTTGCTGCCGAGGATGTTGGTGGCACCGCGCGTGTCGATCAGCACGATCTTGGTCGTGCGCTCGGTGCGGTCGACGAGGAGGAAGCGCTCGGCGTCGAGGGCCAAGAGTTCCGAGATCCGGGCGGTGCTCTGCGCCTTGCTCTCTTCGCCCTTGAACTCGGCCATGGGCGTGAGCTCGTAGACATATTCGCCCACGAGCCGGTCCTCGCGCCGGTCGTACTGGAAGAGCCGCGTGTTGCGCGCGGCCTGGTAGGCCTTGGCGTCGGGGTTGGCGAGCGGGTTCTGCAGGATGAACCACAAGAACCGCTCATCGGGGCCGAGCGCCACCGATTCGATGCCGCGGTTGAGCTGGCGCTTCGTGAGGATCGGAGGGAGCTTGCCTTCGACCGGGTAGCCGGCCTCGGCGAAGTCGGCCTCGCTGCCGGCCGGGACGAGCCGGCGGAGCACCTTGCCGTCGGCGGCGACGTGCAGGATCGAGGTGGCGTTCTCTTCGCCGATCCAGAAGCTGCCGTCCGCGAGCTCGACGATGCCCTCGGCGTCGATGGCGGACGCGCGCTGGGCGAGCTTCTTCCCGGTCGCGTCGACCGGTGTTTCGGTCGTGGCCTTACTCAGCGGGTTGGGCATGCCCGTGACCGGGCGGCCGTTGCGATCGGTGATCGGGATCGCGTTCAGGATGCGGAAGCCGCCCTCCTTGACCTCGATGCGGTAGATGGTGGGGCTGTAGTCGGGCAGCGGGTAGATGCGGCCGCCCTTGATGCCGGCGCAGAGCTTGTCGCCCTCGACCCCGACGATCTCCTTGGCGTCGGCGCACGGGAAGTTGGGGCCGCGGTCGGAGAGGGTCACGAAGACGCCGTCCGGCGCGTCCGGCCGGCGGAACGCGGCCGAGCCGATGCCGACGGCGAGCTCCAGGGTCTTGCCGCCTTCGAAGGCGACGCTGCCGAGGCGGAGGGCCGGATCCTCGCTCGTGTAGAGCTCGATCGAGGGCCCCGCGAGGGCCGGCCCGACCACCGCGATCCCGAGCGCCCACACCGCGGCTGCAGCCTCGATCCGCATCGCCTTCTCCTCCCGCTCGCCTGCGCGGGAGGAGTGCGCCCGCTCGGTGACGGGCGCGTGACGATCAGGCGGCGCGGGCGAGGGAGCGGGTCGGCACCACGCGCGCGAGCGCCTCGACCAGGGCATCCATCAGCCGATCCTCGTGCAAGGGCGAGGGCGTGATGCGCAGCCGCTCGCTGCCGCGCGGCACGGTCGGGTAGTTGATCGGCTGGATGTAGACGGCGAACTCGTCGAGCAGCCGGTCCGAGGCGGCCTTGCAGGCGATCGGATCGCCCACGAGCACGGGCACGATGTGCGAGGGCGAGGGCATCACGGGCAGGCCCTGGGCGCGCAGCCGGGCCTTGAGGGTAGCGGCGCGCTCCTGATGGCGGGCGCGCAGGCGCTGGCCTTCCTCGCTCGTGAGCACGCGCAGGGCGGCGAGGGCGGCACCGGCCACAGCCGGGGCCAGCGATGTGGTGAAGATGAAGCCGGCGGCGTGGCTGCGGATGGCGTCGACGAGGGCTGCCGAGCCCGCGATGTAGCCGCCCATGCAGCCCATGGCCTTGGCGAGGGTGCCCTGGATCACGGTGACGCGATCCATGACTCCGTCGCGCTCCGCGACCCCGCCGCCCCGGGGCCCGTAGAGGCCGACGGCGTGGACCTCGTCGAGATAGGTCATGGCCCCGTAGCGATCGGCCAGATCGCAGATCGCCTCGACCGGCCCGAAATCGCCGTCCATGGAATAGACACCCTCGAAGGCGATCACCTTCGGCCGGTCGAGCGGCTGGGCTTTCAAGAGCGATTCGAGATGGTCGAGATCGTTGTGGCGGAAGATCGCCTTCTCGCAGCCCGCAGCGCGGATGCCGGCGATCATCGAGGCGTGGTTCTTCTCGTCGGAGAGGATCAGGCAGCCGGGCAGGAGCTTGCCGAGCGTGGAGAGCGTGGCCTCGTTGGCGACGTAGCCCGAGGTGAACAAGAGGGCCGCGGGCTTGCCGTGGAGCTCGGCCAGCGCCTTTTCCAGTTCGACGTGGAGATGGGTGGTGCCCGAGATGTTGCGGGTGCCGCCCGCGCCCGAGCCGTAGCGGCGGATCGCCTCGACGGCACCCTCGAGTACGGCCGGGTGCTGGCCGATGCCGAGATAGTCGTTCGAGCACCAGACGGTGATCTCGCGCACCGCGCCGTCCTTGTGGAGGCGGGCGGTCGGGAAGCGGCCGGCGATCCGTTCGAGCTCGGCGAAGACGCGGTAGCGGCCCTCCTGGCGCACCCGGTCGACCGCGCTCGCGAACCGGGCCTCGTAATCGATCATGGCCGGCACTCCCCGGACGAAAGCTCCCCGTTCCCACCAGTTTCGGAGGAACGGCGTGGGGATCAAGCCGAAGCGGCATCACAGCGACGGCCGGTCGCGGGTCTCCTCGAGAAAGGCCGCGTAGGCGCGCGCGAGGCCCTCGCGCAACGGGGTCGCGGCGCGCCAGCCGAGTGCGTCGAGGCGGCTCGTATCCAGCCTTTTTCTGGGCGTGCCGTCGGGCTTGGAGGGATCGAAGCGGAGCTCGCCCTCGAAGCCCACGACCGCGCACACGAGCCGGGCGAGCTCGGCGATCGAGACTTCTTGGCCGGAGCCGACGTTGAGCGCCACCTCCTCGCTGTAGTGGCGCAGGAGGAAGACGCAGGCATCGGCGAGATCGTCGACGAACAGGAACTCGCGCAAGGGCGTACCGGTACCCCAGACCTCGAGGGCGCGCTCGCCGCGTTCTTTGGCTTCGTGGGCCTTGCGGATGAGTGCTGCTACGACGTGGCTCGAGAGCGGGTCCCAATTGTCGCCGGGGCCGTAGAGATTGGTCGGCATGACGCTCACGAAGTCGGCGCCGTGTTGGCGGCGATAGGCGGCACACAGCTCGAGGCCCGCGATCTTGGCGATCGCGTACCATTGGTTGGTAGGCTCGAGCGGCCCCGTGAGCAGGGCCTCTTCGCGGATCGGCTGCGGGGCGAACTTGGGATAGATGCAGGACGAACCCAGGAACAGGAGCTTCTCGACGCCGGCCAGGAAGGCCGCGCGGATCGTGTTGACCTCGATCAACAGGTTCTGCTCGAGGAAGTCGACCGGGTAGGTCGCGTTGGCGAGGATGCCGCCCACTTTGGCCGCGGCCAGGATGACGACCTGCGGCCGGTTGTGCGCGAACCAGGCCTCGACCTCGGCCTGGCGGGTGAGGTCGAGCTCCTCGCGCCCGGCGGTCAAGAGCTCGACCGGCTCGCGCGCGAGCCGGCGCAGAAGTGCCTTGCCGACCATGCCGCGATGGCCGGCCACGAAGACCCGCTTGCCCTCGAGCGGGAAGGGGAGCCGCGGCACGCAGGGCCTCACTCGGCGGCGCGGTCGAGGCGGCGGCCGAGCGCGTCGGCCTCGCGCTTGACCGCGGCGAGATCGGCCCGGACCATCTCGGCCACGAGCTCGGCGAAGCTCGTGCGGTGCCGCCAGCCGAGCTCGCGGCGCGCCTTGCTCGGATCGCCTTGCAGGTGGTGGACCTCGAGCGGCCGGAAATAGCGCGGGTCGATCTCGACCAGGACGCGGCCCGTGCGCCGGTCGAGGCCCTGCTCGTCGATCCCGGTTCCGCGCCACACGAGTTCGATGCCGATCTCGGCGAAGGCGCGCTCGACGAGCTCGCGCACGCTGTGCGCTTCGCCCGTGGCGAGCACCCAGTCGTCGGGTTCCTCGTGCTGGAGGATCCGCCACATGCCCTCGACATAGTCGCGGGCGTGGCCCCAGTCGCGTTTGGCCTCGAGATTGCCGACCCAGAGTTTTTCTTGCAGGCCGAGGGCGATCGCGGCCACGCCGCGGGTCACCTTGCGGGTGACGAAGGTTTCGCCGCGCAGCGGGCTCTCGTGGTTGAAGAGGATGCCGTTCGCCGCGAACAGACCGTAACCCTCGCGGTAGTTGCGGGTGATCCAATAGGCGTAGAGCTTGGCGGAGGCGTAGGGGCTCTGCGGCCGGAAGGGCGTCTCTTCGTTCTGCGGCGGCGGCGAGGCGCCGTAGAGTTCGCTCGTCGAGGCCTGGTAGAAGCGGGTCTTCTTCTCGAGGCCGAGGATGCGGACGGCCTCGAGCAGGCGCAGCGTGCCGATGCCGTCGGCGTTGGCGGTGTATTCCGCGGTCTCGAAGCTGACCTTGACGTGGCTCTGGGCGGCCAAGTTGTAGATTTCGTCGGGCTGGACCTCTTGGACGATCCGGATGAGGTTGGTGGCATCCGTGAGGTCGCCGTAGTGCAGCTTCAGCCGCGCGCCGGGGGTGTGCGGGTCGACGTAGAGATGGTCGATCCGGGCGGTGTTGAAGGAGCTCGAGCGGCGCTTGATGCCGTGCACCTCGTAGCCTTTGGCGAGCAGGAGCTCGGCCAAATAGGCGCCGTCCTGCCCGGTGATGCCGGTGATCAAGGCTCGCCGCACCGCACGCCTCCGGTTCCGCGTCCACGCCCGCCATCCTGCACCCGGTTGGTAAACATTCCGTTGCCGGCGTGCTAGAGCCGGCCGCATCCGATCGGCGAGGCGTCCGCATGTTGCCCGCAGCCCGCACCGTCGAGGAGCTCGAGGCCCGCTTCCGCTGGCGGATCCCGGCCCGGTTCGACATCGCTCGCGGCTGCGTCGACCGCCACGCCGCCCGCCGGCCGGAGGCACTCGCGCTGATCGAACTGCGCGCCGCGGGCGCGCCGCGGCTCTGGACCTTCGGCGAGCTCGCGCGTCTGTCGAAGAGGTCGGCCAACGCGATGGCGGCGCGCGGGGTCGGTCCTGGCGATCGGGTCGCGATCCTGCTCGGCCAGCGGGTCGAAACGCTGCTCGCGCATCTGGCCGCCTATCGGCTGGGCGCGATCGCGGTTCCGCTGTTCGCGCTGTTCGGCCCGGACGCCCTCTCCTTCCGCCTGGCCGACAGCGGGGCCCGTGCCCTCGTGACCGACGCGGCCGGGCTCGAGAAGGTGCTGCCGCTCTTCTCCGAGCTGCCGGCGCTGCGGACGGTCTGGTCGGTCGAGCCGGCGCCGCCGCCGGCGCTGGATTTCTGGGAGGATGTCGAGCGGGCGAGCGAGCGGGACCAGGCGGTCGCGATCGCGGCCGAGGATCCGGCACTCTTGATCTACACCTCGGGCACGACCGGCCAGCCCAAAGGAGCGCTGCACGCGCATCGGGTGCTGTTGGGCCATCTGCCCGGCGTGCAGCTGCCGCAGGAGCTGTTTCCGCAGCCGGGCGATCGGTTCTGGACGCCTGCGGACTGGGCCTGGATCGGCGGGCTTTTGGACGTGCTCTTGCCGGCACTCTGGTTCGCGGTGCCGGTGGTGGCGCATCGCGCGCGCCGCTTCGACCCCGAGGAAGCGGTCGATCTGATGGCCCGTCACGACGTCCGCAACGTGTTCATGCCGCCGACCGCGCTGCGCCTGTTGCGTCGCGCCGAGGTGCGACCGCGCGCACGCGGCGTGCGGTTGCGCTCGATCGGCTCGGGTGGCGAGCGGCTCGGCTGCGAGACCGTGGCCTGGGCGGAGGAGGCGTTCGGCTGCGCCGTCGACGAATTCTACGGCCAGACCGAGGCCAATCTCGTGGTCGCCTCCTGCCGGGCGCTGTTCCCGCGCCGGCCCGGGGCCATGGGCCGGCCGGTGCCGGGCCACGTCGTGGCGGTGGTGGACGCAGACGGGTGCCCGTTGCCGCCGGGCGAGCAGGGTGTGATCGCCGTCCGCCGGCCCGATCCCGTGATGTTCCTGGGCTATTGGAACCAGCCGGAGGCGACCGCGGCCAAGTTCCGCGGCGAATGGCTGGTGACGGGCGATCTCGGCCGCGCCGACCACGAGGGTTATCTGATCTATCTCGGTCGCGAGGATGACGTGATCGCTTCGGCCGGCTATCGGATCGGTCCGGCCGAGATCGAGGATTGTCTGTTGCGCCATCCGGCCGTGGCGCTGTGTGCGGTGATCGGTGTTCCCGACTCGGTGCGCGGCGAGCGGGTCAAGGCCTATGTCGTGCCGCAGTCGGGGGTCGAACCCGGTCCGGCGCTCGCCGAGGCGATCCAGTCCTTCGTGAAAGAACGGCTCGCGGCGCACGAATATCCGCGCGAGATCGCCTTCGTCGATTCCTTGCCGCTGACCGCGACCGGCAAGGTCCGCCGCAGCGAGCTGCGGGCGCGCGAAGCGGCGTCGGGCGGGCCCTGTGGCTGAGCCCGCCCGCTTGCGCCGCGCGCCGGCGGCCGTGGCGAGCGGGGTGCGCACGCGGCTCGAGCTCGGGCCGCTGTTGTTCGTCACGGGGACGCTGTTGGTGATCCTGGCCGGCACGATGCTCGTGCCGATGCTGGCCGATCTCGCCGTCGGCCATCCCGATTGGGAGGTGTTCCTCGTCTCCGCGGCGCTCACCGCGTTCATCGGGGCGGCACTCGTGCTGGCCAACCGCGGCGCCCGCTTCGAAGCCCTGACCACGCGTCAGATCTTTCTCTTGACCACGCTCGTCTGGACGACGCTGTCGGCCTTCTCGGCGATCCCGCTCGCGCTGTGCGGTCTCGAGCTCAGCCTGGCCGATGCGGTCTTCGAGGCGGTCTCGGGGATTACGACCACGGGCTCGACCGTGATCACCGGGCTCGACACGGCACCGCCCGGCATTCTGTTGTGGCGGGCGCTCCTGCAGTGGCTGGGCGGGATCGGGATCATCGTCACCGCGGTGGCGATCCTGCCCGTGTTGAGCGTGGGCGGCATGCAGTTGTTCCGCAGCGAAAGCTCGGATCGGTCGGAAAAAGTGCTGCCGCGCAGCGCCCAGATCGCCTCGGCCATCGGCTGGCTCTACGTTTCCCTGACGCTTGCTTGCCTTCTGGTCTACTGGTCGCTCGGCATGAGCATGTTCGATGCCGCCGCACACGCCATGACGACCGTGGCGACCGGTGGCTATTCGACGCACGACGCGTCGATCGGCTATTTCGCGAGCCCGGAGATCGAGTGGGCGGCGGTCCTGTTCATGGCCGCGGGCGGCATTCCCTTCGTCCTCTATCTCCAGGTGCTGCGTGGCCGGGCGGGCCTGTTGTGGCGCGACGTTCAGGTCCGCTGGTATCTCGCGGTGCTGGTCGGGGCCTCTCTGCTGTTGGCGGCATGGCTCGTGCGCGAACACGGTACGTCGCCCTTGGAGGCGTTGCGCTCGGCCGCTTTCACCGCGACCTCGATCATGACCGGCACCGGCTACGCCTCGACCGATTACGGGCAGTGGGGAACCTTCCCGATCATTCTCTTGTTCTTCTTGAAATGCGTCGGTGGTTGCACGGGATCGACCACGGGCGGGATCAAGATCTTCCGCTTCGTGGTGCTCTACCAGGTGGCACGCATCCAGATGGGCCGGCTCGTCCAGCCGAGCGGGGTGTTTCGGATGACCTTCAACGGTCGGCCCATCGCCGAAGACACCGCGATCTCGGTGATGGCGTTCTTCTTTCTCTTCGCGCTGTCGTTCACGCTGGTGGCGGGCCTGCTCGCGGCACTCGGGCTCGATTACATCACGGCCATGTCGGCCTCGGTGACGGCACTCGCCAATGTCGGCCCCGGGCTCGGGCCGATCATCGGTCCGGCCGGCCATTTCGGCGATCTGCCCGAGGCCGCCAAATGGGTGCTGTCGCTCGCCATGCTGTTGGGCCGGCTCGAGCTCTTCACCGTGCTCGTGCTGTTGACGCCGCTCTTCTGGCGGAGCTGAGCACAGGCGCGTCGCCGCGGCGGTGCAGGGCATGGCCCGCCCGCGATCGCTGCTCGGCGGGTCGATCGCCGCTGCCGGCGTCCTCGCCGATCGGGTCGACCGGCGACTGGTGCGACGGTGGGCCGATGCGCGAACGGCCCTCGTCAGCCTCCCAGTTTCTCGGATCTGAAGAGTCTCCATTGCGGGCTGGTGGCGACGCAGGACGCGAGCGTCCGCCGAGATTGAACACTGGGCGATTGACTTGACGTGATGTACTACCCTGGGTAGTATGAAGTCGCATCACGGGTGTGAGGCGGGACCGCCTCCGGCCTCCGGGTTGCTGTTGTCTCCGGGCCCATCGGACGGGGTAGCGCACGGCCATGGCGGGCGAGTTTCGCGGAGCTGTCGCCAGGCGTTCGGCGGCATTGTACGCGGCCAATCTGGTCACGCTGTCGCTGCCTCTCGCGAGCGTCCCCTATCTCGCGCGCGTGCTAGGTCCGGTGGCCTGGGGCGAGCTCGCGATCGGCCAAGCGATCGCCACGGTACTGGCGGTCCTCATCGACTACGGCCACGGTCAGTCGGGTACGCGCGACCTGGTGCGGGCATGCGCCTCGGGCGACGTACGGCGCTTCGCCGCGACCGTCCTCGCGAGCAAGCTCGTTCTGGCGATCGCGGCAGCCACGCTCGTCGTCACTGTTGCAGGCTTCGGGCTTCTCCCTGTTCGCACCGATCTTGTTCCGGCGGCGATCGCTGCGGGTGTGGCGATCGGAAGCTCGCCGCTGTGGCTGGTTCAAGCAGGTGATCGTATCGGTCGATATCTGGCTTTGGACGTGACGGTCAAGGTTGCGGCCGTTGCAGCGCTATTCGTTCTCGTCGACGAGCCGAGTGATGCGCCGCGGGTTCTATGGTTGCAGGCCGGTGCGGGAACGGTCTCGCTGGCGGGGGGACTGTTCTTGTCCCAGATTCGGCCGGCACTCGGGCTGCCGACGCCAGCGGCCATTGCACGTCTACTTCACGAGCAGCGTTACGGCTTTCTGTTTCGCACGACGATCCTCACTTACACGACCGCAAACGTGCTCGTCCTCGGCTTCCTCGCGCGCCCTCAGGATGTCGGGCTGTTCGCCGCGGCCGAGCGGGCGGTGCGCGTCGTCGCCAATTTCGCGGGCCCCTTGGGCCAGGCCCTCTTCCCGATTCTCGCTCGATCTTGGCGGGAGGACCCGGTCGCCGCGGCTCGGCTCGCCCGCCGCGCGACGGTCGTGGTGGCCGGCATCGGTGCCCTATTTGGGCTGTGCTTTCTTGTCGGGGCGGAGCAGATCGCGCTTTTCTTATTGGGATCACAGTTCGCCGGGGCGGCTCCCCTGCTCGCGATTCTCGCGCCTTTGCCGCTTCTCATCGGCGTCAGCAACATTTTGGGCGTCCAGTGGATGTTCTCGATCCGAGCGGAGGACGCATTGGTCCGGATCCTGGTGGTCGCCGGCGCGGCTTGCCTGCCCACTGGAGCCCTGTTGGCGACGATCTACGGTGCACCGGGCATGGCGGTGGCCGCGACGGTCGCCGAAACCCTGGTGACCGCCGGGATTCTCGCTCATCTCGCGCGGTCGAAGTCGCTTCCCACCGCATTTGCGCTCCGGAGACCAGGGCATGCGCACTGACTGGTTGGTCGTGGGCGCCGGCTTCACCGGCGCGGTGCTGGCGGAGCGGATCGCCAACCAACTCGGTCAGAACGTCCTCGTGGTCGAGCGACGCGACCATATCGCCGGTAACGCGTTTGATCATTACGACGAGCACGGCGTACTTGTTCACAAATACGGGCCGCACATTTTTCACACCAACTCGGAAAAGGTCTGGCGCTACCTCTCGCGGTTCACCGAGTGGCGACCCTACTATCATCGGGTTCGTGCTTGGATCGAAGGCCAGCTCGTGCCGGTGCCGTTCAACCTCACGGCGCTGCGGACCCTCTTTCCGCGTCGCTCCGCGGAGCGCATCGAAGACGCGCTGGTCGAGAGCTTCGGTCATGGCGCCCGGGTCCCGATTCTCCGGCTCAAGGAAAGCAACTGTCCGGAGCTGGTCGAGCTCGCCCAGTACGTCTATCGCTATGTCTACGAAGGGTACACGACCAAGCAGTGGGGGCTGCGCCCCGAGGAGCTGTCGCCCTCGGTAACCGGACGGGTCCCTGTCGCGGTATCGGTCGACGACCGTTACTTCACCGACACCTACCAAGCCATGCCGCTACGTGGCTACACGGCGATGTTCCGCCGGATGCTGGCCCATCCGAAGATCAAAATCATGCTCCAGACCGACTACCGCGACATCGCCCGAGAGGTGCAGTGGGAGCGGATGATCTACACGGGACCGATCGACGAGTTTTTCAGCTACGAGGATGGTCATCTTCCGTATCGCAGCCTGAGCTTCGAGATGCGTCACTTTGGCGACAGTCCTCACCAGCCTGTGGCGCAGGTCAACTATCCGAGCGAGTACGCCTTCACCCGGATCAGCGAATTCAAGCACATGACCGGGCAGAACGGCTCGGGCACCACTGTTGCTATCGAGTATCCCGAGAGGCACGAACCGGGTCGTAACGAACCCTACTACCCGATCCCGCGGGACGAGTACAGAGAGCTCTACAATGGGTATCTTGCGAAGAGTCGAAAGCTCGGTGGCAAGGTGCTGTTCGCTGGACGTCTGGGGGAGTACAAGTATCTCAATATGGACCAAGCGGTCGGCGCGGCACTTTCGCTCTTCGAGAAGGAAATCGTGCGATGAATCGGCGTGCCAAGGTGGTTGCGGTGGTGGTCACCTGGAACCGCAGGGAGATCCTCGCCCGGAACTTGCGCGCTGTGATGGCGCAGAGCCGGCCGGTCGACGAAGTGCTGGTCGTCGACAATGCGTCGACCGACGGCACGCGGGACATGCTCGCAGTCGAGTTTCCCAAGGCTCGAGTGATACGACTTTCTCGAAATTACGGGCCCGCAGGCAGTTTCTTCGCTGGTATCGACCACGTGATGAAGACGGTGCCGGACTGGTTGTGGCTCATGGACGACGATGGTGTGCCCGGAGCATGTTGCTTGTCGGAGCAGTTAACGGTCGCACACCAATATCGGTTCGACGTGTGTGGCTCCCTCGTCCATGACATCGCCGATCCGGCACGGCTCGCGTTTCCCCCGCCGAGGCGGGATCTTCCGGCGACAATCGACGGCGTCAGGCGAGCAGGGGCACGCGAGGTTGTCTCGTCGAAAATCCGTACGCGTGGAACGGGTTGCTCGTGAATACGAACGTTGTCGAGGTCATAGGGAGACCAAAGCCTGAAATATTCATATGGGGTGAGGAAGACGAGTATATAGATCGAGCAAAAGCCAACAAATTAAGAGTAGGAATGGCCTTGTGGGCGGACTATGCGCACCCACGGCCAAACTTTCCATCGCGTTGGTTCGTCAACATAAATATCGGTCGGCGATCCATGAGGAGCGGTTGCTACGCTGATCCAACACATCCGCGGGCGATGTACCACGCGAGAAATCAAGGGTATCGCGACTGGACATATCGCGGCAAGGTTTACGGATGTGCTCGATTGCTCGGCGTAGGAGCGCATCTCACCCTGACTAGAGGGATCTGGGCAGCCGCGGCGTACATCCGGTATTATATCGACGGGGCACGCGACCGATACCAGCTCGACCCAAGAAGAGACGAGGTGCTTTCTTCCCTGACTACGGAGCTCTCCGGGGCGTGACCGGGCCATGCAGGAACCGCGCGTCGTCGCTGTCATCGTGACCTGGAACCGCAAGGACCTGCTCGCTCGGAATCTTCGCGCGGTCAAGGCCCAGTGCCGGCCGGTGGACGAGATCGTCGTGATCGACAATGCCTCCACCGACGGCACGCCGGAGATGGTCCGGAGCGCGTTTCCGAGCGCTCGCCTGCTCCGTCTGGCTGGCAACGCCGGCGCCGCCGGTGGCATGCACGTGGGGATGCGCGAGGCACTGGCGCGCGGCGCGGATTGGCTTTGGCTCATGGACGACGATGGTATGCCGAGCGCGACCTGTCTAGCGTCGCTGTTGCGAATGGCGGCGCGGGAGAGCGCCGCGCTGTGCGGGCCGCTGATCCGCGACATCGAAGAGCCGGACGAGCTCGCTTTCCCGCCTCCGTTAGCCGGCCTGCCACGCGCGGTGGAGCCTTTCAAGCGAGCGATCGGTGCGGATTGGCTGCCCACCCGGCTAGCCGGGCTTTGGAACGGCGTCCTGGTTTCGGCCGAGGCTGCCCGCTCGGTTGGCTTGCCGAAGGCGGAGATGTTCATTTGGGGCGAGGAGCACGAGTACAGCCATCGACTGACTAGGGCCGGTTATCGAACCGGCATCGCCCTCGAAGCGGATTACTTTCACCCGCGCTACCGTTTTCCCGGCACCTGGCTCGTTCACTTCGAGGTCGGCCGCCGATGCATTCAAAAGTGCCAGTTCTGCGATCCGCGCTCACCGCGTGCAGCGATTTATGCACGCAATCTGGGGTACAACGACCGGCATTATCACGGACTAGGGCGTGTGGTTGCCCGTCTCGTGGCCGGTTTCGGTCTTTGTCTCTTGAGGACTGGACCAGCGGGGGCCGCGCAATTCGTTCGATACTATATCGACGGCCTGAGCGACCGATACGCCCTCGAGCCCTCGCGGGGAGCGATCGCGAGCCGGCTTGCGATCGCGGCACCGGCTCAAGCGAGCTGAGCCGGCGGTAAAGAGGCGGCGTCCCGCCGTCGCGGCAACAGAGCGCCGAGCCAGGACCGCTGAGCCGGCGCACCGCAGGCCATCAATGCGGCGACCAGATAAAGAGCCAGCCGGGCATCGTCCGAGATCTCGTTGGCGAGAAACATGAAGCCCCAAAGAAGCAGGCAGGCCAGTTTCAGCCGCGAAGGCGCCGTCTTCGTTAGCCGAAGAAGAAGAAACACCGAGCTGGCCACAGCGGTGGCATAAATGAGCAGAGCAGGAACTCCGAACAGCGCGCCGATAGCGGCGTACTGGTTGTGTGGTCCCTGGACCGACGACGCCATCGTGAGGAGGTGCCCGAACCGGCCCTCGAACTCGTTCAAAAATCGCTCGAAGCCGATTCCGTAGATGGGGTAATTTATCATGGATTCATGAGCGAAAGCATACAAAAGTAGTCGCTCAACATCGGAAGCGGAAGCAAGATTTCGTGCCGTCATCACGGTGGCCGCGGTTCCGGGATCGAGCGCGAGAAGGGGAAGGAGCGGCACGGCGCAGGTCACCAAGACGAGGGCGCGTAACGCAAGCCCGTACGGACGCGGGACCAGCGCCGCGATCCCGACGACGCCGATGCTGATGAGGGCCCAGCGGGCGCTCGCGTGGATCGCCAGGATGGTCGCAAGAAGGACGGCGGCGGACGTTATCCAACGCCAAGCACCGTTGAAGGGACGTCCCGCCGCCCAAGCGGTGAGTATCAACAAGCCGACGTAGGGGGCGTAATATTTTGCCAGATATGGCTTGTCGGTATTGTCCAACAATACGGATAAGCCGACAGCGATCGATGCCAGGACCGAGCCCATAAGAAAAACGGCGATGTAGTCTTTGTTTGGTGAGAGTGCAAGCCACGCAACCAGCAG
>JANWZN010000066.1 GCA_025054575.1 Geminicoccaceae bacterium | reverse complement strand
CTTGGCGGTGCCCTGGATCAGCCGCGAGCCGATCTGGGCGAGCTTGCCGCCGACCTCGGCCTTGGCCTCGTATTTGAGCACCGTGGCCTCGGGGCCGTCCTCGAGGAGATGGACCTTGGCCGCACCTTTGACGAAACCGGCCACCCCACCCGAGCCCTCGCCCGTGATCGTGTAGCCGGCAGGCGGGTCGAGATCGGTGAGCCCGACCTTGCCCGCGAAGGTGGCGCTCACCGGGCCGACCTTGGCCTTGATCCTGGCCTGGAGCTCGGTATCGGAGATCTTTTGCAGCGATTCGCAGCCCGGCAGTGCCTTGGCGAGAACGTCGGGGTCGTTGAGCATCTCCCAGACGCGCCGGCGCGGCGCCGGGATGCGATATTCGCCGGTCATGTCCACGGGCCTGGTCCTCCCCTGTTCGTGCGCGCCGGCTTTAGGAGCGTCGTCCGCCGGGCGCAAGCGGCGGGGCCGACGCCTCAGCCGGCTCGGCCACGGCGGCGGGCGCGCGCGAGAAGCCCGCGGGCGCACGCTTCCAGGATCGCCTCGGTGTCGATGCCCGCGAGCCGGTAGAGATCGGGGATGTCGGCGGACTGGCCGAAGCGGTCGACGCCGAGCGCCTCGACCCTGTCGCCGCGGACCGAGCCGAGCCAAGAGAGCGTCGCCGGATGACCGTCGAGCACGGTGACGAGCACCGCTTCCGGGGCCAGCGGCGCGAGGAGCCGGGCCGCGGCGCTAGCACCACCGCGCGCGCGCCAGTCGGCGAACAGCCGGTCGGCGGAGGTCACGTTCAACAGACCCGCCCCGGGCACGTCCTCGCGCACCGCCTCGAGCGCGGCCTGCGCCTCGGGTGCCACGGCACCGGTGAAGACGATGGCGAGCTCGGCACCCTCGGCCGGCCGTGCCAGCCAGTAGCCGCCCGCGAGCACGGCGCGCTCGAGCTCCGCGTCCATGCGCCGATCGGGCTGGGCGATCGCCCGCGTCGTCAGGCGGAGATAGACCGCACCGCCCTCGGGCTCCTGCAGATGCGCGAAGGCCCAGCGCAGCATCACCGCGAGCTCGTCGGCGAAGGCCGGCTCCATGTAGGTGAGGCCGGGCTGGCTCATGCCGACGAGCGGCGTGCCGATCGACTGGTGGGCGCCGCCCTCGGGCGCCAGCGAGATCCCGGAAGGCGTCGCGACGAGGAGAAACCGCGCGCCCTGGTAACAGGCGTAGGTCAGGGCATCGAGGCCGCGGGCGATGAACGGGTCGTAGAGCGTGCCCACGGGCAAGAGCCGGGCGCCGAAGAGCTCGTGTGCGAGCCCGAGGGCCGCCAGATTGAGGAAGAGATTGTTCTCGGCGATGCCGAGCTCGATGTGCTGGCCGGTGCGGCTCTCGCGCCAGAGCGTGGGCGAGGTCACCTGCTCGGCGCGGAACACGTCCTCGTGCTCTTTGCGGTTGAAGAGGTTGCGCCGGCTGACCCAGGGTGCGAGGCCGGTCGAAACCGTGACGTCGGGCGAAGTCGTGACGATCCGCTCGGCCAGCGGCAGGTCCGAGCGCGCGAGCTCGCCCATGATCCGGCCGAAGGTCTCTTGCGTCGACGCGAGCCCGCTGCGCCGGCCGGTCGGCAATTCGACCGGAACCGCGACCGGCGGTGCCGCGTACCGCTCGACCCGCCGCGCATAGGGCACGGCATCGAGGAAGCGGCGGAAGCGATCGGCATCGACGTCGAGGCCGGCCAGCGGCTCCCATTCGCAGCCGGCGGGAATGCCGTGGGCTGCCCGCAGCGCCTCGATCTGCTCGGCGGTCATCAAGGCTGCGTGGCTGTCCTTGTGGCCCGCCATCGGCAGACCGTAACCCTTGACCGTATAGGCGATGAAGCAGCGCGGACGATCGTCGGCGGCGGCCGCGTCGAACGCCTCGAGCACGGCCTCGACGTCGTGGCCGCCGAGATTGGTCATGAGCGCCGCGAGGCCGGCATCGTCGTGACGATCGAGGATCCGGCGGATCGTCGGGTTGCGCCCGAGATCGCTCTCGAGATGCGCGCGCCAGGCGGCACCGCCCTTGAAGGTCAAGGCGGCGTAGAGATCGTTCGGGCAGGCGTCGATCCATTCCTTCAACGCGTTGCCGCCGGGCTCGGCGAAGGCCGCCTGGAGCTTCTTGCCGTATTTGATGGTGACGACGTCCCACCCCACGGTCGCGAAGAATTGCTCGATCTTGGCGAACAGCTTTTCCGGGACGACGCGGTCGAGGCTCTGCCGGTTGTAGTCGATGATCCACCAGAGATTGCGGACGTCGTACTTCCAGCCCTCGAGCAGGGCCTCGAAGACGTTGCCCTCGTCGAGCTCGGCGTCGCCCACGATCGCCACCATGCGACCTTCGGGCCGATCCGGCGGAACGAGGCCGCGCAGCCGCACGTGATCCTGCGCCAAGGAGGCGAACAGCGTCATCGCCGCGCCGAGACCGACCGAGCCGGTCGAAAAATCGACGCCGGTCGTGTCCTTGGTCCGCGAGGGATAGGCCTGGGCGCCGCCCAGGGCCCGGAACCGCTCCAGCCGCTCGCGACTCTGCCGGCCCAAGAGATACATGGCGGCGTGGTAGATCGGGCTCGCGTGCGGCTTGACCGCGATCCGATCGTGCGGCCGCAACGCGTCGAAGAACAAGGCCGTGAGGATCGTCGCGACCGAGGCGCAGGAGGCCTGGTGTCCGCCGACCTTGAGCTTGTCGCGCGAAGGGCGGAGATGGTTGGCGTGATGGATCGTCCAGGCCGACAACCACAAGAGCTTCTTCTCGATCGCACGCAGGACCGCGAGCGTCTCCGGGTCGCGCACGCCCGCTTGGACCGTCCGCGTCGCCATCGCCCGTCCCTCCGTTCCTAGCGCTCCTCGGGCGCGATCTAGTGGACCGCGGCCACGCGGCCAATCGCCGCCGACGCCTGCCCGCAGCACGGCGATGGCTGCCATGCCGGCCGGGCCCCGCTCGCGGGTTCAAGGCACCGCTGGGGGATGCTAGGCGAGCGCTGCAGTGCTCGGGAGAACCGACATGGAGCGGCAGGTGGAGACGCCCGTCGACATCGCGGTCGCGGACCGCGATGTCGAAGCCGCGCGGGCGATGGTCGAGAGCTTGCGGCAGACGGCGGCGGAGTTCCTGCCGTTCGGCCTCGAAGCCAACGATTTTCTCTGCGCCCTCGAGCGGCTCGCCGAGCCCGAGCGCGAGGGCGCGGAGGAGCGACCGCGATGAGCGGGGCGATCTTGGCGCTCTCCCTCGCCGAGCTCGCCGAGCGGATCCGCAGGGGCGCGATCTCGGCCAGGGCCGCGACCGAAGCCTGTCTTTCGGCGCTCGAAGAGCGCGGCCGCGAGCTCGGCGCGGTCGCCCGGCTGTGGCCGGAAGCAGCGCTCGCGCGCGCCGAGGAGCTCGACCGCGAGCGGGCGAGTGGACGGATCCGAGGGCCGCTGCACGGCGTGCCCATGGCGCACAAGGACATGTTCCCGCGCGAGGGTGCCCTCTGCGAGTGGGGTACCACGATCTTCCGCGGCCAGCGCGCAACGCAGAGCGCCACCGTGATCGAGCGGCTCGACGAGGCCGGTGCGATCGATCTCGGTCGGCTCAACATGGTCGAGTTCGCGCTCGGCATCACCGGCCACAATCCGCACACCGGTCACCCGAAGAACCCTTGGGATCCGAGCCGGATCACCGGCGGTTCGTCTTCCGGCTCGGCCGCCGCCGTGGCGGCCCGCTGCGTCTTCGCTGCCCTCGGCTCGGACACCGGCGGCTCGATCCGCATACCGGCGAGCCTGTGCGGCCTGGTCGGGATCAAGCCGACCTACGGCCGGGTGAGCCGCGCCGGGGCGATGCCGCTCTCCTTCTCGCTCGACCATGTTGGTCCGCTCTGCCGCACGGCCGAGGACGCCGCACTCGTGCTCGCTGCCATCGCCGGCTCGGACCCGCGCGACCGCACCACCTCCGAGCGTCCCGTGCCCGATTACACGCGTGGTCTCGAGCGCGGCGTCCGCGAAGTGCGGATCGGCTTCGTCCGCGACGGCCTCGAGGTCGCGATCGACCCCGAGATCGCGGCCCTCGCGCAGGAGGCGATGGCCGTGTTCCGCGAGCTCGGCGCGCGGGTCGCGGAGCAGGCGATCCCGTCTTTGGCGCCGCTCAACGCGCTGCGCCGGATCGTGCTGACGGCCGAGTGCGCCGCCTTGCATCGCGAGCTCGTGCGCACGCGCGCAGCCGACTACAACCGCGAAACGCTCGCTCGGATGGCGCCGGGTTTCGCCCTCTCGGCGGTCGATTACCTCCAGGCCGTGGCACTGAGGACGCCGATGCTCGAGCGGTTCGTGGCCGAGGTGTTCGGCCGCTGCGACCTCCTCGCTTTGCCGACCTGCCCCGTGCGGACGCCCACCATCGCCGAGACGGACACGGGTGGCGATGCCGGTTTCGTCGAGCTGTCGAACCGCATGGGAGCGCTCATCGGCTTCGCCAACTATCTGGGACTGCCGGCCCTTTCGCTGCCGATGGGGTTCGATTCGCAGGGCATGCCGGTTGGCCTGCAGCTGGTCGGTCGGCCGTTCGCCGAGGGGCTCCTGCTGCGCGCGGCGCACGCCTTCGAGCAGGCGACGGGTTGGACGCGAAGGGCACCCGGTGCGGCCGGCTGAGAGCCTCGCGACGCAGCGGCCGCTCGCAGCAGCGAGCGAGCTCAAGGGCATCGGCCTCGCGATCTTCGCGATGGCCTGCTTCGGCGCCATGGACGCGCTCTCGAAGCTGCTCGTGAGCCACTATCCGGTGCCGTTGATCCTCTGGCTGCGGCATCTCGTGGCCTTGCCGCTGGCGCTCTTGATCTTGGGTCCGGCGACCTTGCGCACGGGCTGGCGGTCGGGCCGGCCGTCCTTGCAGATCGGCCGTGCTGCTCTGCTCGTGACCGAGATCGGGATCGTGTTCTTGTGCTTTCGCGCCCTGCCGCTGGCCGATGTCCACGCGGTGCTGGCGGTCACCCCCCTGATCGTCACCGCGCTCTCGGTGCCGCTCTTGGGCGAGCGGGTCGGCTGGCGACGCTGGACCGCGGTCGCCGTGGGCTTTCTCGGCGTGCTCGTGATCGTCCGGCCCGGCTTGACCGTGGTCCACCCGGCCTCGCTCCTGGCCGTGCTCGCAGCTGCGATGTACGCGCTCTACAACGTGTTGACCCGGATGGCGGGCTCGATCGACCCGCCGCACACGAGCTTCCTCTGGCAATCGGTCGTCGCCGCGGTGCTCTTGAGCCTGGTCGGGCCGTGGTTCTGGCTCCCGCTCGAGCCCGTCCACTGGCTGCAACTGGTGGCGCTGGCGGGGCTCGGTGCCACCGGCCATTACTGCCTCGTCCGAGCGCTCGCGCACGCCCCGGCGGTGGTCATCCAACCGTTCAGCTACAGCATGCTCGTCTGGGCGGTGCTGTTCGGGTATCTCGTGTTCGGCGACTTCCCGGACGCGTGGACGATCGGCGGCGCCCTGGTCGTGGTCGCGGCCGGGTGCTACGCCGCCTGGCGCGAGCACGTTCGCTCGCGCTCTTCCGCGCTCGCGGTCGATGCTCGGGGGGAGGGATCGAGGTGAGCGAGCAGGCGCTCGTCGTCGTTGCCGAGTTCAAGGTCCGCCCCGGTCGGATGGACGATTTCCTGCCGCTGATCGAGCAGCACGCGCGCAACACCCGCGCCCACGAGCCGGGCTGCCTGCAGTTCGACGTCGTCCGCGACGGCGAGGATCCCGACCGCGCCTTCGTCTACGAGGTCTACCGCGACGAGGCGGCGTTCGAGCTGCACAAGGCGGCACCGTATCTCGCCTGGTACCGCGAGCGCGCCGAACCGCTGTTGCTCGACCGCAGGGTATCGATCCACCGGCGGGTCGCCGCCCCGGGCGCGGCGCGACCTGGCAAGGTGTTGGTCGCGGTCGTCCATCTCCAGGGCCGCGAGCACCTCCTGAAGCCGCTCGTCGAGGCCGGCCTCGAGCTCGTGCCCAATCCCTACGGCCGGCCGATGACCGAAGAGGAGCTGATACGGCATCTGCCCGGCTGCGTGGCCTCGCTCGCCGGCCAGGAGCCCTACACCGAGCGGGTCTTCGCCGCGGCCCCGGGGCTCGCGGTCGTGGCCCGGCTCGGGGTCGGCTGGGACGCGGTCGACGTGGCGGCCGCCACGCGCCACGGCGTCGCCGTGGCCATGGCCTTCGGCACCAACCACGACGCGGTCGCCGACCACGCGTTTGCGCTCATGGGCACCCTCGCGCACGCGATCCCGCGCTACGACCGGGCGCTGCGGGAGGGCACCTGGAAGCTCCTGTTCCACGGTCGCTTGACCGGCGCCACCGTGGGCATCGTCGGCTTCGGCCGGATCGGTCGGGCGCTGGCCAAGCGCTGCCAGGGCTTCGCGATGGAGGTCCTGGTCGCCGATCCGTTCGTCGACGGCGAGGCGGTGGCCCGGCTCGGCCATACGCTCGTGCCGCTGGACGAGCTGTTCGCGCGGGCGGACTTCGTCTCGCTGCACGCGCCCTTGACCGCGGAGACCCGACATCTGGTCGACGCCCGCCGGCTCGCGCTCATGAAGCCCGGCGCTTTTCTGATCAACACCGCGCGCGGCGGCCTGGTCGACGAGGCGGCCCTGATCGCGGCCTTGCGCGAGGGACGGATCGCCGGTGCCGGGCTCGACGTCATGGCGGTCGAGCCCCTGCCCCGCGACAGCGCGCTCCTCACCTTGTCGAACGTCGTCCTCACCCCACATGCGGCGGGGGCCAGCGAGTGGGCGATCGAGAGCATGGCCGCTCGCACCGTGGCCAACGTGCTGAGCGTGCTGCGCGGCCAGGACCCGGGCGGCGGTCTGCTGCTCAACCCGGAGGTTCTGGCGCGGGCATCGACCGCCGTGCGAGCGGCCGCCTCGGGGTGAGCTTCGAGATCGACGCATGAGTCGGATGAGTCGCGCCGTCATCGATGTCGACGGCACCAAGAGACCGGTTCCGATCCACGGGCCGGAAGCGTTCGAAGGGATGCGCGCGGCGGGCCGGCTCGCGGCGCTCACCCTGGATCACGTGACGCCGCTGGTGCGGGCCGGGGTCTCGACCGGCGAGATCGACCAGGCGATCGAGCGCTTCATGCGCGAGCACGGCGGCATCCCGGCGACGATCGGCTATCCGCATCGCGAGCAGCCGAACAATCCGTTTCCCGCCGCCTCCTGCATTTCCGTCAACCACGTCGTCAATCACGGCATCCCTTCCTTCGAGAAGAAGCTCAAAGAAGGCGACACCCTCAACATCGACGTCACCGTGATCCTCGACGGTTGGTACGGCGACACGAGCCGGATGTTCATCGTCGGTCGGCCGGAGAAAGTCCCGGTCAAGGCACGACGACTGATCAAGACGACCTACGAGGCGATGTGGGCGGGCATCCGCGCGGTGCGGCCGGGGGCGACGCTCGGCGATGTCGGCCACGCCATCCAGAAGGTCGCCGAAGCACAGGGTTTCTCGGTGGTGCGCGACTTCGTCGGGCACGGCATCGGCCGCGTGTTCCACGACGCGCCCGAGGTGCGCCATTTCGGCAAGCCGGGCGAAGGCCTGCGGCTGGAGCCCGGGATGTTCTTCACGATCGAGCCGATGATCAACGCCGGCCGGGCCGGGGTGAAGATCCTGCCCGACGGCTGGACGACGGTGACCCGCGACCGCGAGCCCTCGGCGCAGTTCGAGCACACGGTCGGTGTCACCGAGGACGGGGTCGAGGTCTTCACCCGCTCGCCGGCCGGCTTCGAGCAGCCGCCCTACGCCAGCTGAGCGCCCTTCGCTCTCACATCCCGGGATAGTTCGGGCCGCCACCACCCTGCGGCGGGACCCAGTCGATGTTCTGCGTCGGGTCCTTGATGTCGCAGGTCTTGCAGTGGACGCAGTTCTGGGCGTTGATCTGAAGTTTCTTGCCGCCGTTGCCGTCGTCGATCCATTCGTACACGCCGGCCGGACAATAGCGCTGCTCGGGGCCCTGGTAGATCTGCCAGTTGACCCGCAAGGCCGTCTCGCGATCGCGGACGACCAGATGGCAGGGTTGGTCCTCCTCGTGGTTGGTGTTCGAGACGAACACCGAGGAGAGCTTGTCGAAGGTCAGCACCCCGTCGGGCTTCGGGTATTCGATCCGCGGGCATGCCGCGGCCGGCCGCAACATCGCATGATCAGGTCCGTGGTGACGCAGCGTCCAGGGCGCCTTGCCGCGCAGCAGGTAGGTGTCGAAGGCGGCGTAGCCGAGCGCCGGCAAGAGGCCCCATTTGAAAGCAGGGCGGATGTTGCGGACGCGATGGAGCTCCTCCCAGAGCCAGCTCGCCCGCAGCCGCTCGGGATAGCCCTCGAGGAGCGGCCGGTCGGCCCCGGCTGCGAGCGCCTCGAACGCCGCCTCGGCGCAGACCATGCCGGACTTCATGGCGGCGTGCGTGCCCTTGATCTTGGGAACGTTCAAAAAACCGGCCGCGTCGCCGACCAGGGCCCCGCCCGGGAAGACGAGCTTGGGGATCGACTGGAAGCCGCCTTCGGAGAGTGCCCGCGCGCCGTAGGCGAGCCGCCGGCCGCCTTCGAGGAAGGGACGGATGGCGGGATGGGTCTTCCAGCGCTGGAGCTCGTCGAACGGCGACAGCCACGGGTTCTCGTAATCGAGGCCGACGACGAAGCCGAGCGAGACGAGCCGGTCGCCGTACATGTAGAGCCAGGAGCCGCCATAGGTGCGGTGGTCGATCGGCCAGCCGACCGTGTGGACGACGAGCCCCGGCCGATGCTGTGCTGCCGGGATCTCCCAGAGCTCCTTGATGCCGATCCCGTAGGTCTGGTGCTGCACACCGTCGCGCAGCCGAAAGCGGGCCATCGCCTCTTTGGTCAAGGAGCCGCGGCAGCCCTCGGCGAGGATGGTCAAGCGTGCGTGCAGATCGATCCCGGGTTGAAAATGCGGCCCGGGCTCGCCGCTGCGAGCGACGCCCATGTCGCCCGTGCCCACGCCGCACACCCGCCCGTCCGAATCGAGCAACAGGCGAGCGCCGGCGAAGCCCGGGAAGATCTCGACACCGAGTGCCTCCGCGCGCTGGGCGAGCCAGCGACAGAGATTGCCGAGGCTGCCGATATAGTTGCCGTGGTTGCGCATCGGCGGCGGGGTCGGCAGCCGGATCGCCCGGCGCTCGGTGAGATAGAGGAAGCGATCGTCGTCGGCTTCGGTCTCGAGCGGCGCACCCGTGGAACGCCAGTCGGGCAGGAGCTCTTCGAGGGCGCGGGGCTCGATGCAGGCACCCGAGAGGATGTGCGCGCCCACCTCCGAGCCCTTCTCGAGGACGCAGACCGAGAGGTCTCGGCCGGTCTCGGCGGCACGTTGTTTGAGCCTTATCGCCGCCGCGAGCCCGGCCGGGCCCGCGCCCACGATCACGACGTCGAACTCCATGACCTCGCGTTCCATCCATCGCCCTCGGCGCGCTGCCGCCTCTTCCCCGCCCCGGCGGCGCGATAGCACGCCCCTTCGCACGCGGCCAATCGCGCGGGATCGCCGCATCGGAACAAATCATCGCCAATGTCCGTCGATGGGTTGAGTCGCGCCCGGTCTCATGCTTTCCACTGGCGACCGGAACCGGGGCGATCCGCGGTTCGGCCGTAGCCCCGATCGACCCGATGCGGGCGGCCGAGCGGGAGAACGTCGATGCCGCCGGACAGCCGGACCCGCGGCGCCGCGGTCGCGTTCGCGAGCGCGAGGTCTATCGGTGGGCTCGACGCGGGCCGCACCTGGCGCCGCGGTCGTGCTCGGCCCGACCGGCGGCTCCTGCTCTCGGCGCTGCTCTCCCTCCTCGTGATCATCGCCACCGGCCTCGGGCTGGGCTGGCTCTTGGCGCAGAAGCTGGTCGAGCAGGACGCCCGCTTCGTCGGCGCGTCGACCGCCGACTTTCTGAAAAAGATGGTGCCCGCGCTCGAAACGATCCTCGAGACCCGAACCATCGAGCCGGCGCAGCGGGCGGCGCTCGAGGTGGCGCTCGCCCGCAGCCGCGTGGTCTCGGTGGCGCTTCTGGCAGCCGACGGCAAACCGATCGCCCGCGGCCGCGAGATCCTGCCGACCGCACCGCCGGCCCGGGCCGAGGACGAGACCATGCGGGCGCTGCTCGCGCGCGCGCTCGCGACCCGCACGATCCAGGCCGTGGTCTTGCCGGTGCGCGAGCCCGGCTGGCCGCAGCATGTCGGCGAGACCTTCGTTCCGCTCGAGCGGACGGGCCGCCTGATCGGCGTGCTGCACGTCTCGATCGATCTGTGCGACAAGATCCGCGCCTACCGGCACGTCCTGCTCTGGGCGATCGTGGTGGTGACCGCGCTCTGCACGCTCGCCGCGCTGGTTCCGGGCTGGCTCTTGTGGCGACGGCTGCAGGAGCTCGCCGCAGCCGAGGCCGAGAGCCGCTATCTGGCGTTCCACGACGCGCTCACCGAGTTGCCGAACCGGCTCCTCTTCCAAGATCGCCTCGCCCAGGCGATCGCCCGGGTGAAGCGGGAAGGCGGCAGCGGCGCGCTCTTGATCCTCGACCTCGACGATTTCAAGCGCGTCAACGACGTGTTCGGCCACGCCGCCGGCGACGAGCTCTTGCGCGCCGTGGCGCGCCGGCTCGCCGCCTCGGTCCGCGCGACCGACACCGTGGCCCGGCTCGGTGGCGACGAGTTCGCGATCCTGCTCGCCCCGCTCGCCGGCGCCGCGGCGCTCGAGACCGTGCTCGCGCGGATCCGTACGGAGCTCGCCGCCCCGGTTCGCATCGACGGCAGCACCGTAGCGGCGAGCGCCACGATCGGGGTCGCGGTCTTTCCCGAGGACGGCGACGAGCCGGATCGCCTGGTCCGGCTCGCCGACGCGGCGCTCTACCGCGGCAAGGCGCTCGGCCCCGGGCGGACGGTGCATCACGGCGAGGCCGACCCTCCGGGCCGGCCGCGGGCGCCCTCCGGGCCGTGACCGAACCGTCGCTCGACGGCGCAGGGCTCGCGGCCGCGCTCGCGGCCTTGGCCGAGCGCGATCGCGACATCGCGGTGGCGCTCGACCGGTTCGGCCCTCCGGCGCCGCGCCGGCGGCCGCCCGGCTTCGCCACGCTGTTGCGGATCCTGGTCGCGCAGCAGCTCTCGACGCGGGCGGCGGCTGCGATCTGGGCGCGGCTCGAGCGGACGCTCGGCGCGCCGGTCGAGCCGGCCTCGCTGCACGCGGTCGACGAGGCGGTGCTGTGCGCGACCGGGCTCGGCCGTCGCAAGGCGGCGCAGGCGCGCGCGCTCGCGACGGCCGCCCTGAACGGCCGTTTGCCACTCGAGGCGCTCGATCGCATGGCGGACGAGGAGGTCGTCGCGCGGATCGCGGCGCTGCCGGGCTTCGGCCGCTGGAGTGCCGAGATCTATCTGCTCTTTGCCCTCGGCCGAATCGACGTCTTCCCGGCCGATGATCTGGCGTTGCGCGCGGGCTACGCCCGGCTGCGGGGGATCGAACAACGACCCTCGCCGCGGGTGCTGCGTGCCCTCGTCCAGCCCTGGGCGCCGTTTCGCGGCGCGGCCGCGCTCGTGCTGTGGCACCTCCACGGTGCGGCGACCCTCGATGCCGGGCCCTCGCCGGCCGCCACCGAGGACCGCGCCTTGTAGCCTCGACCGTCGCTTGCTAAAAGGCGAGCGCGTCGCGTATCGCCGACGAATTCCCGTCACCTCGCTCGCGAGCCCGAAAGACCAAGCCCTTGTCGACGACCGGTCAGCCGCGTCCCTTCGAAGTCGTGCCGATCGAGGAGGAGATGAAGCGCTCCTACCTCGATTACGCGATGAGCGTGATCGTGGCGCGCGCGCTGCCCGATGTGCGCGACGGGCTCAAGCCGGTGCAGCGGCGGATCCTCTACGCGATGCACGAGGCCGGCTACGAGGCCGGCAAGCCGCACCGCAAGGCCGCCCGTATCGTCGGCGACGTGATGGGCAAGTACCACCCGCACGGCGATGCCGCGATCTACGACGCCATGGTCCGCATGGCGCAGGATTTCACGATGCGGGTGCCGCTGATCGACGGCCAGGGCAATTTCGGCTCGATGGACGGCGATCCACCGGCGGCGATGCGCTACACCGAAGCCCGCCTCGCCCGCGCCGCCGACGCGCTCTTGGCCGACATCGACAAGGACACGGTCGATTTCCGGCCGAACTACGACGAGAGCGCGCAAGAGCCGGTGGTCCTGCCGGCGCGCTTTCCCAACCTTCTGATCAACGGGGCGGGCGGGATCGCGGTCGGCATGGCGACCAACATCCCGCCGCACAATCCGGGCGAGGTGATCGATGCCGCCATCGCCCTGATCGACCGGCCGGAGACGACCGCCCTCGAGCTCGCCGAGATCGTCAAGGGCCCCGACTTTCCGACCGGCGGCATCATCCTCGGCCGTCAGGGTTTCTTGCGCGCCTATGCCGGCCAGGACCCGGACAGCCGCGGCCGCGGCACGATCGTGGTGCGCGGCAAGACGCAGCTCGAGGAGATCAAGGGCCGGCAAGCCATCGTCGTCACCGAGATTCCCTACCTCGTCAACAAGGCCAAGATGGTCGAGCGCATCGCGGAAGTGGTGCGCGAGAAAAAGGTCGAAGGGATCGCCGATCTTCGCGACGAGAGCGATCGCCACGGTGTCCGGGTGGTGATCGAGCTCAAGCGCGAGGCCGACCCCGACATCGTCTTGAACCAGCTCTTCAAGTTCACGCCCTTGCAGTCGAGCTTCGGCATCAATCTGGTGGCCCTTTCGGGCGGCCGGCCCGCCAACCTCGACCTCAAGGAGATGCTCGCGGCCTTCTTGGCCTTCCGCGAGGAGGTCGTCACCCGCCGCACCGCCTTCGATCTCGCCAAGGCCCGCGAGCGGGCGCATGTCCTGGTCGGGCTCGCCGCCGCGGTCGCCGACCTCGACCCGGTCATCCAGCTGATCCGTGCCGCGCCCTCGCCCGAGGTCGCCAAAGAGCAGCTGATGGCGCGCGCCTGGCCGGAGGAAGCGATCGCGCCGCTTCTGGCCCTGGTCGAGCCCGAGGAGGGTGCGGTCGCGCAGGAGGCCGCCGGCTTCCGGCTCTCCGAGCGGCAGGCGCAGGCGATCCTCGAGCTCACGCTGCGCCGACTGACCGGCCTCGAGCGCGAGAAGATCCGCGCCGAACTCGAGGAGATCGCCGCCAAGATCAAGGAGCTCTTGGCAATTCTGCGCTCGCGCGACAAGCTTCTCGAGGTCGTCAAGGGCGAACTCCTCGCCTTCAAGGAGCAATTCGACAGCCCGAGGCGCACGGTCATCGACACCGAGACCGAGCCGGATCAGGACATCGAGGACCTGATCCAGCGCGAGGACATGGTCGTCACCGCGACACTCAAGGGCTACATCAAGCGGGTGCCCCTCTCGACCTTCCGCGCCCAGCGGCGGGGCGGCAAGGGCCGCACGGGGGTTCGCACGCACGAGGACGATGCGGTCACCCGGCTGTTCGTCGCCTCGACGCACACGCCCGTGCTGTTCTTCACCAGCCGCGGCCGGGTGTACAAGCTCAAGGTCTACAAGCTGCCGCTGGGCGCGCCGCAGGCGCGTGGCCGGCCGATGGTCCAGCTCGTGGCCGGGATCGAGCCCGAGGAGACGATCACCGCGGTGACGCCCTTGCCCGAAGACGAGGCGGCCTGGGCCGGGCTCTCGATCGTGTTCGCGACCGCCCGCGGCAACGTCCGCCGCAACGAGCTCGCCGACTTCCTGCGCGTGCCGACCACGGGCAAGATCGCGATGGGCCTCGAGCCGGGCGATCGGCTGGTGGGCGCCGAGGTCGCGCGCGACGACCAGGACGTGCTCTTGGCGAGCCTCATGGGCAAGGCGATCCGCTTCCCGGTCCAGAGCGTGCGGATCTTCAAGTCGCGCACCTCCGAGGGCGTGATCGGCATGGACCTCGCGCGCGGCGACGAGGTGGTCTCGATGTCGCTCCTCGGCCACGTCGAGGCGACGACCGAGGAGCGCGAGGAGTTCCTGCGCTGGGCCGCGGCCCGTCGACGCGCCAACGGCGAGGAGGAGGGACCGGCCGAGGCCTACGAACCGAAAGGCCTCTCGCCCGAGCGGCTGGCCGAACTCGAGCGGCTCGAGGAACTCGTGCTGGCGGTCACCCGCAAAGGCTACGGCAAGCGCAGCTCGGCCTACGAATACCGGATCACCAACCGCGGCGGCTCGGGCATCATCAGCATCGAGACCTCGGCCAGGAACGGTCCGGTCGCGGCGACCTTTCCGGTAGGGCCGGGCGATCACGTGCTGCTGGTCACCGACCAGGGCCGGATGATCCGGATCCCGGCCGCGCAGATCCGGATCGCCGGGCGGAACACGCAGGGCGTCCGGCTCCTCGACGTCGGCGAGGAGGAGCGGGTCGTCGCCGCCGTCCCGTTGCCCGAGGCCGACAACGGCAGCACGAGCGACAGCGAGGACGAGGCGGCCGAGGGCTGAACGGCCCTGCTGCAGCGCAGCGCGGTTTGTCGCAGCGCAACATCGCGTCTACCCGCCATATCGGCTAGCGTAGAGGCCGGCGGCGGAGCGCGGGGCGGGCGGGGGTCACGTCGATGTCGAGGAAGCGGGTCGCGGTCTACCCGGGGACGTTCGATCCCATCCACAACGGTCATCTCGACGTCATCCGCCGGGCGACGCTGCTGGTCGATCGGTTGATCGTCGCGGTCGCGATCAACGCCGGCAAGGACCCGCTGTTCGCCCTCGACGAGCGATCCCGGATGGTCGAGGCCGAGATCAACTCGCTGTTGGCCGCCAACGCCGGCAACGGCGCGCGGGTCGAGGTCAAACCCTTCGAATCGCTCCTGGTCCGCTTCGCGGTCGAGCAGGGTGCGGACATGATCATCCGCGGCCTGCGGGCGGTCTCCGATTTCGAGTACGAATTCCAGATGGCGCTCAACAACAAGCGACTCGTGCCGCGGCTCGAGACGGTGTTCTTGATGGCCTCGGAAACGAGCCAGTTCATCTCCTCCCGTTTCGTCAAGGAGATCCATCTCCTGGGCGGCGACGTGTCCTCGATGGTCTCGGCCAACGTCTTGAAGATGCTCGATCGCAAGCGCGGCCGCGCCTGAGGCCGAACGTCCGGTTCGAACCACCTTGCGTGTCGATCTGTTCGATTTCGCCCTGCCCGCGGAGCTGATCGCCCAGCACCCGATCGAACCGCGCGAGGCGGCGCGGCTTCTGGTCGTGGGCGAGCGGCTCGAAGACCGGCGGATCGGCGATCTGCCGGAGCTCCTGGCACCGGGCGATCTCCTCGTGCTCAACGACAGCCGGGTCTTGCCGACCCGCTTCTGGGGGCGACGCGGCGCGGTGTCGATCGAGGTCACCCTCGTCGAGCAGCTCGACGAGCGGCGTTGGTGGTCGCTCGCCCGACCCGGCCGGCGGCTCAGGCCCGGCGATCGGGTCGAGCTCGGCCGCGATCTCGTGGCCGCGGTCGAGGCCAAGGACGCGGAGGGGCGCGTGCTCTTGGCCTTCGAGCGTGCCGGGGGCGAGCTCCTCGCGGCCATCCGCGAGCAAGGAGCGATGCCGCTGCCGCCTTACATCGAGCGGCCGCCCGGCGGCGATCCGCGCGATCTCCGCGACTACCAGCCGATCCAGGCCCGCAAGGAGGGCTCGGTCGCCGCACCTACCGCCTCGTTGCACCTCACCCCGGCGCTGCTCGATCGGCTCGCCGCGCGCGGGGTCGGCCGAGCCTTCGTCACCCTGCACGTCGGGCTCGGGACGTTCGCGCCGGTCAAGGCGGCCGACACGGCCGCGCATCGCATGCACGTCGAGCGGGGCGAAATCCCGTCCGAAACGGCCGAGGCGATCGCCGGCACCCGCGCGCGAGGCGGTCGGATCGTCGCGATCGGGACCACGGTCCTGCGTGCGCTCGAGAGCCGAGCGAGCCCTTCGGGTGCGATCGAACCCGGACCGTTCGCGACC
>JANWZN010000065.1 GCA_025054575.1 Geminicoccaceae bacterium | reverse complement strand
AGCCAAGGCAACAATGCAACCCTTCCGGGTGACGACCGGCGTGTGTCATAGAAGTGCAGACAAACAATCAAAGGGTCTTTGATGACCGAAATTTTTGTGCTATTTCCACAGTGTTTCTAGGCGATGTCCTGTTCGTCTCGAGCGCGGAGGCGGAGAGCTATCGCCTTTCAGGTGATGATGTTGTCTTGGTGACCGTCGCCTGTGGGCAGGTCGCTTCGATCGGTTCGGCCAGGACGAAGGCCTTCACGACCGCGCTCCCGAGGCGCGGCGGCGAGCGCCAGAGCGCCGGCCGAGGCTTTTTCTGAGAGGCCCCTTCGAACGGCGGCTCTGCCCGGGGCGAAGGCTCGAATCGGAGGTTCGTGATCGGGCCGCGCCGCGCGTGGGTCGGGGCCGCCGGGTCATGATCCGTCGCCACCTCGGCTCTGCCCGCCCGGGCGCTCGGCCAGCCATCCGGTCGGGGCGTGCCGTGACGCACGCGGGGCCGAAGCCGGGCCGCCGCCCCCGGGGGGTCGGGAAGGTCCGGCCGGGGTATCGGGCGGTCGGACACTCGGGGCCTCTGCTGGTCCGGCCTCGCCTCCGGGCGACCGAAAGCACCTCTGGCGGCTCTCCTCGGCGGTTCGCCGTGGTCGGCCGGCGCGCAGCCGGGACGCCCGCGATAGAGGGAGGAAGCGGGAGGTTGGTGCCGCCCCGAGACGGCTCCCGGCAGCCACCACCACGCGCACGCGCGGGTCGCGTTGGACGCTGCTCCCGAGCCCGGCGAGACGCGGCCGCGCCGGCCGGTCGCGTTGGCGGGCTCGCGCCGATCCGCTAGCTGCTGCGGCGCAGCACGACGGGGGAGCCGCCATGCCGACGACCGTCCGCCCGCGCCGAAGCGCCCTCTACGTCCCGGGGTCGAACCCGCGGGCTCTCGACAAGGCCGGGACGCTGCCGGCCGACGTGCTGCTCCTCGACCTCGAGGACGCGGTCGCCCCGGACGCCAAGGAGGCGGCGCGTCGGGCCGTGGTCGAGGCGCTCGGGCGGCGCGCGGCCTTCGGCCGGCGCGAGCTCGTGGTGCGGGTCAACGGGCTCGACACGCCCTGGGGCCATGGCGACCTCGCCGCGCTGGCCGGCGCCGGGGCCGATGCGGTGCTCCTGCCCAAGGTCGAGAGCGCCGATGCCGTGCGGCGCGCCCGGGCCGTGCTCGAGGCCGAAGGCGCGCCTTCCGACCTGCCGATCTGGTGCATGATGGAGACCCCGCGCGGCATCCTGCGCGCCCTCGAGATCGCGGAGGCGCCGGCTGTCGCCTGCCTGGTCATGGGCACCTCCGACCTCACCAAGGACCTGCACGCCCTGCACACGGGCGAGCGGCTGCCGATGTTGGTGGCGCTCGGCACCTGCCTGTTGGCGGCGCGGGCGGCCGGGCTCGCGATCCTCGACGGGGTCCATCTCGACCTCGCCGACGCCGCCGGGTTCGCCGCCGCCTGCCGGCAGGGCCGCGCGCTCGGCTTCGACGGCAAGACGGTGATCCATCCGAGCCAGATCGGCCCGGCCAACGAGGCCTTCGGCCCAGACGCCGCGGCGCTCGAGCAGGCCCGCCGGATCGTCGCCGCCTATGCCGAGGCGCGGGCGCGGGGCGCCGGTGTGGCGGTGCTCGACGGCCGCCTGGTCGAGGCCCTGCACGTGCGCGAGGCCGAGCGGCTCTTGGCCCTCGCCGCGGCGATCGCCGAGGCCGGCGGATGAACGGGCGGCCGCCCGGCGCGCGTCCGCCCGGCCCTTCTCGACCGAGACGGCGCGGGGCGAGGCTCAGCCGACGGCCCTCGCCTCGTAGGCCAGGACCGTGTCCCAAAGCTCCTCGACGACCTGGCGCGGCGGGCCGCGGGTGACGAAGACGAGCCGGCTCGAACGGTCGGCCGAAGGCCAATGGTCGAGCTCGACCGGCTCGTGCACGATGTGCTGCACGGCGTGCACCACGAGCGGCCGATCGGGCGATTCGCGGACCGCGAGGATGCCCTTGACCCGGAGCAACGCGGTGCCGCGTTGGGCGGTGAGCAGGATGAGCAACAGGCCGGCCGCGGCCGCCGAGAGCGGCTCCTCGCGCCGGACGCAGAAGGTGTGGATGTCGGCCTCGTGCCGAGCGTGGGTGGCGTTGCCGTCGCCCGCGGCCCCGCGGCCGGGCTCACCCGGTCCGGCGGACTGCGGCCGGCGGTCCTCCCGCTCGCTGCCACGGGCCCGCCCGACCGCTTCGGACGGCCGCTCCTGCGCCCCCTGGCCGGGCTCGCCCGGGAGTCCGTTTCGCGATGCCGCCGCGCCCCCTCCCGCCGCCGGTGCAGCCGCGCCCCTGGTGTCGCCGCTCGGACCCCGGTCGGCGATCCGCCCAGACACAGGCTCGCGCCGCCGGGCGATCGCGCTCTGGCCTTCGGTGTCGAGCACTGCCGGGCTCGCTTCCGCGCCGTCCGGTCCGGCCGGCGGCCCGCGGTCCGGCCGGTCGATCCCACTGGCCCGTCCGACCGTCGCGGCCGACCGCTCCTGCGCCCCATGGCGGTGCCCGCCCCCGACTCCGTCCCGTGGCGCCACCGGGCCCCCTCGGGCCGCCGCTGGGCCTTGCCGCTGGCCCTCGTGCCGCTGGCCGAGCGGCCGGCCGGCCGCCGTTTCCGGGGCAGGGCCGTGCCCGTGAGCGTGGCCGTCCGGCTCGGCGCGAGCAAGGGCCGCCTCGCCCAGCCAGCGCTCGACCTCGGGGCGCCGCCCCGCGGCGCTCCAAGGCCCGCAATCGAACAGCACCGTCGGCTCGAGATCGCCGCGGACCGCCTGCCGGATCGGGGCGATCGGGTTCAGCGCACGCAGCCGCGCCTCCAGCCCGGCGAGGCCGGCGGGACCGGCGAGGTCGACCTTGCTCACCACCAGCCGGTCGGCGACTGCCACCTGGCGGACCGCCTCGGGCGAACGGTCGAGCGTCGCCGCACCGTTGACCGCATCGACCAGGGTCGCCACCCCGTCGAGCCGGTATCGGGCGGCCGTCACTCGGTCGACGATCAGCGTCTGCAGGATCGGCAGCGGGTCGGCGAGCCCGGTAGTCTCGATCACGGCCCGATCGAACTCGGCCCGGCCGCGCGCCCGCTCCCGCCAGAGCCGGTCGAGAGCGTGCACGAGATCGCCCCGCACCGCGCAGCACAAGCAGCCGCCCTCCAGCAGCAGCACGCTCTCCTGCGCCCGCTCGACCAGCTCGTGGTCGAGGCCGATCTCGCCGAGCTCGTTGACGACCACCGCGGTCCGCCGCAGCTCCGGCCGGCGCAGGAGCGCGGCCAAGAGGGTCGTCTTGCCGGCCCCGAGATAGCCACTCAGCACGGTAATCGGTACGAGGCCGCCCGGATCCCCGCTCATCTCGTCCCCTCGGCCTGCGATGCCGCCGGGGCGGCACCTCGCGCTACGCTACTCTATGACATCGTTCCCGCTCCCTCCAACAGGCCCGTCCGCCGCCCGTTCCGACCAGCGCCGGGCCGTTGTGACGGAAAAGGGTTGAAAAAAGATTGACGGCTGGAGCGAAGGAGCAGGCACGTGGAGAAAGGCCAGAGAGGCAACTTCTTCGAGGACCTCGAGGTCGGCCGGGTGCTGCGGCACGCCGGGCCGAGGACGGTGACCGCGGCCGATGCCACGCTCTATCTGGCGCTCACCGGCTCGCGCTTCGCCCTGCATGCGGCCGAGCCTTTGGCCCGCGCCTGGGGCCTGCCGGGCGCCCCGCTCGACGAACTCCTCGTCTTCCACCTGGTCTTCGGGCAGTCGGTGCCGGATCTTTCCGTCAACGCCGTTGCCAACCTCGGCTACGCGGATGGCCGCTTCCTGGCACCGGTTTTCCCCGGAGACACGCTGGTCGCGCGCTCGACCGTGATCGGTCGCAAGGAAACCTCCTCGCGCCGGACGGGTATCGTGTGGGTGCGAACCGAAGGATTCAAAATCGACGGCACCCCCGTCCTTTCCTACGTCCGCTGGGTGCTCGTCCACAAACGCGACCCGGCGAGCCCGGCTCCCGAACCGGTCGTTCCGAGCCTACCGGCGGCGGTCACGCCCGATCGTCTGGTGATCCCGGCCGGCCTCGCGCCGCGCGCCGTCGACCCCGCCGAGACCGGTGGTCCGTGGTTCTTCGAGGATTACACGGTCGGCGAGCGGATCGACCATGTCGACGGCATGGGCGTGATGGAGAGCGAGCACCGGCTCGCCACGAGGCTCTACCGCAACACCGCCCGGGTCCACTTCAACGATCACGTCGAGCGGCAGGGGCGGCTGGGTGCGGTGATCGTCTATGGCGGGGTGGTGATGTCGATCGCCCACGCGCTCGCCTTCAACGGCCTCGCCAACGCCTGCCCGATCGTCGCGATCAACGCCGGCACGCACGTTAACCCGTGTGTGGCGGGTGACACGATCTACGCCTGGTCCGAGATCCTCGACCGAGCCGTGGTTCACGATCGCTGCGACCTCGGGGCCCTGCGCCTGCGCCTGGTCGCCCTCAAGAACCGGCCGGCTGCCGAATTCCCGTACAAAGACGCGACCGGCGCCTACGCACCGGAGGTCCTTCTCGACCTCGATTACTGGGCACTCGTCCCGCGTCGTGCGGTGGCCGTGTCGCGACAGGGCTGAGCCGGCAACGTTTCGTCAACGAATCGACGCTAGCATGCGCGACGGGAAGCCAACGCGAGTGCCGACGGGTTGCCTGACATCCTCGTTGCCTCTGCCGCCACGGGCGCTCTCGTCCGACCGCATGGCGACGCGGCCGGGGCGCAGGCGACTGCCCGTGGCACGGCCCGGCCGACCGGGTTCGCCGCTGGACGGCCGGGCGAAGCGGGCGCTCCGGCGCAGGCACCGCCGGCGGCCACCGTCCACACCGCCGGCGCGCATCTCGAGGCACTCCTCTGGCGTCCTGCTGCGACGAGCGCGGAGGGAGAACCCGTCTTCCTCCGCGGACCGGTGATCGTCGCGCCGGCACCGTTCCCTCGCGAAGGCCTGCCCGCACCGGGCACGGTGCCAGGCGATGCCGGCACTGCCTTCGCCGGCAGCGCTGTCGTGGGCGGTGGTCGCACCGCCACGGGCCGGGCCGCATCTCCCTCCAGCGGTGGCCCCGTGGCGGGCGGCAGCCCTGCGGTCGAAACGATATTCGCCACGGTCGTCGGGCCGGTGGGGCCCGATGCACTGCTCGCCGAAGCCGACGGCGTCTTCATCTTGCTGCGCGGCGCGACCCTCCACCTGCCGACCGGCGCCGGCGTGATCGTGGCCTGGCGCGGCCGCCCCCAGCCGCACCCCGGCACGCTCCTTCGCGGGGCGACCGGAGCGGGCGGGAGCCGCGCCGCGCTCGGGCCGACCGGCTCCGGCCTCGCCGCGCCTCGAGCGGTTCCCGAAGTGGCGACCACTGCCCACGCCGAAGGCGACGCACGCCTCGGCCTCTTTGCGCCGCTCGCGGCGGAGGTGGCTGCGGCGGACCCCACGAGCGTGGAGGCCGCGCGCCGCTGGGCAGCCGAGTCGGCACCGCTCGCCGCACCGGCGCAGACTGGCGGCGATGCCGGGACCACCTTTTCCTCGCCGGCCGAGCTGGTCGAACGGCTCGCTCGCCGGCTGGGCCTGCCGGTCGTTGACACCGACGAGCGCGACGGCCGGCGTGGCGAAACGATCGAGCGTGGAACTGCCGCCGTCACCTTCGACTTTCCGGCACTCGGGCGGGTCCGCCTCGAGTGTGCCTGGTCGGCGCAGGGGATCGAGGTTCGGGTGGTCGGCGTGCCGGCGCTCGGTGATCGGGATCGGGCCGAGCTCCTGGCGGCTTTCGCCGCTGGCCTCGGCGTCGCCGGTGTACGCGGCCGGGTCGTGCTGGTCGAACGATCCGACAGCTGACGCCACGAGACTGTGCGTCGACCCGTGCACAGCGCATCGGGACGCCACGGTGCCAAGCCGTGCGCGTCCGTCGCCCCGGTCGCACGGGTCAGGGGGCGGCCCTCGGGCGCGTCGCCGCCCGCGTCGCAAGGCATCCAGCGACGCAGGCGGCGTCCTCGTCGGACCCGCGCGGGACGGCCTCGCGAACGGCAGGAGCCGGGCGTCGCCGACACCGGATCCGGCGGGATCGTCGGGCGGTCGCATGGACAGGCGCCGGGATCGACTGCTACACGCCGCCCGCTAGCGTGCTGCGCCGCAGCGGAAAGCTGGGCGCGGCGATGTGGAGGTCGGCATGGCTCGGGCCGAACGCCCTTTGTCCCCGCATGTCCAGATCTTCCGATGGTATTTCACGATGGCGCTCTCGATCGCCCATCGGATTTCGGGCGTGGGGCTCGCGATCGGCTTGGTGCTGCTGACCTGGTGGCTGACGGCACTCGCCCGCGGCCCCGAGGCCTTCGCTGTGGTCCAGGCGGCGACGGACCATGTCCTCGGTGGATTCGTCCTGTTCGCCTATACGTTCGTGATGTTCTACCATCTCGGAAACGGTATCCGCCACTTGGCCTGGGACCTCGGTTACGGGTTCGAGAAGGACGAAACCTATCGATCCGGTGTCGCCGTGCTGGCCTTTGCGGCAGTCGCCACCTTGCTCGTCTGGATCCTGCTTCTGGCATTCTGAGCGGCATTGCGAGGAGACGATCATGGTCGCCACGGGCAGGTACGGGGTCGCCCGGCTCAAGGCCCAGGGCTCGGCCCGGAGCGGTGCGGAGCACTGGTGGCGCCAGCGCCTGACCGCGCTCGCCAACATTCCGCTCGTCATCTGGTTCGTCGTCTCGGCCGTATCCCTGTCGGGTGCGAGCTACGAGGAGGTTCGCGCTTGGCTGGGCGGGCTGTTCAACACCACCATGATGCTCTTGTTGATCGTCTCGGTGTTCGCGCACGCTCGCATGGGCATCCAGGTCGTCATCGAGGACTACGTGCACGCGCGCGCGGCGAAATTGGCCGCGCTCGTCGCCCTCGACCTGGCGACCGCCGCGCTCGCCACCGCCTGCATCGTCGCGGTGCTCACCGTCTCGCTCCGGAGTTGAGCCTATGAGTCGGGCCTACCCGCTCACCGATCACCATTTCGATTGCATCGTCGTCGGCGCCGGCGGCTCGGGTCTGCGCGCCGCCGTCGGCATGGTCGAGGCCGGACTGAACGTCGCCTGTATCACCAAGGTCTATCCCACCCGATCGCACACCGTGGCCGCCCAAGGCGGGATCAACGCCGCCCTCGGCAACATGAACGAGGACGACTGGCGTTTTCACATGTACGACACCGTCAAGGGGTCGGACTGGCTGGGCGACCAGGATGCGATCGAGTACATGACCAAGAACGCGCCGGCCGCGGTCTACGAACTCGAGCATTACGGTGTGCCGTTCTCGCGTACGGCCGACGGCCGGATCTATCAGCGGGCGTTCGGGGGCCAGTCGGTTCAGTACGGGAAGAGCCAGGCCTACCGGACCTGTGCGGCCGCCGATCGGACCGGGCACGTCCTGTTGCACACGCTCTTCCAGCAAGCGCTCAAGCACAAAGTCCGGTTCTTTTACGAATATTTCGCGCTCGACCTGTTGATGGACGAGGACGGCTCCTGCGCCGGCGTGGTCGCGATGCGGATCGAGGACGGCTCGATCCACCGGTTCGCGGCCCACCTCACCTGCCTCGCGACCGGCGGTTACGGCCGTGTCTACTTCTCTTGCACGAGCGCCCACACCTGCACGGGCGACGGCAACGCCATGGTGCTGCGAGCCGGCCTGCCGCTCCAGGACATGGAGTTCGTCCAGTTCCACCCCTCGGGAATCTACGGCGCCGGCTGCCTGATCACCGAAGGCGCCCGTGGTGAAGGCGGTTATCTCACCAACGCGCTCGGCGAGCGGTTTATGGAGCGATACGCACCGACCGCCAAGGACCTCGCCTCGCGCGACGTGGTCTCGCGGGCGATGACGATCGAGATCAACGAGGGGCGCGGTTGCGGCCCGAACAAGGACTATATCGAGCTGCACCTCGAACACCTCGATCCGAAGATCCTCAAGGAACGGCTCCCCGGTATCTCCGAAACGGCCAAGATCTTCGCCGGCGTCGACGTGACCCGCCAGCCGATCCCGGTGGTTCCGACCTGCCACTACAACATGGGCGGGATTCCGACGAACTGGCGCGCGGAGGTGATCCGACCGACCAAGGACGATCCCGATGCGGTCGTCCCGGGCCTGCTGGCGGTCGGCGAAGCGGCCTGTGCCTCGGTCCACGGTGCCAATCGGCTCGGTGGGAATTCGCTGACCGACCTCGTCGTCTTCGGCCGCAGCGCGGCCCATCGCGCGGCCGAGCTGGTACGGCCCGAAAGCCCGGCGCGGCATCTGCCCAAGAACGCGGCCGAGGCCGCGCTCGACCGGCTCGATCGCATCCGCCACGCGAACGGCAGCCTGTCGACCGGGGCCATTCGCACGGCGATGCAGCGGACGATGCAGCGGCACGCAGCCGTGTTCCGCGATGCCGCGAGCCTCGAGGAGGGTTGCCGCAAGCTCGAGGAGGTGGCCGCGAGCTTGCAGGATCTCAAGGTCGCGGACCGCGAGCTCGCCTGGAACACCGATCTGGTCGAAGCGCTCGAGCTCGACAACTTGATGTTGCAAGCCGTCGCGACCATGCACTCGGCAGCGTTCCGGACCGAGAGCCGCGGCGCACATGCGCGCGAAGACTTCCCCGAACGCGACGATGTCAACTGGCTCGCCCATAGCTTGTGCTGGGTCGACGAGCGCTATCGGCCGATTCTCGATAAACGCCCGGTGCACCTCTACACGTTGAGCAACGAGGTCGAGCCCATCCCGCCCACCAAGCGGGTCTACTGAGGGAGCCGACGAGGAGAAGCTTGGTCCATGGTAGCAATCGCCCTGCCGCGCAACAGTCGTGTCGAGCCCGGCCAGCGGCACGAACCGCCGCGGCCCGCCAAACGACCGCGCGAGTTCAAGGTCTATCGCTGGTCGCCCGAGCGCGGTGGCAACCCGCGGCTCGACACCTTCGTCGTCGACCTCGACGACTGCGGTCCGATGGTCCTCGACGCACTGATCAAGATCAAGAGCGAGATCGACAGTACGCTCACCTTTCGCCGGTCGTGCCGCGAGGGTATCTGCGGCAGCTGTGCCATGAACATCGATGGCCACAACACGCTCGCTTGCACCAAGGCTATCGAGGACGTCCAGGGGCCCGTTGCAGTCTACCCGTTGCCACACATGCAGGTCGTCAAAGACCTGGTCGTCGATTTTGAGCATTTCTGGGCGCAGTACGAGTCGATCCAGCCCTGGCTCAAGAACTACACGCCGGCGCCGGCCAAGGAACGTCGCCAGAGCCCGGAGGAGCGCAGCAAGCTCGACGGACTCTACGAGTGCATCCTTTGCGCCTGTTGCTCGACGAGCTGCCCCTCCTATTGGTGGAACGGGGATCGCTACCTGGGACCGGCCGCGTTGCTGCAGGCCTACCGCTGGATCGCCGACTCGCGCGACGAAGCGACCGCCGAACGGCTCGACGAGCTCGAAGACCCGTTCAAACTCTATCGCTGCCACACGATCATGAATTGCACCAACACTTGCCCGAAGGGACTCAATCCCGCGAAAGCGATCGCGGAGATCAAGAAACTGATAGTTGAAAGGCGGCTGTGAGGTTCGCGCATTCTGCGTCTTGCGCTCCGACTGGGAAGAGAATTAATCTCGTGTTCATAAAGAGGCGTAAGCCCGCACACGCAGGTCCGATCTGACAAGGAGGCTACGGCCTCCTTTCTTTTTCGCTTCGCGACACTGCCGAGCGAGCGGCTCAGGCGACCGCGGCAACCGGTTCCGCAAGAGAGGGCGACAATCGACGAGCGGTGGCCAACTCGGCCCGCAACCAGGCGCGGAGCTCCGGCCCGAGCTCCTTGCGGCTCGTCACCGACCAGGACAGCACGGGTTCGCCGATGCGCACCGCGACCTCGACACCGGGCGCGTGCAGCGCACGCCAGAGATGGGGCAGCAGGGTCATGTCGCCCCACCAAGCGTACCGATCGGCGTTGCTGGCGTCGATCGGGGTGCCGCAAGCCAGCCGCCGATAGGCGAGAACCACCGGCTGCACGGCGATCGGGCGATCGATGATCCCGGGCTCGGCCACCGAAAGAAGCGACGTCTTGAGCGGCCGCACGTCGAGCCCGTCGGAGCTCGTGCCCTCGGCGAACAGCACGAACGATTCGCCGCGCGCCAGCCGGGCCGCGAGCGCGTCGCGTTGGCGCTTCGCCTCGCGCCAGTGACGACGAACGAACATCGTCTCCATGATCCGTGCGAGAAAGCCCATGAGCGGCCAGTCCGCGACCTCGGATTTGGCGACGAAGGTCGCGTCGCACAGCACACCCAGCACCGGGATGTCCAAATAGGAGACGTGATTCGGCACCAAGACGGTCGGGTAGGCGCGACACGCCGCACCGCGGATATCGAGCCGGATGCCGAGCAGCAACAGCACGCCGCGGCACCAGAGCCGGCGCCACAGCCGACGCGGCGCACGACCGAGCGGCAGAGTCGCGAACCAGCAGCCCAAAAGCGAGATCGTCAGAAGCGCGAAGCCCGCTACCCGAGCGATCGCGCGAAGCCGGGCGAGGCTCACGCCGGCTCCGCCGAGGCCGGCTCGCCAAGCGGTGCGGCGAAGTGCCGACGGTACTGCGCCGATATCCGATCGGTCGGCAAGACGATGCACACGTCAATGGTGTTGAACGCCTCGTCCAAGACCGCGCCCTCGCCGATCATCGCGCCGAGCCGCAGATAACCTTTGATCAGCGGCGGGAGCGCCCGAAAGGCCTGCTGCGGGTCGAAACTCTCGATCGCGAACGGCTCGTGCGCGACACGCCGGGAGGCGAGTGCCACCGGCCTCAAGTGGAGCGGAGCCAAGTGCCGCTCGTGCAGCCAGCGGATCTGCGGCGCGACCGCGGCAACGTCGGTCCCGGGCAGGCTCGCGCAGCCCAACATCACCGAACAGCCGTGCGCATCGAGATAGCGGGCGATCGCCCGCCAGAGCAGCTGCATGACAGCGCCGGTTCGAAAGGCCGGGTCGACACAGGAACGGCCGAGCTCCAGGAGTTCGCCCGTCCGCCGCCCCTTTGCCGCCGCCGCCACGAGCGGGCCGAGATCGTACTCCGCAGCCGAATAGAAGCCGCCGGTCCGGACCGCGACGCTCTCGCGCAACAGGCGATAGCAGCCCACGACCACGGGTCGACGCACGGTCGAGCGGGCGAGATCGAGCACCACGAGATGATCGGCATGCTCGTCAAACCGGTCGACGTCCCGCCGCGCGCGGCGCATCGCCGGATCCGCGAGCGCGCCCTGTTCTTCGAAGAACACCCGATAGCGCAGCTCCTGCGCAGCACGCAGCTCGGCCTCGCCGGCGGCGAGCCTCGCCTCGAGATCGCCCAGCCGGGCCAAGGCCGTCATCGATCCTCCACCCGCTTCGGCCGGCCAGCTCGGCCGTTTTGCAACTCGCAGGCGATCGTGCCGCTGCTCGTCGACGGCCTCGCGACCGCTCGGTGACAGCGCCGGGACGATCCGACCCACCTTCCCCGATAGCCGCGCGCGCACCACTTCTTCTTCTCGTGGCCGCCACCCTCGACACGGTTCTGCTCGACGGGCTCGCCGGGTTCGCGGGCGCGCTCTCCGATCCGCTGCTCGCGATCGCCGTGCTGCTCGCCGCGGCGCTGGCGCCGGGCCCCTCCGCGGCCCGGCTCGCTGCCGTGCTCCTGGGTCTCGGCCACGGCGGCTTGGACCTCGCGCTCGCGACCGCACCGACGGCGCCGCTGCCGACGCTCGTGGGCGCGATCGCAGCCGGCGGGCTTCTGGGCGAGCTCGCGCTCCAGCTCGTCTTACCGGCCGTGCGTCTGGTCGTGTGGGTGCTGCGCCGGCTGCGGGTGCTCCTCTCGCGGCTGCGTTGAGGCCGGCTCGCCTCGACCGACGGCACCCGGGGCCCTAGGCTCGAGCGTGACCCGCTCGAGGGAGGCGCCCATGAACCCGGTGCTCGCGACACTCGGCAGGCGGCTCAGGCTCGGCCTCGTCGGTGGCAGTCGGGGCTTCATCGGTCCGGTCCACCGCACCGCCGCGAGGCTCGACGATCTCTGGGAGCTCGCTGCGGGCGTTCTGTCGAGCGACCCCGAGCGCTGCCGAGCGGCCGGCTCGGCCATCGGCCTCGCCCCCGACCGCTGCTATCCCGACCTGCCGACGATGCTCGCCGTCGAGCGGCGGCGCCCGGACGGTATCGAGGCCGTGGCGATCTCGACCCCGAACGCCGACCACGTGCCGCAGGCGAAGGCGGCCCTCGAAGCCGGGCTCGACGTCATCTGCGACAAACCGCTCGCGGCCGACCTCGCCGGTGCGCTCGAGCTGGTCGCGACCGTTCGTCGGACCGGGCGGCTCTTCGTGCTGACCTACAACTACAGCGCCTACCCGATGGTCCATCAAGCCCGAGCGATGGTGCGTGCGGGCGTGCTCGGCGCGGTTCGCCAGATCCACCTGACCTACGTCCAGGGCCACCATGCCACACTGGTCGAGGCGACACCGGAGGGCTTCTCCTGGCGGTTCGACCCGACCCGATGCGGCTCCTCGCTCGTCCTCGGCGACATCGGGACCCACGCCCATCATCTGGGTGCCTTCGTGAGCGGCCTCGAGCTCGAGGCGGTGGTGGCGGATGTCCGCGCGACCGTCCCGGGTCGGACAGTCGACGACACCGCCTGCCTGCTGTGCCGCTGGTCTGGCGGAGCGGTCGGCACGCTCTGGGTCACCGAGGCCGCGGCGGGTGCCGAGCACGGCCTCGCCTTTCGCATCATCGGCGCCGAGGGCGATCTGGAGTGGCACCAGGAGAGGCCGAACGAGCTCCGCCATCGCCGGCTTGGCGGGTTCGAGGAGGTGCTGACGCGCCGCCACACCGGGCTCGCACCCGATGCGGCACGGCTCGTCCGCGTCGTCCGGGGCCATCCCGAGGGTTATCAGGAGGCGTTCGCCAACCTCTACCGTGATGCCGCGCTCGCCATCCTCGCCCGGCGCGGGCTCGCCGACCCGCCGCCGCCCGCGACTTTGCCGACGGTCGAGGACGGCGCGCGCGGGATGGCGATGATCGAGGCCGCCCTCGAATCGATGCGGCACGGCCGCTGGGTCGACTGCCGTCTCGTCCTCTGAGCCTCCGACTCGCACCGCGAACGCGACTCGTCCGTTCCTCGTTGACCGCGGGCTCGCACTTTGTTCTGCTCCGCGCGTCGACACGATGACGGGAGCAGGCCGCGTGGGGCCGGAGCAGGCACATGTCCGCGATCTCGTGATCCGGCGCGCTCGGGCGAGCGATGCCACGGCACTCGCGCGGGTCCAGGTCGACAGCTGGCGCGAGACCTATCGCGGCATGCTGCCGGAAGCGCATCTGGCCGCCCTCTCCTATGCCGGTCACGAGCGGCTGTGGCGGCGCACGCTGGCCGGCCCCAACGTCACCTTTCTCGCGGTCCTGGGCGGCCAGATCGTCGGCTTCGCGAGCGGTGGCCGGTCGCGCACCCATCGCGGCTTCAGCGGCGAGCTCCAACTGCTCTACGTGTTGCGGTCGGCGCAGGGCCGCGGCGTCGGGCGCGCCCTGTTCGACGCCGTCCATTACGGGCTCGCGGTCGCCGGAATGCCCGACCTCGTGGTCTGGGTCCTCGCCGCCAACAAACCGGCGCGCGCCTTTTACGAACACCTCGGCCTCGAGCCGGTCGGCCGGGCGAGCTCGCTTCTCGGCGGGATCCGTCTCGAAGAAGTCGCCTATGGCTGGCGCGATCGCGCCTGAGCCGAGGTCCGCTCGCCGATCGATCGCGGCGCCTCAGCTCGCCTTGACGCGAACATAGGAGCCGGGTGCGTCCTCCAGCACCGGAAGCCCGCCCTCGCCCGGCCGTCGGGCCGGCACCTTGGGGCCGGAGCGCGCCGCCATCCAGGATGCCCAATCGTTCCACCACGAGCCCTTGTGGTGGGTGGCACCGGCGAGCCACGCTTCGGGATCCGGGGGCAGCTCGTCGTTCGTCCAGTACCCGTACTTGCCCGAAGCCGGCGGGTTGACGATCCCAGCGATGTGGCCCGAGCCGGCCAGCACGAAGCGCCGCTCGCCGCGATAGAGCTGGGTCGCGGCGTAGGTGCTCTTCCACGGCGCGATGTGATCCTCCCGGGTCGAGACGATGTAGGCCGGCACATCGATCGCCCGCAGATCGATCGGCACGCCGGCGAGGCAGATCCCGCCCGGCTCGACGAGCTTGTTCTCGTGGTAGCACTTGCGAAGATAGAAGCTGTGCATCGCCGCCGGCATGCGCGTGCTGTCGGAGTTCCAGTAGAGGAGATCGAACGGGAAGGGCTCCTTGCCCATCAGATAATTGTTGACGACGAACGACCAGACGAGATCGTTGGCGCGCAACAGATTGAACGTCGTCGCCATCTCGGCGCCGTCGAGGTAGCCGCGGCGGGCCATGATCTCCTCGAGCGTGGCGAGCTGTTCCTCGTCGATGAACACGCCGAGCTCGCCAGGATCCTTGAAGTCGACGAGCGTGGTGAAGAACGTCACGGCCCCGATCCGGCGGTCCTTCTTGGCCTTCATCCAGGCGAGCGTGCTCGCCATGAGGGTGCCGCCGAGGCAATAGCCGATGGCGTTGGACTGCCGTTCGCCGGTCGCCTTCTCGATCGCATCCAGCGCCGCGAGCGGGCCCTCCAGCATGTAATGCTCGAAGCTCTTGTGCGCCAGTCGCTCGTCGGGGTTGACCCACGAGATCACGAACGTCGTGAAGCCCTGATCGACACAGAACTTGATGAAGCTGTTCTGTGGTTGCAGGTCGAGAATGTAATATTTGTTGATCCAGGGCGGAACGATCATCAAAGGCTTTTTGTAAACCTCTGCCGTCGCCGGTTCGTACTGAATGAGCTGCATCAGATCGTTCTGATAGACGACCTTTCCCGGCGTGGTCGCGATGTTCCGGCCGACCTCGAACGCCTCGTAGTCGGTCATCTTGATCGCGAGCCGGCCGCGGCCCCGCTCGAGGTCGTCGAGCATGTTCTTGAGCCCGCGCAGCAAATTCTCGCCGCGCGTCTCGAGCGTCGTCTTCAGGACCTCCGGATTGGTCAGCACGAAATTGGTCGGTGCCAGCGCGTCGACGAACTGACGCGTATAGAATTCGACCTTCTGACGCGTCTTCGGATCAAGTCCTTGCGTCTCGCTCACGGTCTGGACGAGAAACCGCGACGCCAGCAGGTAGGATTGCTTGACGAAGTCGAACAGGACGTTCTCGCTCCAGGCCGGGTCCTTGAACCTGCGGTCGCTGCGCTCCGGGACGATGACCGGTTCCGCCTCGCCGCCGAGCAGCCGCTGGGTCGTGCTCTGCCAGAGCCGCAGATAATCCTGCCAGAGCTCGAACTGCGCCTGGGCGAGTTCGAACGGGCGCGCCATCAGCTGCTGCATCAGCTCGAGAAAAGCACCGCCGATGGCGTTCGGATTGATGGCCGCGTTCTGGGCATCCGCCAGCTTCTGGCGAACCAGGAAGTCCTCGACGAGCGCGCGGCTCTTGGCCGCGATCTCGCTCATGATCTGGACGATCTCCTCCGGCTGAGCGGTGCGTTCCGCTTCCGGTTGCTTCGCCATCCGTCGATCCCCTATCATCCGCGGCGACGCTCGGCCCGGCCGAGAGCGGCGGGTTCCGGATGCCACCAAAAGGCGACGAGCCGATGCGACTGGTAGACGAAGGCCGCGTCGTCGCCAATGGCGTCGCGCGCCCCGGCCGCACCCCGAAGCCGCGGGCGGCCGCCCGTCCCATCGGGCGCGCGCGCACGAGCGCGCTCCTTCTGCCGGTCGTTCTCCTCGTCGGCTGCGCCGGATCCTCCGGCGCACCCTCCCTCCACGAGGTGCCGCCGCGGCCGCATCCGAGCTACACGGCCGAGCAGCGCCGCGAGCTCGGCAACGCGCTCCTAGCCGACCGCGAGCTCGCGCGTCGGGAGGGCCAGGAGCTCCGATTTCGAACCGGCAAGACCGCACTTCCCCCACCGCCGGAGGCACCGTTGCCGCCGCGCTTGCCGCCGGTCGCCGAGGGCGGCACGGCCGGTCCGCGGGCCGCTCCCAACCTCGAGGCGGCGATCGTCGAGGCCCGGGTCCGCGCCGAGAGCGACGATGGCAGCCTCAACAGTTTCCTGCGTCAGCTCGTCCGTCGGCAACCCGATGCCGAGCCGGGGTTCGAGCGGACCGCGCAGATCCGCTCTTCGACCCTGGAGCCGCCCGTCGGGCGCGCCGGAGCCGAGCAACCGTTGCCGGACACGCCCGCGCTCGACCGTTTCCTCGAGCATCTCGGCGGCGTCCTGGCGGTCGGGCGACCGACCGCAGAGCCCGCGGCCGGGGCGCGGAATCCCGAGCCGGGGCGTGGCGAGCCCTCGGCGGAGGCCCCGCCGCCACCGGCAGCCGCGCCGCCCGAGGGCTCGGTTCCGCCCGCGGCCCGTGCCGCCGTCGCACCGCCCGGGCGAT
>JANWZN010000064.1 GCA_025054575.1 Geminicoccaceae bacterium | reverse complement strand
CGGTCGCGGCGCGCGCCGCGAGCACGACCGAGACCGCGGTCGCGCTCGCCCGGGGCGAGCGGCCGGCGGCTGCTGCCGACGGACCCGCCCCCGAACCGATCGCGCTCTCGGGCGAAGCCGCGCGCGAAACGATCGCGCTCCCGGGCGCGGTGCGGGCCTCGCTGGCCGATCCCGGTACCGGCCGCGACGATCCTCGGGGCGAGGCCCAGGCCAGCGGAAGCGAGACGTCAGAACCGGCCCTGGCCGAGATCGGCCCCGACACCGCGCTACCCGACGCCGCGGCCCCGGCGCGGCGCGTGGCACCCGGGGAAGGCACGGCTCCGGCCGCCCTCGCCCATCGGGCCGGGGCCGAGGCGGGAGCCTCGGCCGTCTCGGCCGAGCCCGCGACGGCGAGCCCGACGATGCCCGCGGCGAGCATCGACCAACCGCCCGTCGCACCGATGGCGGTCGAGCCCCGAGCGCTCGTGCTCGGCCGACAGGCCGAGCTCGTCGCCGGCTACGGGGCGCCCGCGGCGCCGCAGCCGCCCGCCGTGCAGATCGCCGCGACCATCCTGCAGCGCGCCGAAGGGCCGATCGAGCGGCTCCAGCTGCGCCTCGAGCCGGCCGAACTCGGCGCCATCGAGATCACGGTGGCGAGCGGCGAACGGCGGCGGGCGCGTGCGGTGCTGCTCGTCGATCGGGTCGAGACGCTCGAGCTGTTGCAGCGCGAGCAGCGGAGCCTCGAGCGCATCCTCGTGGCGAGCGGGCTCGAGCTGGAGCCGGGCGGGCTGGAGCTCGGCCTGCGCCGCGAGGAGCGGGGTGGCGAGCGCCATGGCGAGCGGCCGAGCCCGCCGCCGCAGCCGGCACGCGCCGATCGCGCGCCCGAGCCGGTCGCGGCGCCGCGGCTCGCGAGCCTGCGTCTCCTCGATCTCTCCATCTGACCACCCGAGCACGCGGAAGCCGCCATGCCGACCTCGATCAGCACGATCGCCGCGTCCGCGACGCCACCGATCGGCGAGCGCGCGCCCGGCGAGACCGGCCTCGCGAGCAATTTCGAGACCTTTTTGCGGCTGCTGACCACCCAGCTCCGGAACCAGGATCCGCTCTCGCCCATGGACACCGAGCGGTTCACGAGCCAACTCGTGCAGTTCTCGAGCGTCGAGCAGGCCCTCAAGACCAATCGTCAGCTCGAGCAGCTCGTGGGCCTGGTCCGGACCAGTGCGGCTGCGAGCGCTCTCGCCGTCGTCGGTCGCGAGGTGACGGTCGACGGCAGCCGGATGCTCGTCGACGGCCAGGGCGGCCGCGCCCTCTACACGCTCGCAGCACCCGCCGCCTCGGCCACGGTCCGGATCTTCGACGCCACCGGTCGCCTGGTCCACAGCACGACCGGCGGCACCGCGGCAGGCCTCAATCGGGTGGACTGGGACGGCAAGCTCTTGGACGGCCGCCGCGCGTCGCCCGGGACCTATCGGATCGCCGTCACCGCCACCGACGCGGCCGGCCGCCCGGTCGAGGTGACGTTCGATCGCACGACGACCGTGACCGGGCTCGAGAGCCGCGACGGCGGCCTCGTGCTCGTAGCCGATGGTGTGGCGCTGCCGCCCGAGGCCGTGCGGGCCGTGTCCGCGCGCAGCGCCTGACGAGCAGGAACCGACCGAGACCAACGCCAACGGGAGAACGTCAGCATGTCCTTGTTCGGCTCGCTCTTCACCGGTGTGACCGGGCTCGCCGCCCAGAGCCGGTCGATGGGCATGATCTCCGACAACGTCGCGAACGTGAGCACCACCGCCTACAAGCTCGCGCAGGCGCAGTTTTCGAGCATGGTCGCCCGCGAGGCCGGCTCGCGCGCCTACCGGCCGGGCGGTGTCACCGTCCAGCCCTTCTCCACGATCGGTAGCCAGGGCCCGATCATGACGAGCAACTCGCCGACCGACGTGGCGATCGTCGGCCAGGGCTTCTTCGTCGTGCGGCCGGACGCGGCCGCGACCGGCGAACAGCTCTACACCCGCGCCGGCGAGTTCTCGGCCGATGCCCAGGGCAATCTGCGCACCCCCTCGGGCTTCTTCGTGCAGGGCTGGCGGCTCGGCCTCAACGGCGAGGTCCTCGACGTCAACCAGCTCGAGACGGTCAACGTCCGGATCGTCAACGGCGTGGCACTCGCGACGACCCGGGTCGAGCTCGGCGCCAACCTCGACGCCGATACGGCGCCGTTCACGGGTACCTACAACGCCGGCGACATGGCCTCCTTTCTCGCGACCGGCACCGGCGTGACCCCGCATTTCTCGCGACCGATCCAGATCTACGACAGCCTCGGTCGGGCACACAATCTGACCTTCGCCTTTCTCAAGGACCCGGCGGCCAACGTGTGGAACGTCGAGGTCGTCGCCGACGACGGCGAGGTCGAGCTCGCGAGCCATCCGAACGGGCTTGTCGCATCCGGTACCGTGACCTTCGCCGGCGACGGTCGCCTCCAGGCGGTCAACCTCACCCCGACCGTGGCCGGCACGCTCGGTGCCCAGATCAACTGGCTGGCACTCGGCGGCGCCGATCCGAGCGACATCGAAATCGATTTGGGCGAGATCGGGACGACCAACGGGCTCGCTCAGTTCGCGAGCCCGACGACGGTGGCGTTCGCCTCGCAGAACGGCGCCGAAGTCGGCACGCTCACCGCCGTCACGATCGACCAGGCGGGCTACGTCAACGCCTCCTTCAGCAACGGCGAGCAACGCCGGCTCTACCGCTTGGCCCTCGCCACCTTCCCCAACCCCGCGGGCCTCGATCCGCGGGCCGGCAACGTCTACGCGGCCTCGCAGGAGGCCGGTCAGTTCGTGCTCCAGGGTGCCGGCGAGGGCGGTGCCGGCCGCCTGACGCCCTCGGCCCTCGAGAGCTCGAACGTCGACCTGGCCGACGAGTTCACCAAGATGATCGTCACCCAGCGCGCCTATTCGGCCAATGCGCGGGTCATCTCGACGACCGACGAGATGCTCGACGAGCTGATCCGCCTGCGGCGTTGATGAACGAAGGTGAACACTTAGAAGTACCGCGATGCGCGCAAACGTGATCGGCTCTGGTATTTAGGCTTGCCTTAAACCAGCGGCATTACGAATCGCCCGTGCGCCCACCGGAGGGGATCGCCAGAGGATCGGGACGGAGATGTCGATGTCGGATCAAGAAACCTTGGAGAAGGCCGTTGCGATCGGCCCGAACGGTCGGCCCCTGCGGCTCGAGGATCTGCCTGCGCCCGATACCCGGCGTTGGGTCGCGCGCCGCAAGGCGGAGGTGGTCGCCGCGGTGCGCGGCGGTCTGCTCAGCCTCGAAGAGGCCTGCCGTCGCTACAATCTGTCGGCCGAGGAGTACCAGTCCTGGGAGCGGTTGATCGACCAGCACGGGCTCGTCGGCCTGCGCGTGACCAAACTGCAGGAGTTCCGCTGAGCCGAGAGGAGAACCGTCGGGCCGTTTACCTCGTGTTAACCGCGCGGGCCTAGGCTGCCGTCACGCGAGGGCGTGACGGTAAGCGAGGTCATGGCAACCGAGGTCCGGACACTCGACCAGGCGGGCAGCATCGAGCGGGCGAGGGAAAGCGACCGGCCGATGGGCCTGCTGGCCCAGCTACAGAACCTGGGCACCGGCCGCATTCTGGCGCTGGGCGCGGTGACCCTCGCGCTGGTCGGCTTCTTCAGCCTGCTCGTCGCCCGCTCCTTGGAGCAGCCCTACACGCTCCTGTTCGGCGGGCTGGCGCCCGAGGACGCGCGCCGGATCGTCGACCGGCTGGAGGCCGGCTCGGTCCCCTACCGCCTGACGCCGAGCGGCGACGCGATCCTCGTGCCCGCCGACCGCGTTCTGCGGTTGCGGATGGATCTCGCCGAGCAGGGCCTGCCGAGTGGCGGCTCGGTCGGCTACGAGGTCTTCGACCGTACGGGCCCGCTCGGCACCACCGACTTCCTCGCCAACGTCAATCTCCGCCGCGCGCTCGAGGGCGAACTCGCGCGGACGATCGCGGCGATCCGGCCGATCCGCGCCGCGCGCGTCCATCTCGTGCTGCCGCGGCGCGAGCTGTTCGAGCGCGAGCGGCACCACGCCTCGGCCTCGGTGGTGGTGAGCCTGGCCTCGCCGGGCGGGCTCGACCGCCGCCAGGTTCAGGGGATCCGCAACCTGGTCGCAGCGGCGGTGCCGGGCCTCGAGGCCGGCCGCATCACGATCGTCGACGACCGCGGCAACCTCTTGGCGCGCGGCGGCGAGGGCCAGGCCGCCGCCCTGGCCGGTGCGGATCTCGAGGACCAACGCGCAGCGCTCGAGTCCCGCCTGCGCGGGAAGATCCTGCAACTTCTCGAGCGCAGCATCGGGCCGGGGCGGGTCGAGGCCGAGGTCACGGTCGATCTCGATGTCGAGGAGGTCACGACCACGGCCGAGCAGTTCGACCCGAACGGCCAGGTCGCCCGCAGCACGCAGACGGTCGAAGAGAACGGCGAACGGCGCGAGGGCGAAGGCGGCACGCTCTCGGTCGCCAACAACTTGCCCACGGAGCGTGCCAACCAGACGGGCAGCGGCAGCAGCGGCGAGCGCACCACGCGCAGCGAAGAGACGATCAACTACGAAATCTCGCGCACGGTTCGCAATCAGATCCGCCGCCCCGGTCAGATCCGCCGCCTGTCGGTCGCGGTCCAGGTCGATCACGTGTGGACCGTGGCCCCCGACGGCACCCGTCGGCAGGAGCCGCGATCGGCCGAAGAGCTCGCGCAGATCGCGGCGCTCGTGCGCAGCGCCGCCGGGTTCGACGAGGAGCGCGGCGACGTGGTCGAGGTGGTCTCGCGCCCGTTCGTCGAGATCGCTCCCGAGCCCGCCCCCGAACCGAGCCTCTTGGAGTTCGGCCGCGAGGAGATCTGGCGCATCGGCGAGCTCGTGGGCCTCGCCCTGCTCGCCTCGCTCGTGCTCTTCTTCGGCGTCCGCCCGGTCGTCAGGAGCCTGCGGTCGACATCGACCCCCGAGGATGCACGCTCGAGCGCGGCGCCGGCAGCCGAGGAGGCGATCGCGACCGCGATTGGCGGCTCCCCCGTCCCCGCTCTCGAAGGTGCCTCCCCGGCCGGCTCGCAGGCGGTAGCAGCGCTCGCCGGCCCGGAGGCACAGCCGACCCGCGCGAGCGCGCTCGAGGAGGTCGCGCGGATGGTCGAGAGCGAGCCCGAAGCGGCCCTCCGCGTGATCCGCGGATGGCTCATGGAACGCTGAGCGAGGCCGACCGTGCGCGATCTCACGACCTCCACGACGCTCACCGGTCCCGAGAAGGCTGCTGTGCTCTTGTTGGCGCTCGGCGAGGAGCGGGCCGCCACGATCCTCGGGCGCTTGGAGCTGAGCGAGGTCAAGGCGCTGTCGGCGACCCTGGCGGGGCTCGGCCGGGTCGACCAGGACGTCGTCGAGATGGTGCTCCGCGAATTCGGCGAACGTCTCGGCGCCGCGGGCGGGGTCGCGGGCGGTATCGAGACGGCCCAGAAGCTCCTCGTCCGTGTCCTCGACAACGAACGGGCCGAGGCGATCATCGAAGAGATCCGGGGCCCGACCGCGCGGAGCGTCTGGGAGCGGCTCGTCACCATCGACGAGGCGAGCCTCGCGGGTTATCTCCGCAAAGAATACCCGCAGACCGTAGCCGTCGTCCTCTCGCGGCTCGATCCCGCGCACGCGGCGCGTGTGCTCGCGCAATTGCCCGACGAATTCGCGGGCGACGTCATTCAACGCATGCTCAGGCTCGACCTGGTCGGAGAGGACGTCCTCGCCGACGTCGAACGCACCTTGCAACACGAGTTCGTGTCCGGTCTCGCCGGCGCCAGCCGGCCGGACCGCCACCAGATCGTGGCCGAGATCTTCAACCACTTCGACCGGTCCGCCGAAGCGCGCCTGATGGCCCAGATCGAAGAGCGGGACAAGGAGGCCGCCGAGCGCATCCGCGCCTCGATGTTCACCTTCGAAGACCTGTCGCGGCTCGATGCGACCGGCATCCAGCGGCTGATACGCAACGCCGGCAACGACCGCATCGCCGTCGCCCTCAAGGGTGCTAGCGAGCAGATCCGCACCTTGTTCTTCACCAACATGTCGGAGCGGGCCGCGAAGATCCTGCGCGAAGAAATGGAAGCGATGGGCCCGGTGCGACTGCGCGACGTCGAGGAGGCACAACAATTCCTCGTCAACATGGCCAAAGAGTTGATTGCCACTGGCGATCTGGTGCTCGCCGACAGCAAAGACGAGCAGATGGTGTACTGAGCCATGAGCGGGGATACGAACTTCGTGCCGCTCACTTCCGCCTTTCGGCCGGTGCGCTCGTCCCGCGCGAGGGGCAGTGAGCTCGGCCACAAGGCCGACCTGCCGCTCGTCGATCTGGCAGCGCCGGCCGAGCCGACATCGCCGGCGGCCGCGACGGTTGCGGTCGTGTCGAGCGCGGACGATGTCGGCGCGCGCGCGCTCCGCTTCAGCGAGGCCGAGCTCGCGCGTGCCTGTGCCGGGGTCGCGGCGCAGCAGCGGTCGATCGCCGAGGCGGCCGCGGCCGAGCGGGTGGCCCGAGCGAGCCGGAGCATCGAGACACGGCTCCTCGAGGCGCTCGGCGAGCTGCAGCGCGATCGCACAGCCGAGCGCGCCCTCCTTCTTTCTACCGCGCGCGAGGTGCTGACGGCGGTACTGCAGGCGCTGCTGCCCAAGCTACGGGAGGAGCGCCTCGCGGACGGGCTCGCTCGGCTGCTCGAAGCGAGCCTGCCCGGGCTCGCGCCCGCCCATACCCTGCTCGTCGAGCTGCCCGCAGCCGAACTCGAGACGGCGGCGGCACGGCTCCCCTCGCTGTTGGCCGCGGTCGGATGGGAAGGTGGCTTCGAAATCCGGCCCATCTCCGGATCCGAGGATCTTCTCCGGCTGCGCTGCGGCGACAGCTGGGCCGAGCTCGATCTCGAGGCTTGGGCCAGAGGATTGAGTGAGCAGTTGCGAGAGCTTCTGGCCGTGCCGAGTGCTAGCCAGTCGAACCAAGGAGCGTGACGTGGCCGCCAAGGACAGCGAACTCGAACCGATCGCCCCGACCGCGACCGCCGAGGAGGCACGACCGGCCACGGCCGGCCCGCCGACGGTCGACCAACTGAGCGCCGTCTACGACGTACCGGTCCAGCTCTCGGCGGTATTGGGTAAAGCCACGATGCCGGTCAATCGCCTGCTCCGCTTGGGGCGCGGTGCCGTTGTCGAGCTCGACCGCAAGGTCGGCGAGCCGATCGACATCTACGTCAACAATCGGCTGGTGGCCCGCGGCGAGATCTTGATCGTCGACGATCGCCTCGGGGTCACCATGACCGAGATCGTCAAGGGCGCGCCATGAACGGGATCGCGACGACCGTACCGATCCGGCCCGATCGTTCACGCGATCCGGCCCCGCCCCGCCGGGCTCGGCCCGACCAAGCGGCCAAGACCGGGCCGGACCGGGCCGCCGTCGAACGCACATGCGCAGGCCAGCCCCGGCTCCTCGCGCCGGGCTCGGGGTCCGGCTGTGTCGCGACCGGGATCGGCCGCCCGAGGCGCCAGCCGTCCCGCCCCCGGCGCCGGCGGCCGTGCTAGTCCAACGAGGGAGTGCGCGAGGATGCGGGTTCTGGTGGTCGGCGAGCGCGGTCGCGAGGTGGTCGAGGCTTGCGCGATCGCGGCCGGGCGGGGTGCCGAGGTCCGGCATCGGGGCGAGATCGAAGCGGCGCTTGCGGATCTCCGCGAAGGCCGCGGCGCCGACCTCCTGCTGGCCGACGTCCGGCTCGACATATCGGCCCTCGTGCGTCGCCTCGAGGCCGAGCGCATCTGGCTTCCCGTGGTGGCGTACGGGATCGACGCGGAGCCGCGCGCCGCGGGTGCCGCGATCCGGGCAGGCGCCAAGGAATTCGTACCCTTGCCGCCCGACCCGCAATTGATCGCCGCGCTGATCGCGAGCCTCGCCGGCGACGCCCGCGAGCTCGTGAGCGAAGACCCGGCGATGCAGGCCGTGATCGCGCTCGCGCGCCAGTACGCGCCGGCCGAAGCGAGCGTGCTCATCACGGGCGAGAGCGGCACCGGCAAAGAGGTGATGGCGCGCTTCATTCATCGTCACAGCCGACGCTCGGGAGGGCCGTTCGTCTCGGTCAATTGCGCCGCCATCCCGGACAACCTGCTCGAAAGCGAACTGTTCGGCCACGAGCGCGGCGCCTTCACGGGTGCGGTCGCCCGCAGGATCGGCAAGTTCGAGGAGGCCAACGGCGGCACGCTCCTGCTCGACGAGATCACCGAAATGGACCCGCGCCTGCAGGCCAAACTCCTGCGCGCGATCCAGGAACGCGAGATCGACCGGGTCGGCGGCACGCGGCCGGTCAAAGTCGACATCCGCTTGATCGCGACCAGCAACCGCGACCTGCGCAAGGCGGTCGAGGCGGGCGTGTTTCGCGAGGACCTCTATTTTCGCTTGAACGTCTTGGGCCTGCACCTGCCGCCGCTACGCGAGCGACCCCGCGACATCGAGGTGCTCGCCCGGCACTTCGCGAGCAACTTCGCGCGGCTCAACGGTCTGCCCGAGCGTGCTCCGAGCCCCGAGGCACTCGCCTTGCTCCTCCGTCATCCCTGGCGCGGCAATGTCCGCGAGCTCGAGAATTGCATGCATCGCGCCGTGCTGCTCGCCCGCGGCCCGACGATCGGGCCCGAAGCGATCCTGCTCGCGCCGAGCACGAACCCACCGGTCCTCGGCGCGACACCATCGCCCCTGCCGGCGACCCTCGTCGGCCGGACGATCGCCGAGGTCGAGCGTGATCTGATCATCGACACGCTGCGGCACACCGCCGGCAACCGGACGCACGCCGCGACGATCCTCGGCATCTCGATCCGGACCCTGCGCAACAAGCTCAAGCAGTATGCCGAAGAGGGCGTAGCGATCCCGCCGCCCGGGCCGGAGACGGTCGGCCGCGCCGCGGAGAGCGAGCCGTGCTGAGCCTGGCATCGCTCCGGCTCGGATCCGGCGGCTGGGCCGGCCTCGCGCGCGCCTTGCAGCAAGGCGACGTGCTCTTGGGCCTGGGCGTGGTCGCGATCCTCGTGGTCCTGATCCTGCCCCTGCCACCTCTGCTGTTGGACCTCTTGCTCGCGATCTCGATCAGTCTCTCGGTGCTCGTCCTGTTGACGGCACTCTTCATCGAGAAGCCGCTCGACTTCAACAGCTTTCCGACCGTGCTGTTGATCGCGACGATGCTGCGGCTCGCGCTCAACCTGGCCTCGACCCGCTTGATCCTGGCCGAAGGACATGGCGGCCCGGCCGCGGCGGGCCAGGTGATCGCCGCCTTCGGCGGCTTCATCATGCAAGGCAGCTTCGTGATCGGGCTGATCGTGTTCGCGATCCTCGTGATCGTGAATTTCGTCGTGATCACCAAGGGCTCGGGCCGCATCGCCGAGGTCGCCGCCCGGTTCTCGCTCGATGCGATGCCGGGCAAGCAGATGGCGATCGACGCCGATCTCTCGGCCGGGCTGATCGACGAGGCCACGGCGCGCGCGAGGCGCCGCGCACTCGAGGAAGAGAGCGCCTTTTTCGGCGCCATGGACGGTGCCGCCAAGTTCGTCCGCGGCGACGCCATCGCCGGCCTGCTCATCACCGCCATCAACCTCGCGGCCGGTCTGTTGATCGGCGTCGGTCAGATGGGCCTGAGCTTCGCCGAGGCGGCGCGCACCTACAGCCTGCTCACGGTGGGCGACGGCCTCGTCTCCCAGATCCCGGCCCTGTTCGTCTCGGTAGCAGCCGGTCTCCTCGTCACCAAAGCCGGCGTGACGGGCCGCGCCGACCAGGCGCTGCTCTCCCAGTTCGGCGCCTATCCGCGGGCCTTCGGCGTGACCGCCGGGCTCGCCGGCGCGCTCGCGCTCTTGCCCGGTCTTCCTGCCGTGCCGTTTCTGGCGCTGGCTGCGGGTGCCGGCTGGCTCGCCACGCGCAGCCGTCCACGCAGCGCTCCGGCCAGCGAGCCGGTCGCCGCCGCGCCGACGCGCCCGCAGCCCGCGGCCGAAGAAGGTGTCGCCGCCGCGCTCGCGATCGATCCGATCCGCCTCGAGCTGGGCTACGGCCTGTTGCCGCTGATCGACGAAGCCCAGGGCGGGCGGCTCACCGACCAGATCCGGGCACTCCGGCGTCAGCTCGCCCAGGAGCTGGGCTTCGTTCTCCCCTCGGTCCGCATCCAGGACAACATCCAGCTCCCCTCCAACACCTACGTGGTCCGCATCAAAGAACTAGAGGGCGGCCGCGGCGAGCTGCGTCCGGCTGCCCTTCTGGTGATGGATCCGCTGGGTCGACCGATCGAGCTGCCGGGCGAAGAGACGACGGAGCCGACCTTCGGGCTCCAGGCGAAATGGATCGCTCCGACACTCCGCGAGGAGGCGATCGCCCGCGGCTGCACCGTGGTCGATCCCGCGACCGTGCTGACCACGCATCTGACCGAGGTCATCAAAGAGTATCTGGCCGAACTCCTGACCTTCGCCGAGACCCAGAAGCTCTTGAAGGATCTCGGCGAGGACTATCAGAAGCTGTTGGCCGATCTGGTCCCGGCTCGGATCACGACCGGCGGCATCCAGCGCGTGCTGCAGGGGCTGTTGGCCGAGCGGGTCTCGATCCGCGACCTCAAGCTGATCCTGGAAGCCATCGCCGAGGCGGTCGGCCACACCCAGAACATCGTGCTCGTGATCGAGCACGTCCGGTCGCGCCTGGCTCGGCAGATCAGCACCGCCTGCACCGGGCCGGCCGGCTACATCCCGGTCTTGAGCCTCTCGGCCGAGTGGGAGCAGGCCTTCGCCGAGGCCCTGGTCGGCCAGGGCGAGGAGCGCCAGCTGGCGCTCGCACCCTCTCGCCTGCAGGACTTCATCCGCGCGGTGCGCGACGCGTTCGAGGCGCAAGCCCTCAAGGGCGAGCTGCCGGTCCTGGTCACGAGCCCGCAGATCCGCCCCTATGTCCGCTCGATCGTCGAGCGGTTCCGGCCGGCGACCGTCGTGCTCTCGCACAACGAGATCCATCCCAAGGCGCGCCTCAAGGCGCTCGGTCAGGTGTGAGCCATGCGACTGCGAACCTTCGAGGCTCCGACCATGCAAGAGGCGCTCGCGCTCATGCGGGCGGCACTCGGAGCGGACGCGGTGATCGTCGCCAGCCGCGAGGAGGCGGGGATCGTCCGCCTCACCGCCGCCGCCGACACGCGCGAGCCCGACCTCGAGCAGCTCCTGGCGCGGCCGGCCACGAGCCCGACCCGCGAGGTGGTGCGCGCCACCCTGCGCCATCACGGGCTCGACGAGGCCCGCAGCGAGGCCGTGCTCGCCGCCGCACCGACCGTCGCGGCGGTCGATCCGGCCGTGCTCTTGGCCGAGGCGCTGGCCCGCCGCTACCGCTTCCCGGCCGAGGGCGCACCGCCGGACACCCCGATCCTCGTGGTCGGGCCACCGGGCGCCGGCAAGACCGCCGTGGTCGCGCGCCTCGCGGCGATGGCGCGGCTGGCCGGGCGCCTGCCCGAGGTCGCGAGCGCCGATCTCGCCCGGGCCGGGGGTTTCGACCAGCTCCGCGGCCTCTTGGCACCGCTCGGCATCGAGCCGCGGCCATTGGGCGAGGGACCGCTCTCCGTCGACCGCGGCCGCCCGCTCCTGGTCGACGGACCCGGCGTCAATCCGTTTCGACGCGACGAGATGGTCGAGCTCGCAGCACTCGTCCGCCGATCGGGATGCGAGCCGGTCCTGGTCCTCCCGGCCGGTCTGCAACCCGACGATTGCGCCGAGCTCGCCGCAAACTTCCAGGTCATGGGGGTCCGACGGATGATCACGACGCGGCTCGATGCCGCCCGCAGGCTCGGCGGTATCCTGGCCGCCGCCGAGCTCGGCCTCGAGCTCGCCATGGCGGCCACGAGCCCGCTCATCGGCAAGCCGCTTCTGCCTTGGAGTGCCGCTGGCCTCGCCCGGCTGCTCGTGGCCCGCGCCGGTCGAGAGACGGGAGACGCCGCATGATCGGCAGCATCGCGCTCGCTTCCGGCAAAGGGGGTGTGGGCAAGACCGTCTTGGCCGTGAGCCTCGCGCACGCGCTCGTGCGCAAAGGTGCACGGGTGCTCGTGGTCGACGTCGACCTCGGCCTCGCCAATGTCGACGTCCAGCTCGGCCTCGTCGACGATCGCCACCTCGGTCGCGCCCTGGCCGAGGGCCGGCCGCTCGCCGAAATGGTCGTCCGGGATCCGCAGACCGGTCTCGACCTCCTGCTCGGTCCCTCGGGCTGGCGCAGCCTCGCCGCCCTCCAGGGCGAGGCCCTCGAGCGCCTCGCGCGCGAGATCGAGATCCTGGCCGGCGGTTACGACGCGGCCCTCTTCGACCTGCCGGCCGGGATCGGGCCGCGCACGCTGCGGCTCGCCCGGCTCGCCCGCCGGGTCCTCCTGGTCGCCACGCCGGAGCCGACGGCGCTCACCGACGCCTATGCGCTCCTCAAGGTCGGGCTCAAGGACCATGCCGGGCTCGGCCTCGTGGTCAACATGGCCGAGGACCGGGCGGACGGGCTCGGCGCCGCCCACACCCTGGTCGCGACCGCGCGCCGCTTCCTCGATCGCGAGCTGCCGGTCGTGGGCGTGGTCCGTCGCGATCCGCGCGTGGCGGATGCGATCGCCCGCCAGCGGCCGCTGCTCGCCCGCCACCCGACGGCACCGGCGGCGAGCGACGTCGAGGAGCTCGCCCGCTCGCTGCTCGGCGGCGAGCGCGATCTTCGCCCGCCCGGCTGAGCGCGCTTCGACCGGCCGGGTGGGCTCAGGCCGGAACGCTCGCCCGGACCGGCTCGACCCGGGCGGCCGAGTACTTGAACTCGGGGATCTTGCCGAACGGGTCGAGCTCGGGACGGGTGAGGAGGTTGGCGGCCGCCTCGACGTAGCAGAAGGGCACGAAGACGGTCCCGGGTGCGATCGCCGGATCCTCGCGCGCCATGAGTTCGATCGCACCCCGCCGGGTCGACAGCCGCAGGCGATCGCCCGGCCGCAGGCCGAGCCGCTCGAGATCGGCCCGCGCCATGGCGCAGAACGGCTCGGGCTCGAGCGCATCGAGCACGCTCGCGCGCCGGGTCATGGCACCGGTGTGCCAGTGCTCGAGCGTGCGACCGGTGATCAGGACGAACGGGAACTCCTCGTCGGGCTGCTCGGAGGGTGGCACGGGCGAGACCGGAACCAGCCGCGCTCGACCGTCGGCCGTCGGGAAGCCTTCGGCGAAGATCACCCCGTCGCCGGGATGGTCGGGGGCGGGGCAGGGATAGGCGACCGAGCCCTCGCGCTCGAGCCGCTCCCAGCTGATGTTGTCGAGCGAGGGCATCACCCGCTTCATCTCGGCGAAAACGTCGGCCGGACCCCGATAATTCCAGTCGAGGCCGAGCCGGCGGGCGATCTCCTGGATGATCCACCAGTCCTGGCGCGCCTCGCCGGGCGGCTCCAGTGCCGGCCGGCCGAGCTGGACCTGGCGGTTGGTGTTGGTCACCGTGCCCGATTTCTCGGGCCAGGCCGAGGCGGGCAGGACCACGTCCGCGTACATCGCGGTCTCGGTCAAGAAGATGTCCTGGACGACGAGATGCTCGAGCCGCGCGAGCGCGATCCGGGCGTGGTGGCTGTCGGGATCCGACATCGCCGGGTTCTCGCCCATCACGTACATGCCGCGGATGGCACCGGCGGCCGCCGCCTGGACGATCTCGACCACCGTGAGACCGGGGGCGGCGTCGAGCGGGTGACCCCAGAGCGCTTCGAGCTTGGCCCGCCAGGCCGCGTCGCCGACCTTGTGGTAGTCGGGGAAGACCATGGGGATGAGCCCAGCGTCCGAGGCGCCCTGGACGTTGTTCTGCCCGCGCAGCGGGTGCAGCCCCGTGCCCGGCCGGCCGACATGGCCGCAGATCAGGGTCAAAGCGATGAGCGCCCGGCAATTGTCGGTGCCGTGGACGTGCTGCGAGACGCCCATGCCCCAGAAGACGATCGCGGCCCGGGCGCGGGCGAAGGCGCGGGCGACCTCGCGCAGGGTCTCGGCCGGGATGCCGCACAAGGGCGCCATCGCCTCGGGCGGGAAGGCGCGCACATGCGCCGCGAGCTCCTCGAACCCCTGGACGTGGGCGGCCACGTACTGGCGATCGTAGAGCTCTTCGCTGACGACGACGTTGAGGAGCGCGGTCAACAGCGCCACGTCGCTGCCCGGGGTGAACTGCAGCATCCAGGTGGCGTGGCGGCGCAGCGCCTGGCCGCGCGGGTCCATCACCACGAGCTTGGCTCCGCGCGCGACCGCCTGCTTGATGTAGGTGGCGGCCACCGGGTGGTTCTCGGTCGGGTTGGCACCGATGACCACGATCAGATCGGCGTTGAGCGCCTCGGTGAAGGGTGCCGTCACCGCACCCGTGCCGATCCCCTCCATGAGGGCCGCGACCGAGGAGGCGTGGCAGAGCCGGGTGCAGTGGTCGACATTGTTGGTGCCGAACGCGGTGCGGACGAGCTTCTGGAAGAGATAGGCCTCCTCGTTCGAGCCCTTGGCCGAGCCGAAGCCGGCGAGCGCCCCGGCGCCGAAGCGCTCCTTGATCCGCCGCAAGCCCGAAGCCGCGACGTCGAGCGCCTCTTCCCAGGTGGCCGCGCGGAAATGCGTCCAGGGGTCGGCGGGGTCGATCGGCGGGTCGACCGTCTTGGGGGCGTCCGGGCGGCGGATCAGCGGCACGGTCAGCCGCTCGGGGCTGCGGACATAGTCGAAGCCGAAGCGGCCCTTGACGCAGAGCCGGTTCTCGTTGGCCGGGCCGTTCGCGCCGCTGACCCAGGCGATCCGGTCGCCGCGGACGTGGAAGGTGACCCGACAGCCCACGCCGCAATAGGGGCACACGCTCTCGACCGAGCGGTCGGCCTCGTAGCCGCCGCGCCCGCTCGCGCGATCGACGAGTGCTGCCGGCATCAGGGCACCCGTCGGGCAGGCCTGGACGCACTCGCCGCACGCCACGCAGGTCGAGCCGCCCATCGGATCGTCCTGGTCGAAGACGATTTTGCTGTGCGCGCCGCGATAGGCCATGCCGATCACGTCGTTGACCTGGACCTCGCGGCAGGCGCGCACGCAGAGATTGCACTGGATGCAGGCATCGAGCTGCACGGCCATCGCCGGATGCGACCAGTCGGCTGCCGGCTTCTCCGCGCGCGCCGGGAAGCGGCTCTCGACCACGCCGATCCGCTCGGCCCAGGACCACAAGCGGCTCGTGCGGTCGTGGGCATCGGCGCGCGGCGGCTGGTCGGCGAGCAGGAGCTCCATCACCATCCGCCGCGCCTGCACCGCCCGCTGCGAGGCCGTGCGCACGACCATCCCGGCCGCGGGCTTGCGGATGCAGGAGGCGGCGAGCGTCCGCTCGCCCTCGATCTCGACCATGCAGGCGCGGCAATTGCCGTCGGCCCGGTAGCCGGGCTCCGGCAACCAGCACAGATGCGGGATCTCGACGCCGAGGCGCCGGGCCACCTGCCAGATCGTCTCCCCCGGCCGGGCCTGCACCTGCTGGCCGTCGAGGGTGAAGAGGACGGGCTCGCTCAAGGGGTCAGTCCTCCACCGGGCGCGGCAGCTCGCCCGCGCCGAACAGTTCGGGGAAATGGCGAAAGAGGCTGTCGAGCGGGTTGGGGGCGGCTTGGCCCAGGCCGCAGATCGAGGCGTCGCGCATCGCCCGCGAGAGTTCGGCGAGCAAGGCACCGTCCCAGCGCGGCCGTTCCATGAGTGCCAGCGCCTTCTCGGTGCCGACCCGACAGGGCGTGCACTGGCCGCAGGACTCGTCGGCGAAGAAGGCCATCAGGTTGCGTGCCACCGCCCGCAGATCGTCCTTTTGCGACAGGACCACGACGGCGTGGCTGCCGACGAAGCAGCCCTGCGGCTCGAGGGTGCCGAAATCGAGCGGCAGATCGGCGAGCCGGGCCGGCAGGATGCCGCCCGAGGCGCCGCCCGGCAGATAGGCCGCGAGCTCGTGGCCCGGCGCCATGCCGCCGCAGAACTCCTCGACGAGTTCGCGCAAGCTGATGCCGGCCGGGGCGAGCTTGACGCCGGGCTCGCGCACCCGCCCCGAGACCGAGAAGGAGCGCAGGCCCTTGGCTCCGCGCCGTCCCTGCGCGGCGAACCAGTCGGCCCCTTTCTCGAGGATCGGCGGCACCCAGGCGAGCGTCTCGACATTGTTGACGAGCGTGGGCCGGCCGAACAGGCCGCGCTCGGCGACGTAGGGCGGGCGATGCCGCGGCAGCCCGCGCTTGCCCTCTAGGCTCTCGATGAGCGCCGATTCCTCCCCGCAGATGTAAGCACCGGCACCGCGGCGCAGCACGATCCGCCCGGGCTCGACCAGGCCCTCGGCGAGGAGCTCGGCGATCGCGCGCTCCAGGAGCAGCCGGATGTGGGGATATTCGTCGCGCAGATAGATCCAGTGCCGCTCGGCCGCGACCACCTCGCCCGCGATCAGCATGCCCTCGAGGAAGCGGTGCGGGTGGCGGGCCAGATGC
>JANWZN010000063.1 GCA_025054575.1 Geminicoccaceae bacterium | reverse complement strand
GAATTGAACGAGAAGACGAAGCTCGCCGCGATCGGGGCGAAGACGAACGCGAAGGCGAGGACGAGATAGGCGGTCAACGCCCAGTCCACGGCCCGGCTGCGGTTCAGCTCGGCCGCCCCGCTCATGCCTGTTTACTCCTGTACGCGAACTTGACGGCGGCGAAGGCGACCGCGAGCAGCGTGCCGATCATCGTGAGCGCGATGACGGCGGCGCGAGGCCATTGCTGGCCGGCCTTCGTCGTGTCGGTGATGAGGATCGAGAGGGTGGTGGGCGAGGCGCCACCCAGATAGATGGGGCTCACGAAGTCGCCGAACGAGAGGATGAAGCAGAACAGGGCCGCGATGACGAGACCGGTCCGGGCCGAGGGGACGATCACCGCGAACACCGTGCGCAGCCGCCCGCAGCCCATGTTGTGCGCCGCTTCGACGAGGGTGCGGTCGACAGCGGCCAGGCTGAAGAACTGCAGCAACACCACGAGCGGGAAGCTCAGCGTGAGATAGCCCACCATCGTGGCGCCGACGGTATTGAGCATGCGGAAGGGACCGAGCCCCATCCAGCCGAGTACGACATTGATGATGCCGTTGTCGGAGAGAAAAATCTGCCAAGAGTAGACCCGCACCAGATAACTGGTGAAGAACGGGATCACCATGAGGAAGATCGCCCAGCGGCGGAGGCCGTCGGACAGCTTGAAGGCCATGGCATAGGCGGCCGGGAAGGCCAGCACGCTCGTGAGGACCGAGGCCGCCGCGGCCAGCGCCAACGTCGTCCCGTAGGCCTGCCAGAACACCGGCCGACCGTACATCGTGGTCCAGTTCACGGTGTCGAAGGCGGGCTGCAGGGCGAAGTTCCGGACCCTCCAGAACGACAATGCCACGAGGAAAAGCAGAGGGAAGACGAAAAAAAGAATCTGCCAGATCAAAAGCGGCAGCGAGAAGGTCAGTCCGTAGAGGGAGATCGGGCGTCGCATCGGCATTCTCGCGCCCACTGGTGCGGTGCGGGCGGGCGATCGGAGCGTCCCCGGCCCGCCCGCACCTGGAACCCCGGGGTCAGGCGCTCTTGTATTCCGACCAGAAGTCGTTCCAGGTCTCGAGAGACTGCTGGACCGGCCACTGCCGATACTTGATGCGCCCGGCGCGGATCATGTCGATGACGTTGCCGGGTTCGTTGGTCATGCCCTGGCGCTTCGCCTCGGCAGGGTTCTCGGCCTGGAGCACCTTCCATCCCTTCTGGTTGGGGATCAGGGCCGGATAGGCGGCCATCTGCGCCGACTTCGCCTGCCCGCGGGCCGAGGTGATGTACTGGATCCACTTCTTCGCGAGCTCGGCCTTCTTCGAACCCTTGCCGATCGAGAAGCACTCGGACCACTGCAGTCCGCCTTCCTCGGGGATCGCCGTGCGCACCTTCGCACCGTTCTTCTGGAGGACGCCCGTGATCCAGTCACCGATCCCGCAGAAGGCGAGCATCTGGCCGTTGTTGAGCGAGGCGAAGGTTCCGCCGTAGTCGAAGAACCCGCCGATCTGGGGCCGCAGCGACAGCGTCTTGCGCTTCACCGCGTTCCACGCGGTTTCGTCGATGTCGTAGGGATTGGCGTTGCCGTTCAAGAGGCTGATCTGGCCGAGGTTCGGCAGGTGCCAGTCGAAATGGCCGACCTTGCCTTTGAGCTTCGGGTTCCAGAAGACGTTGTAAGTGGATGCCTCGGCCTCGGTGAGCGCATCGGTGTTGTAGGCCACGCCGAGGAAGCCGAACCGGGTGATGATCGAGAACAGCTTGCCGTCGGCCCAGTTGCCGGGGAACCGCTGGAACTCGGGGAAGAACTCGTCGAGCGGATAGTCGTTCGGGTCGAGCTGCTCGAGATAGCCCGCAGCGTGCAGCGCCTGGACGTATTCGGCATCCGACAGGATGATGTCGAAGGTGCCGGGGGGCGACTGCGAGATGAGCGCCAGCATGTTGCCGCCGCCGGTATAGTACTTCGGCACGAACTTGACGTTGTTCGCGGCCTCGAACTCGGCCACGATGTCGGGTTCGGCGTGGCCGTACCAGGCCAGCATGGTGAGCTTGGTCGGCTCGGCGAAGGCGCGGCGCGACAGCATCGGCGCGGCCAGCGCCGCAGCGCCGGTCGCTAGCATGCCCCGCCGCGTCAGGCCCGCGGTCGTGCGACGAGTCGTGGTCATCCCGAAGCCTCCTTCGTTCGAGGCGCGATGGCGATTTCTTCCCAACGCGACGTTAGGAGATCGGCGACGACTCGCGAAATCGGTTTTCGAAATCCGTTGATTAGCGCCGATTATCCGTCCGGGGACCCTCGGGATGCCAGAGGTGGACTCCCGAGCTCACGCTTTCGAGGCCGGCAACGAGCTCGCTCACGAGCTTGACGCCGGCCGCCGAGAGCCGCGGATGCTTGTAGAAGAGCCCGATCCGCAGCGGCTCGAGCTTCGGGAAGCCCTCGGCCTCGGTCAGCTCGCGCATGCCGGGCAGCATCGTGGCCCGGGTCAGCGCGGTGACGCAGATGCCGTTCAGCACCGCGTTCTGGAGCCCCGAAATCCCCGGCCCGGTGTAGACGATGCGCCAGCGCCGCGACGTCGCGTCGAGGGCGCCGATCATGCGGGCCCGGTAGTCGCAGCCCTCGAGATGGGCGCCGAGCGGGACCGCTCGGTCCGGGGGGAGCGTGAAGCCCTCGGCCGCTGCCCAGAGGGGCTGCTCCACCCACGCGCGGGAGAGATAGGGCATCCGCTCGCCGGGCATGGTGGCCACGATGATGTCGAGCTCGTCGCCGCGAAACAATCGGTGCAGCTCGCGGCTGAGATCGCAGCGGATCTCGAGATCGACATCGGGGTTGTTGCGCAGAAAGGTCGTGAGCGTGTTCTGCAGGAATGCCACGGCATAATCGGTGGGCAGGCCGATACGCAACACGCCCGCGATGTTCGACCGGTAAAAATGGCACACCGCCTCGTCGTTGATCCGCAGGATCTCGCGCGCGTAAGCGAGAAGCGCCTCGCCCTCGGTGGTGGGGTGGATCCCGCGGCCCTCCTGCCGCAGGAGCGGGGCGCGGACGATCTCTTCGAGGCGGCGGATCTGGAGCGAGATCGCCGGCTGGCTGCGGCCCAGCACCGCCCCGGCCTTGGAATGCCCGCCGAGCTCCACCACCGCGACGAAGGTGCGCAAGAGATCCGTCGGCAGGTTGACGAGAAACGCCATGGATTTGCCCCGACAATCGAAGCATAAAAGCAATTTACCTTCCAGATGCGGCCCCGACAACCTAGAACCGTCCCGCCACCTTCGAGGGACTTGGCCGCCATGAAAGGTTCTACCGTCTTCGCCGCCGAACTGCCCTGGCCCGACTACCACGCCACCGTGAAAGACGGCCGGACGCCGATCCTGATCCCCGTCGGATCGATGGAGCAGCACGGCCATCACATGCCGCTGCACGTCGACGTTCTTCTGCCCACCGAGTTCGCGCGCCGCGTGGCCGTGGAGATCGGCGCGCTGGTGGCACCGCCCGTCACTTACGGCTACAAGTCGCACCAGAAGTCGGGCGGCGGGAACCACCTGCCGGGCACCACGAGCCTCGACGGCGCGACGATGGTCGCGGTGCTCAAGGACGTGGTGAAGGAATTCGCCCGCCACGGCGTGCGCAAGCTCTGCCTCGTCAACGGGCATTTCGAGAATTCCTGGTTCATCACGGAAGGCATCGACCTCGCGCTGCGCGAGCTGCGCTGGGACGGGATCGCCGATCTCAAGGTCGTCGTCCTCTCCTACTGGGACTTCGTGGACCGCGAGGCCATCGCCCGCCTCTATCCCGACGGCTTCCCCGGCTGGGAGGTGGAGCATGGCGGCGTGCTCGAGACCTCGCTGATGCTGGCGCTGCACCCCGATCTCGTGCAGCTCGACCGTGCGGTGGACCACCCGCCCGCGACCTTTCCGCCCTACGACGTCTACCCCGTGCGCCCCGAGCGCACCCCGCCCTCGGGCACGCTCTCCTCGCCCAAGGCGGCCACGGTCGAAAAGGGGCACATTCTGCTCGAGGTCTGCACCCGCGGGATCGTGGCGGCACTGCGGGCCGAGTTCGGCTAGGCGTCGATTCGAATCGGCTTGTTCGGCGCAGCGAGCGCAGGCAGGCCGTCGAGCACGGGGCGTGCTCTCGAGCCGAGGAACCCGTCGGGTCGTGGGCGCGAATCGTCGTTGCGCGCGCCTCCGGACGGTCGGGGCAGGCCGTGGGCCCGTTCTCGCACCAGGGTCTAGGTGCCGAGCGGCCTGCCACCGCCGCTTCGGGCGGCCGCATGCGCAGACGCTTGCTGGCGCAACGCGACCGCGGCGAGCGCCGACCAGGGCCCGACCGTGCTCCCGAGGGCCGAGGGTCCGGCCAGCGACACCGCAGGCCTGCACCGCCTCCGCAGCCCACCCGACCCGGCGAGACGCGCGCGAGGATCAGGTTTCGACAGCGGAGGGTCGGGCGGGCATTCCGCGCCGGTCGTTCGTCCGTTCGGGGGCCTCGGCTGGACTTCGGAGATCGCAGCCCGGCCCCGAACCGGGTGAACGACCTTGCGAGACCCTACAGCCGGGCTCGCCTCCTCGTCGCTCTCGAGGGAGGAGCGGGACCTTTGGCGGCCCCTCGTTCTTCGTGCTTCGAAGGATGGCCGAACGACGAAGGCGAACGAAAAAAGGGGCCGGCGTACCGGCCCCTCGCGACCAATCGTCTCGCAGGATCAGTTCTCGATGCGGGATCAGTTCTTGATGATGTTGTGCTCGGGGCCGAAGGGGAAGCCGGTGATGTTCTCGGCCCCCGTCTCGGTCACGATCAGGATGTCGTGCTCGCGATAGCCGCCGGCCCCCGGCACGCCCTCGGGCAGCATGACCATCGGCTCCATCGACACCACCATGCCGGGCTTCAGCTCCGTCTCGATGTCCTCGCGCAGCTCGACGCCCGCCTCGCGACCGTAATAGTGGCAGAGCACGCCGAAGGAATGCCCGTAGCCGAAGCTCCGGTACTTCAAGAGACCCCACTGGCGGTACATCTCGTTCAGCTCGAGCGCGATCTCGTTACACTTCGCACCCGGCCGGATGAGTTCGAGCCCGCGGCGGTGGACGGCCACGTTCTTCTGCCAGATGTCGAGGCTGGCGTCGTCACAATAGTCGCAGAACAGCGTGCGCTCCAGCGCGGTGTAGTAGCCGAAGATCATCGGGAAGGTGTTGAGCGACAGGATGTCGCCCGAGCGGATCTTGCGGTTCGTGACCGGGTTGTGCGCGCCGTCGGTGTTGATGCCCGACTGGAACCACGTCCAGGTGTCCATGAGTTCGACGAAGGGGAAGGACTTCGCGATCTCGCGGATCATCGCGTTGGTGCCGGCGATCGCGACCTCGTACTCGGGCACGCCCGCCTTGACCGCCGCGACGCAGGCCGCGCCGCCGATGTCGGCGATCCGCGCGCCCAGGCGAATGAGCTTCTGCTCCTCCGCCGACTTGATCGTGCGCATCCACATCGAGGGCTGGCCCACGTCGACGAACTCCACCCCCGGCAGCGCGGCTTCGAGCGCCTTGCGGAAGTCGAGGCTGACGTGGTCGAACTCGATCCCCAGCCGCCTGACGCCGACGGTCAGCTGCCGGACCGCGCGGTAGAAATTGTCGCGCCGCCAGTCGGTATAGGTGATGTTGTTGCCGAAGCTGCGCCGCCAGGGTTGGCCGCCGTCGATCCCGGCCGAGATCGTCGTCGCCGCGTCATGGGTGACGACCATGCCGTACTTGCGACCGAAGTAACAATAGAGCCAGCCGGAGTAGTAGTTGATGCAGTGGTAGCTGGTGAAAAGACACGCATCGACGTCGTTGGCGGCCATCCATCGCCGCACGTCGTTCTGCCGCCGCTTCATCTCGGCGTCCGAGAAGGGCGAGAACTCCTTCTCGCCGTTGTGCCATTCCATCACGTGCAGCATATCGTCGGTCATCTGGTCCCCCCTCCCGGGTGCTTCCACCTTTGTCGGGGACCCTAGCCGGCAGGCGGAGCGAGCGGAAATTTTTTCTCGAAATCGCTCCATTTGCGCCCCCGAGGCGGCTGGCGTCTCGGCGCAGCCACCAGAGCGAGGGCAGCGACTACGCGGGCCGGCGCGGCGCGCGGCCGGGTGCGCGTGGTCCGGGCACGGGCAGCGCCGCTGCGCGCGCTTCGGGCGAGGCGGATCGCGACCGCGTCGTCGACGCCGGGATCGCCCACGAAGAAAAGCTTCGTCATCGTGCTGCCACCGAGCCGGGTCCAAGAGGCGTCGGTCGGCGGTGGCGAGGGCACGCTTCAGGCTCCTGCGCGCCGGTCGACCGAACGAGAGGAAGAGGAGGTGGACCGATGACCCGTCTTTCCCGCCGCGCGGGTCTCGCCGGTGCCGCGGCGACGACCGCGCTGTTGGCCACGCGGCCGCTTCGCGCGCAAGCCAAGACCACACTCAAAGTGATCTGGATGGGCTGGCCCGAGGGACAGGTCAAGCCCTTGATGGACAGCTTCCGGGCGGCGCGTCCGGACGTCGACTTGCAGGTCGAGACCATCCCCTTCGTCCAGATCTTCCAGACCCTCGAGGTCCGGCTCGGTGCCCGCACCCCCGATCCGGACATCTTCATCTGCGATTCGCCCTTGACCGCGTCCTACGCCGCCCGCGGTCATCTTCTGGATCTCACCCCGCATCTCGACGCGAGCCGCTTCACGAAGTCGGCGATCGAGGCGGCGAGCTGGCAGGGCAAGATCTATTCCGCCCCCTTCGGCAGCTCCTGCCCCGTCCTCTTCTACAACAAGAAGCTGTTGCGCGAGGCCGGCATCGAGCCGCCGCCGGCCGACGTCGAGCGGCGCTGGACCTGGGAGCGGCTGGTCGAGGCCGCCAAGAAGCTCTCCGATCCGGCCAAGAACCAGTGGGGCTTCTCCTTCGAGCAGCAGGAGCGGCCCTACATGCTCCTGCCGCTCGCCCAGTCGCTGGGCGGCGTGGCGCTCTCGGCCGACGGGCTCAGGGCCACGGGCTATGTCGACGGCCCGGCCTTCCTCGAGGCCTACACGTTCATGCAGAAGCTCTACACCGAGTGGAAGGTGAGCCCGCAAGGCCTGTTCGACCCCAATCTCCCGGTCGAGCAGTTCGGCAACGGCAAGATCGCGTTCCTGGTGGCCGGCACCTTCAACGAGGCCACGATCAAGAACAAATACCCCGACATCGAGCTCGGCGTCGCTCCCTACCCGCGCTTCGAGAAGGGCAAGGCCGTCACCCCGACCGGGGCCTGGCACATCGGCGTCAATCCGCGCACCCGACACCAGAAAGAAGCGCTGGCCCTGATCGACCACTTCATGAGCCACGATCTCCAGGTGCTGTGGTTCGAGCTCCGGCCCTATCCGCCCGTGCTCAAATCGGTCTGGGAGAAAGAAGCCCGTCGCTTCGAGACCGACATGTGGAAGATCGTGCGCTACGAGCTCGAGCACACGGCCGTGCCGCGCCCCGCCACCCCGGGCTTCCGCGAATACGAAGACATCCTGCGGACCGCACTGCGCGACATCACGACCGGTGCGGACGTCAAGGCGACGCTATCGGCCGCGGCGCAGAAGATCGACCGCGAGCTCGAAAAGTACAAAGCGTGAACACGAGCGCACGGCCGGGCCCGCGCGTCCGGCCGTGCGTTTTCTTCTTCGTCCGCGGCCCCGTTTACCCCGGCCCTCGAGACGCATGAAACACGGCTTCCGCGAGCCCTGGTCGGTCGTCGCCTGGTTCCTGGCACCCGCTCTTGTCGGCCTCGCGCTGTTCCGCTTGGCCCCGATCGCGATCGCGCTTTTCGGTGGCTTCACCGGGACGAGGCTCACCGGCGAGACGGTCTGGGTGGGCTTGCGCAACTACGAGCGTCTCGTGCGCGATCCCGCCTTCTGGAATTCGATCGAGGTGACGCTGCTCTTCAACGTGATCGTCAACCCGTTGCAGATCCTGATCTCCCTGGGCCTGGCACTCCTCGTCTTGCGGCCGACGCGGCTCGTGCCGTTCTTCCGCGCGGCCTACATGGCGCCGATGACGGTTTCTCTCTCGCTCACCTCGATCCTCTGGGCGATCCTGCTCGAACCGACCATGGGGCCGGTCAACGGGCTCTTGCGCAGCCTCGGTCTGCCGCCGCAGCCCTTCTGGCGCAGCGAGGACCAGGCGCTCGCCACGCTGATCGCGGTCGCCTCCTGGAAGGGGGTCGGCTACTGGATGGTCTTCCTCTTGGCCGGTCTCCTCCTCGTGCCGAAGGAGCTGCACGAAGCGGCGATGATCGACGGGGCGGGGCCCTGGCAGCGCTTCCGCTGGGTCACCTTGCCGTTGATGCGAAGGCCCCTGGCCTTCGTGCTGGTGGCCGACACCGCCGCCAACTTCCTCCTCTTCGCCCCGGTCTACCTGATCACCCAGGGCGGCCCCAACGGGGCCACGGCGCTCTTGATGTTCGAAGCCTATCAGGCCGCCTTCACCTATCTCGACAAGGGTCGCGCGCTCGCGATCTCGAGCGTCATCCTCCTCGTGATCGGCGTGCTCGCCGTGTTCGAGCTGCGCCTCTTGCGCGAGCGCGGCGCATGAGCGGCGCGCCCACACGTCGCGTCGTGCTGGCACTCTTGCGCTACAGCGCCCTCGTCCTCGTGGCGACGCTTTTGCTCTTGCCGATCTATTGGCTCGTGGTGGCCTCGTTTCGTCCGGCCGCCGACATCTTCGCGACCTCGAGCAGCTTCGGGCTCGCCACCCTCCTGCCCGAGCGCCTCACCCTCGAGCATTGGCGCGAGGCCTGGTCGGGCGAGCTGCCGCACGCGGTCGCCAATTCCCTGTTCGTGGCGCTGTCGACCGTGGCCCTGGGGGTGACGGTCAACTCGCTCGCGGGCTTCGCCTTCGCGGTCTTCGAGTTCCCCTTCAAGCGGCTGTTGTTCGCGATCGTGCTCGCGACCTTCATGATGCCGTTCGAATCGATCGTGATCCCGCTCTACGTCCTCATCCGCGGCATGGGCCTGACCGACACCTTCGCGGCCTTGATCCTGCCCGAGGTCGCGAGCGGGCTCGTCGTCTTTCTCTTCCGCCAGTTCTTCGCAGCCGTGCCCAAGGAGCTCTACGAAGCCGCCCGCGTCGACGGGGCGTCCTGGCTGCAGATCTGGTGGAAGCTCACGCTGCCGCTTTCCGGCCCGACGATCGCCACCGCCTCCTTGATGCTGTTCGTCCACCAGTGGGACGCCTTCTTCTGGCCGCTCGTGGCGGCACCGGGGCCGGAGCGGGTCGTGATCCAGGTCGCGGTGGCGCGCAACGTGACCCTCGAGGTCGCGAATTGGGGCGGGCTCTTTGCTGCCGCCTCGACGGCGATCCTCGTGGCCCTCGTCCCCTTCCTCTTGCTCCAGCGCTTCTATCTGCGCACGGTCGCGGCTGCGAGCGAGCGCTGAGCCTCAGCCGCGCGGTGCGCAACGGATCACCCGGCCGTCCGGGCCGAACAGGTGGCAGGCCTCGCCCGGCAGCCGCACCGGCACCCGCTCGCCCGGCCGTGCCGCCGCCTCGCCGCCCGTGCGCACCGTCAACGCCCCGGCGCCGGTGTCGAGGTGGAGATAGGTCTCGGCACCGAGCCGCTCGGCGAGCCGCACCGTGCCCTCGATCGAGCCGGGCCCGGCGCCTTCCAAGAGGAGCCGCTCGGGCCGGATGCCGAGGGTGAGCGGCGCGAAGCCGAGTGCCGTGCCGGGCAGCGGCAGCAGCGTGCCGTCCTCGAGCCGCACGCCGCCCTCGGCCGGGCGCACCGGCAAGAAGTTCATCTTGGGGCTGCCGAGGAAACCGGCGACGAACAGGTTGGCCGGCCGGTGGTAGAGCTCGAGCGGTGGTCCCGCCTGCTCGATCCGCCCCTTGGAGAGGACGACGATCAGATCCGCCATGGTCATGGCCTCGACCTGATCGTGGGTGACGTAGATCATCGTGTTGCCGAGCCGCCCGTGCAGCGCCTTGAGTTCGATCCGCATCTGCACCCGGAGCTCGGCGTCGAGGTTGGAGAGCGGCTCGTCGAAGAGGAAGATCTCGGGCTCGCGCACGACCGCCCGGCCGATCGCCACCCGCTGCCGCTGGCCGCCCGAAAGCTGCCGCGGCTTGCGCTCCAAGAGCTCCTCGATTCGCAGCATCCGCGCCGCCTCGGCCACCCGCCGGGCGATCTCGGCCTTGGGTGTTCTCAGATTCTCGAGCCCGAAGGCGAGGTTCTGGCGGACCGTCATGTGCGGGTAGAGAGCATAGGACTGGAAGACCATGGCGAGCCCGCGCCGCGCCGCCGGCACCTCGTTGACCCGCACCCCGTCGATCCGGATCTCGCCCTCGCTCACCGTCTCGAGCCCGGCGATCATGCGCAACAGCGTGGACTTGCCGCAGCCCGAGGGACCCACGAACACACAGAAAGCACCCGAGGGCACCTCGAGGTCGACGCCGTGGATCACCTCGAGGCTGCCGTAGCGCTTGACGACCCGGTCGAGCTCGAGGGTGGCCACGGCCGGCGGCTCACTTGATGCCGGTCGTGGCGATGCCGCTCGTGATGTAACGCTGCAGGAAGCCGAAGACGAGCGTGATCGGCAGCAAGGTCAGCACGGTCATCGCCAGAAGATTGCCCCATTGGGTATGCATCTCGCCCTTGAACGAGTTGAGGGCGAGCTGGAGCGTGAACTGCTCCGACTGCGAGAGCACGATGAGCGGCAGAAGAAAGTCGTTCCAGCGCCACGTCACGGCAAAAATCGCGAGCACGGCGAGCGCCGGGGCGGCGAGCGGCAGCACGATCCGCCAGTAGATCTTCCATTCCGAGGCGTTGTCCATGCGCGCCGCATCCAAGAGCTCGTCGGGGATGGTGAGCATGTACTGGCGCAAGAGGAACACCCCGGTCGGGGTCGCAGCACCCGGCAGGATCACCCCCCAAGGCGTGTTGAGCAGGCCCAGCTGGGAGACCACGAGGAAGACCGGCACCAGCACCACGGTGGGCGGGATCAGAAGCGTAGCGATCGTCAACACGAAGACGACGTCGCGGCCGCGGAAATCGTACTTGGCGAGCGCGAAGGCCGCCATCGAGTTCACGAGCAGCATCAGCAGCGTGGCCACGACCGTGATGAACACCGAGTTCCACAAATAGCGCAGGAAGTGGAAGCGCTCGAAGAGCTCGGTGTAGTTCTCGGTGGCGAGGGACAGTGTGCGGACCGGCTCGCGCTCGTTGATGTCGACCCGGATCACCCGCTGGGGTGCGGCCGGGTCGACCATCTGGGCCTGGATGCCGATCCGACGGACCTGCGCCATCTCCGCGACCGACCCGTCGGGCAGGCGGACGCGAAAAAGCGGCAGCGGCTCCTCGTAGCCCTCGACCCGCACGCTCGGCTGACCATAGGGCAAGGCCGTGGGCGGGAACTCCAGGAGCTGGGCCTCGCTCTTGAAGGAGGAGAGGACCACCCAGACGACCGGCCCGAACATCAAGAACACGCCCAAGAGCAGGTAGGCATAGGCGAGCCAGTCGGTCCAGTGCAGCCGGCCCTTGCCGCGCGTGCGGGTCAAAAGGTCGACGACGCCCGGGCCCGCGAGGCTAGCCACGATAGCTCTTCCGGTTGAGCCGCAGCTGGAGCAGGGTGAGGATCATCAACAGCCCCGCCAAGAGCAGCGAGGCGGCGGCAGCGAGGCCGTAGAGGCGCGGCTGGGCGGCGAAGCCGGTCTCGTAGATGTACTGGACGATCAGCATCGTGGCCGAGCCGGGCCCGCCGCCGGTCAAGACGTAGATCTCGTCGAAGGTCTGCACGCCTTTGATCAGGGCCAAGACGATCACGACCAGCATCGTCGGCATGAGCAGCGGCAGCGTGATCCGGGTGAGCACGCGCCAGGGCGAGGCCGCGTCCATCTCGGCCGCCTCGTAGACGTCCTTCGGGATCGCCTGCAGGCCGGCCAGGAGGATGAGCGTGTAGAAGCCCATATGAGCCCAAATCGAGACGAACACGACCCAGAAGAACGACCAGCCGGCGTCCATGAGCCAGAGGACGGGTTCGCCGCCCATGGCGACGAGCCAGGCGTTGAGCACACCTTCGCGCTGCAGGATCCACCGCCAGACGAGTGCGACGACCACGGGGCTCAGCAGCACCGGGTAGAAAAAAACGCCGCGGAAGAAGCCGCGTCCCCTGATCTTGCGGTCGAGCACGAGGGCCGTGATCAGCGCGAAGAGGATCATGAACCCCACCTGCAGGGCGACGAAGCGGGCGGTGTTGAAGAGCGCGCGCCAGAACAGGTCCTTCGAGCAAGAAGACGGATCGAGGTAGTTCTTGCAGTCGAGCAGGCTCGCGAAATTCTCGAGGCCCACGAAGCTGCGCTCGCCGGGCAGCACGGCGAGCCCGCCGGTCGTGGCGTAGACGAGGTTCAAGGCGATCGGCAGGTAGGTGAAGGCGCCGAAGATCACGAGGTTGGGGACGAGGAAGACCCAGGCGAAGCGCGCTGGGCCGATCCGCCGTTGCAGGGCCGCCATCGGCCGCTCGAGGAGCGCGGCCAAAAGATGGTGCGGGCGCAAAGGCAGGCCCCTAGCCGCCGGTCGCCGCCGGAGGGGCCCGGCGACGACCGGCGCCGTCCCTCATTTCTTGGCCTGGGCCACGGCCTCGGCGACGTCCGCGTCGAGCTTGGCCATCGCGTCGTCGAAGGAGAGCTCGCCGACCATCGCCTGGGTCACGCGCGTGACCGTGGCGTTGAACATCGCCCGGTTCAAGGGATAGCCCTGATAGGCGTAGGCCACGGGCGAGACCTTGGCGACCTGGCGCGACCAGGCCTGCAGTGCCTTCCGCCCGGCCGGGCTGGCATCGGGGTAGGCGAGGCCCTTGGCGGCGATCGCCTTGTGCGCCGGCACGTTCTTGGTGCGCTCGATCAGCTGCGCGTGCACCGGCTCGGCGGCGAAGAAGTCCACGACCTTGGCGACCGCCTGCGGTGCCGCGGTGCGCTTGAAGCCGACGAGCGCCGCACCGCCCGGCATGCCGGTGCAGGCGGCCGGGCCGCAGGGCGAACCCACCACCTCCCAATCGAACGCGTCGCCGATCGCCTTTTCGAACCGGCCGGTCTGCCAGCTCCCCGAATAATAATAGACGACGCGGCCGTTGATGAACTCCTGGGCGGCGTCCTGGTAAGCGGCCCCGCCCTGGCTCACCCAGACGTCGCGCGCCATGGTGCCGTCCTTCGTCCAGGCGACGAGCTTGGCCATGAAGGCCTTGAAGCCGTCGTCGGCGAGGCGCGGCGTGCCGTCGGCGGCGAAGATCCGAGCACCATAGGAGATCGCCGGGCCGCCGACGCGGTGGCCGGAGCGATCGATCGCCATCGGGAAGCGGGTCTGGGTCGCCTTGGCGACGGCGCGGGTGGCCTCGGCCCACTGGTCCCAGCTCGCCTCGGGGCCGGGCAAGGGAACCTTGGCCTGGTCGAAGAGCGTCTTGTTGACGAAGGCCCCGGTGATGGTGAGCTGGGTCATCATGCCGTAGATGCCCTTGTCGGCCGGGCCGGAGCGGAACCAGGGCAGCGTCGTGCCGAAATTCTCCTCCCAATAGGCCGCGTTCACGAACGGCGCGATGTCGAGATAATACTTGTTGAGGCCGCCCAGGTCGGTGACGCGCGCCAGATCCGGCCCCTGGCCGGCGGCGAGCTGGACCGGCAGGCTCTCGAGGATCGCCTTGTAGGGCACGGTGTCGACCGTGACCCTGATATCGGGGTTGGCCTTGTGGAAGTCCTCGAGCAGGACCTTGGCGACGTCGCACTCGTTGCCGTCCTGGTAGCACATGAAGCGCAGCTCGGTCGCCGCCCAGGCCGTCTGCGCGCCGAGCAACAGCGCCGCCGCGCCGATCCACCCTGTCCGCATCGCTGTCCTCCCCAACCGGCCCGTCCGGTTTCGCCCGCGATCCTGGCGGCGGCCGTTGACCGGACCATGACCTAGGCGGGGAGCCAGCGCAACCAGCCGCTGTAAGCCGGATGGCTCGTCCGCAGCGGCAGCTCGACCATCTCGTGCGTCGCCGCCGCGTAATAGAGCGCGGTCGCGAGCTCGATCGAGCGGCGCGCATCGGCGAGCGTCACCGGCGGCTCCTCGCCCTCCTCGAGGCTCAGGGCGAGTTCGGTGAAGAGGCCGTGGAAGCCCTCGGGCCCGGGCCGGAAGTCCTCGAGCAGGGTCTTGACCTCGGCCGCGGTCTCGGCGTCGCGCGGCACGAACCGCCAGGGTTCGCCGGACGGTCGGTAGGGCGAGAGCGCGCTTTCGACCGTGAGATGGGCGAAGCAGAAGCGCAGCCGGGTGATCTCCTCGGCCGAGCCGAGCGTGACCGAGAGCGTGACGAGCGCCCCGTCGGCCATCTCGAGGCAGGCCGCGGCGCAATCCTCGGTCTCGATGCAGTTGACCCGGGTCGCGGTGAACGCATGGACCCGCCGGGCGGGACCCAGGATCTCGGTCACGAGATCGTGGGCGTGGATCGCGTGGCTCACGAGCACGCCGCCGAGCTCGCTCTCTTTGCGGCCGCGCCACGGCACCCGGTAATAGGCGGGCCCGCGATCCCAGTGCGTCTCGACCGTGGCGACCAGCGCGCGGCCCGGAACGCCCGCCTCGATCAGCCGCCAGAGCTTCCGCAGGCCGTTGCCGAAGCGGTACTGATAGACGGGGCAGACCACCCGGCCAGTCGTGCGCGCGAGTGCCGCGATCGCATCGATCTCGGCGAGCGAGCTGGCGAGCGGCTTTTCGCACACCACGTGCTTGCCCGCCTGCAGCGCGGCGCGCACGGCCGGAACGTGGAGCGCGGGCGGCAGGCAGATGTCGACCACGTCGACGTCCTCGCGCGCGAGCACCTCCTCGAGCGAGGTCGAGACCTCCGCTCCGGGCACCCTCGCGGCCTGCGCCTTGGCCCGGCCGAGGTCGCGGTCGCACAGCACCCGCACCTCCCAGAGATCCTGGGCCAGGAGCAAGGCGTCGAGATGCTGGGCGCCGATCCCGCAGCCGACGATCGCGATCCGGCGCCGCGCGCTCACCGCGCACCCCCGAGCCGGCTCGCCTCTGCCTGGGCGCGCAGTGCCAGTTCGCTCACCGTGAACGCGTGCGCCTGGGGCATCGCCCTTTCGCTGCGCTCGTGCACGTCTTCGACCAACAGGCGGTAATAGGGCAGCTCGGCATCGCTGCAGTCGACGTGTCGGACCCCCTGCCGATCGACGAGAAAGAGATGATCGGTTCCGGGTCGGCCGGCGATGTCGACATATTTCCTGAGCTCGATATAGCCCTCGGTGCCGAGGACGGTGAGCCGCCCGTCGCCCCAGGTCGGCAGCCCGTCGGGGGTGTACCAGTCGACCCGGAAATAGCCGCTCGCCAGCTCGCTCTCGAGCAGCACCTCGCCGAAATCCTCGAACTCGGGCTCCTCGGGATTGGCGTAGTTGGCGACCCGGGCGGCGACGATCGCCGCCCTGCTCGATCCCGTGAACACCAGGAACTGATCGATCTGGTGGGTGCCGATGTCGGCCAGGATCCCGCCACAGCGGGAACGCTCGAAGAACCAGCGCGGCCGCAGATGCTTGTTGAGCCGATGCGGCCCCAGCCCACAAGTGTGGACGACCCGACCGATCGCCCCGGCGCGCACGAGCTCGAGGGCGCGCGTCACGGCGCGGACCTCGAAGCGCTCGGAGAAGTTGACCGACCAGATCCGACCGGTCTCGGCCACGGTCCGGCGCAGTGCCTCGAGCTGGTCGAGCGAGACGCAGCCCGGCTTGTCGGTCATGACGTCCTTGCCGTGGCGCATCGCCTCGATCGCGATCGCCGCCCGCTCGTCGTTGGGTGCCGCGGTCAAGACGAGCCGGATCTCGGGATCCTCGAGCAGGCGGCGGCGATCGTCGACCCGCGGTATGTCGGGAAAGCGCTCGCGAAAACCGGAGAGCGGCTGCGGCGTCCCCTCGGTCCAGTAGCCCTTGCAGAAGCAGCCGAGCTCGAGGAGCCGGCCGACCATCTCGTAAATGTGGCGATGATCGAGGCCGATCGCTGCGAACGCGATCGGCGCAGGCTTCTCCCCCACCCCTCACCTCCCCCGAGGCGCGCCGACGGTCCGCCTTCTAGCAGCCCGGCGGCGGCGGCACAGCCCGCCGGGCGCGGGACCGCTAGCGCGAATAGGTGCCGACGAGCTCGGTACCGGCCAAGACGTGCGGTTCGGCGGCTGCGACCACCTCGCGGCAACCGGCCTTGGCGCCGAGCGGCAGGCTCGCCACCGAGAGGGCCAGGAGCCGGAATCGGTAGTGATGCGTGCCGTGTCCCTTGGGCGGGCACGGGCCGCCCCAGCCGGGCTTGCGGAAATCGTTGATCGCCTGGCGCAGCCGGCCGACCTTCTCGGCCTTGGCGAGGCCCTCGGGCAGGCTCGTCTGGTCGGCGGGAATGTCGAACACCGCCCAGTGGTACCAGGTGCCCGCGGGCGCGTCCGGGTCCTCGCAGACGAGCACGAAGCTGCGGGTGCCGGCCGGCGCACCGGTCCAGCTCAACGGCGGCGAGAGATCGGCGCCGTCGCAGCTGTGGCGCTCGGGGATGCGCCCCCCGGCCGCGAAAGCCGGGCTCGAGAGCCGCATGGCCGCCATCGTCTCCTCCCCCACCCGAACGGCGCGCGATCATGCCACGGCCGCGGGCCGGCGCCAGGGGGCGCGCGTTTTCGCATCGCTCGGAGAAGCCGGCTCGATCGGTGGTTTCGGCTCTTCGGCCGTGCTAGGAACAGAGCGAACCGCTGGTCGCTCGCGCGGCCGCGCACGGGGAGGGGGCGAGGATGGGCGCAACCGGGTCGGCGCGACATCTCCTG
>JANWZN010000062.1 GCA_025054575.1 Geminicoccaceae bacterium | reverse complement strand
CGCGGCAAGGGCTCGAACGGACCGGCGGGCGGGAAGCCCAGAAAGGCTGCCAGGCGCGAGGGGCCGATCGCCTCGAGCCCGGCCGCGGCGAAGGGGGCGCTCGCGAGCCCCGCGAGCAGGAGAAGGGCGAGTGCGGAAAGCGGCCGCACGGGCCGCCCGGCTCAGCCCGCGACGATCCGCCGGGCGGTCGCGAGCCGCTCGCGCACGCCCGCGAGCAGGATCGCGAGATCGTTGCCCAAGAGCACGAAGCGGAAGCCGAGCGGCAGATAACGCGCCAAGAGCTCGGCCGTGTAGACCCCGCCCAGGCCCACGGGCTTGCCCGCGGCAGAGGCCGCCTCGAGCACGGCGCGATAGGCCACCTCGATCCGCGGATGGCCGAGCTCGCCCGCGATGCCGAGCTCGAGGGCGAGATCGTTCGTCCCGATCAGAAGCGCATCGACACCGTCGAGGGCCGCGATCGCACCGGCGTTGGCGACCGCCTTCGGGCTCTCGATCATCGCCACGAGCAGGGTCTGCGCATCGGCCTCGGCCATGTGCAGGGCGGCCGGCAGTTGGGCGTAGCCGAGCTGCGGCAAGGGCCCGCCGATCGAGCGCTTGCCGCGGGGCTGGAAGCGGCAGCGGTCGAGGACGGGTCGGATTTGCTCGGCCGTGTCGACGTGCGGGACGACGATCCCGGCCGCCCCGCCGTCGAGCAGCCGGGCCGCTGCGAGCGGATCGTCGCCCGGGATGCGGACGAGCGCGGGCAGGCCCGCCGCCTGGGCCGCGAGGCAGATCTGGGCGGCTGTGTCGATCGAGAGCGGGTTGTGCTCCATGTCGACGAACAGCCAGTCGATCCCGCAGGCCTTCGCCACCGCCGCGATCTCGCCCGAGCGGGAGAGCCGCACGCCGAGCCCGAAGAGGGTCTCTCCGGCCCGCATCCGCTCGCGCATCTCGGCCGCGTCCAAGGTCTCAGCCCTCCTCGCGCGCGAGCTCGTCCGGCGGGCCGAGCTCGATGCCCTCGTAGATCGCGGCAAGCGGCAGCGCACAGCCGAGCTCGGGCAGGTCCAGCACCGCGTCCGTGCCGACGGCCGGCTCGCCGTCGTCCCAGCGCCCGTCGGGCCCGCGGCGGACGAGATCGATGCGCGGCTGGTCCTGGGCCACGTAGAGGATCAGCCGCAAGGACGGGATCGTCTTGTAGGCCTGACGTTTGACGGTGAGGTCGCGCCGGGCCGAGCCCTCCGAGAGCACCTCGACGACGACCAACGGATCGTCGACCGTGGTGGCCCGATCGTCGGCCGGCCCGCACCGCACCAGCGCGTCCGGATAGAGCACGTCACCGCCGGGAGTGACCACCTTGAGATCGGGCCCGTGCACCCGGCACGCCCCGCCGCGCAGCCCGTTCCACAGGAGCGCGCGCAGATTGTTGGCGACGGTGTCGTGCGCCCGGGTACCGCCCGCCATCGCGCGGACGACCCCGCCCACCCGCTCGAAGCGCAGCTGCTGGCGCTCCTCCCAGGCGAGAAACCCTTCGAGCGAGAGATCCGCCGTCCGCACGGACGCCCCGGCCATCGTCCCCTCCACCCGCCGGCTGGACGCTAGCACGGGGCGGCGGGGCGCTCCAGGCGAGCGCCGCCGCCCTTCCGCCGGCCGCTCGAGCGCCTCAAAAGACGATGTTGACGAACTTGCAGTCGAGATAGTCGAGCATGCCCTGGGCCCCGTTCTCGCGCCCGAAGCCTGAATGTTTGACGCCGCCGAACGGCATCTCGGCGGTCGCCGCCTGGAAGGTGTTGACGCCCACGATCCCGGTCTTGAGCCCGTCGATCGTCTTGGCCGCGAGTTTTTGCGAGTTGGTGAGCACGTAGCCCGCGAGCCCGTAAGGTAGCGCGTTCGCCCGCTCGATCACCTCCTCGACGTCCTCGAAGGTGGTGACCGGGGCCAAGGGCCCGAACGGCTCCTCGCGCATGATCCGCATCTCGTCGCGGACGTCGGCGAAGACGGTTGGCTCGAAGAAGAAACCCCGGTTGAAGCCGGCCGGCCGCTTGCCGCCGGTGACCACCCGCGCGCCCTCGGCCACGGTGTCGGCCACCATCTGCTCGATGAAGTCGAGCCGGCGCTTGTTGATCAAGGGCCCGATCTCGGTCGTCGGATCGAGGCCGTGGCCGATCTTCATCTTGGAGAGCGCGCCCGCGAAGGTCTCGACGAAGACCTTCTCGTGCCTCTTGTGGACGAAGAAGCGGGTCGGTGAGACGCAGACCTGGCCGTTGTTGCGCGCTTTGCCTTGGGCCGAGAGCAGGGCCGCCTTCTCGGGGTCGACATCCTCGTGGACGATCACCGGCGCGTGGCCGCCCAGTTCCATGCTCATCCGCTTCACCGTGTCGGCGGCCCGGCGCATGAACCACTGGCCCACGGGAATCGAGCCCGTGAAGGTCACTTTGCGGATGCGGTCGTCGTCCATCACCGCTTCCGAGATCGGCTGCGGCACGCCCGTGAGCAGGTTGAGCACCCCGGCCGGCACACCCGCCTCGAGGAAGCAGTCGATCAACAGCTTGACGGCACCGGTCCCCTCCTCGGCCGGGCGCGTCACGATCGAGCAGCCGGCCGCGAGCGCCGGGGCGATCTTGCGGGCCTGGAGCACGATCGGGAAGTTCCAGGCGGTGAAGGCCGCCACCGGCCCCACGGGCTCGTAGCGCACCTCGAAGCGGTTGTCGGCGCTGCGGCCGGGCAGGTTCTGGCCGTAGATCCGGCGCGCCTCGTCGGCGAACCAGTCGATGCACTCGACCGCGGCGATCACCTCGCCCTTGGATTGCGCCAGGGGCTTGCCGACCTCGAGGGTGAGCTGGCGAGCGACGAGATCGGCTCGCTCGCGCAACAGCTGCGCCGCCTTGCGCAAGACGTTGGAGCGCTCCCAGGCCGGCACCTTGCGCCAGCGCTCGAAGCCGCGGACCGCCGCCTCGATCGCCAATTCGACATCCGCCCGCTCGGCCTGGGCCGCCTCGCCGATCGGCTCTTCGCTCGCCGGATCGAGGAGGGTGATCGTCTTGCCGGCCAGCGCCGGGCGCCAATGGCCGTCGATATAGAGCTGGGTGCGCTGCATCGTTCGCCTCGAGCCGTTCGCTTCGGCGCTGCAAGTGGCGCCTCGGCCGGGCTCGGGCAAGTCGGCCCGCGGCATGGCGCCCGCGCGGGGCCGCGACGCGCGGGCGATGGACAGAAAGCCGCCCAGGTGGAACAACCACCGCGCCGAGCGAGCGGGGAGGGAGGCATGCGGCGGGCGATCGTGACGGCTTGGGTCGCGGTGATGATCGGGGCGGCGGCGCTGCCCTGCCGCGCCGACCCGCTCATCGACAAGGCGCGAGAGCTGTTCGCGCCGATCCCGACCAAGCCCCCCGGGCTCGCGGTCGATCCCACCACCGTCGCCAAGGTCGAGCTCGGCAAGATGCTGTTCTTCGAGCCGCGGCTGTCGGCCGAGCACAACATCTCGTGTGCCACCTGCCATCAGATCGGCCTGGGCGGGGCCGACGGCCGGCCGGTGGCGATCGGCCACAACTGGCAGCGCGGCACCCGCAACGTGCCGACGATCCTCAACGCCGTCCTCAACACCGCGCAGTCCTGGGACGGCCGCGCCAAGGATCTGGCCGAGCAGTCCGGCCGGCCGATCACGAGCGCGATCGCCATGGGCAACACGCGCGAGAGCGTGGTCGCCACGCTGCGCGCCATTCCGGGCTATCGCGATTTCTTCGCCTGGGCCTTCCCCGGCGAGGCCGAGCCGATCATCTTCGAGAACATCGAAAAGGCGCTCGCGGCCTTCCAGGCGACGCTGCTCACCCCCGACTCCCCCTTCGATCGCTATCTGGCCGGCGACGAGAAGGCGCTCTCCGCCGAAGAGAAAGAGGGCCTCGCGCTCTTCATCGAAAAGGGCTGCGCCTCCTGCCACCGAGGTGCCAATCTCGGCGGCGACCGCTACGCGCCCTTCGGGGTCGTCCAGCGGCCCGGGGCGGAGTTCCTGCCGCCCGACGACAAGGGCCGGCTCATGGTCACCCGCACCCCCGACGACGCTTACAGCTTCAAGGTGCCGAGCCTGCGCAACGTCGCGCTCACCGCCCCCTATTTCCATTCCGGCAGCTCCTGGGACCTCGAGCAGGCGGTGGCGGTCATGGGCACGGCCCAGCTCGGGGTCGAGCTCCGCCCGGAGGAGACCAAAAAGGTCGCAGCCTTCCTCGTGAGCCTCACCGGCCGCCAGCCCTCGATCGTCCTGCCGGTGCTGCCGCCTTCGGTGCCCTCGACCCCGCGGCCGAAGTTCTGAGCGGCGCGTTCGCGGCGGGCGTGCTCGCGGCGGGCGGGCGGCTCAGGGCGGCGGCAGCGCGGGCGGGCTCGAGGCACCGGCGCCGAGCGCACGCTGCATCAGCACCGAATCGAGCCAGCGGCCGGCCTTGAAGCCGATCGAGGCGAGCCGCCCGACTTCGTGGAACCCCGAGGCGCGGTGCAGCGCGATCGAGGCCGTGTTGGCTGAATCGCCGATCACCGCCACCATCTGCCGCGCACCGCGCTCGGTGCAGGCCGCGATCAGGGCCGCGAGCAGAGCCCGCCCGACCCCGCGCCCGCGCGCCCCTTCCGCCACGTAGACCGAGTCCTCCACGCACCAGGCGTAGCCGATCCGCGGCCGGTAGCGGCTCGCATGAGCATAGCCCGCGATCCGCCCGTTTAGCTCGGCCAGAAGCCAAGGCCCGCCCGAGGCCTGCTGGGCCGCGAAGCGGCGGCCCCATTCCTCGAGCTCGGGCGGCTCCCATTCCCAGCTCGCCGTGCCGCGGCGCACCTCGGGGGCGTAGATCGCGAGCAGATCGGCCAGATCCTCGCTGCGGGCGGGACGCAGGACGGGCTGCAAGGGGGCTCCGAACGGGGCTCGTCGTTGCGCGCGCGAGCATGCCCGAGCGCCCCGCGTCCTGCTAGGACGGGCCCTCTCGGGTAGCAGATGCGGGGAGGACGGCCATGGCCTTGGATGCGCAGACACGCAGCGCGCTCGCGCGCGTCAGCACCGCGACCTTGACCACCTGTCTGTTCAAGCGCGGCTTGCGCAACACCTTCCTGCAAGACGTGCGGCCGGTGGCGGCCGGGCTGCCGCGGATGGTGGGCGAGGCCTTCACGCTGCGCCTGATCCCCGCGCGCGAGGACCTCGATTCGATGGAGGCTTATGCCGACCCGCAGCATCCGCAGCGCCGCGCGATCGAGACCTGCCCGCCCGGTTCCGTGCTCGTGATCGACAGCCGGGGCGAGGCGCGCGCGGCCTCGGCCGGCGACATCCTGATCGCCCGGCTCAAAGCGCGCGGGGTCGCCGGCATCGTCACCGACGGCGGCTATCGCGACCTCGCGGGCATCCTGCGCCTGGGCTTTCCCGCCTATTTCCGCCGGCCGAGCGCGCCGCCCGGTGCCGTCTTCCTGCACGCCGCCGACGTCCAGCTGCCGATCGGCTGCGGCGGGGTCGCGGTCTATCCGGGCGACGTGATGGTCGGCGACGAGGACGGTGTCGTCTGCGTGCCTGCGCATCTCGTGGCCGAGATCGCGGCCGAGGCGGTGGCGATGACGGAATACGAGGACTTCGTGCTCGAGCGGGTCGAGGCGGGCCGGGCGCTGCCCGGTCTCTACCCGGCCACGCCCGAAAGCCGCGCCGAGTTCGCGGCCTGGCAGCGCGCGAAGGGGACGTCGTCCGCGGGCTGAGCCCAGTTCGGGCTCAGGGGACGGGAAGCCGCGCTTCGAGCTCGGCCAGCCGCCGCCGCGCCCGCTCGAGCGCCGGCGAGCTCCTGCCTTCGGCCGCGAGCACGGCGAGCTCGGCCGCCACGAGCGAGAGATCGGAACGGGCGGCCTCCGGCCGGCCCTCGGCGATCCCTTCGGCGGCGCGGCCGAGCAAGAGGTCGGCCGTGCGCAAGGGATCGCGCTCGGGCTCGAACAGATCGCGCTCGCGGTCGGTGCTCGAGGGCAAAGCCTCGCCCGGGCGCGCCGGCGCCGGGGGGACCGGCGTGCGCGGCGCGCCGGCCGTGGCGCGATCGAGCCGCCGCTCGAGCTGGACCCGCTCGGCGTCGAGCGTGCCGGGCCGATCGACCGCGAGCTGGCGGCGCGTCTCGCGCGCCTGCGCCGCGGCCCCGCTCGGATCGGTCACCGCCCGCTGCTCGATCACGTCCGCCTGCCGCCGCTGCCACGCCCGATCCGGGTCGATCACCGTCTGCGCCTGCACCGATCCGGCGACCACGATCCCGATCGCGGCCGACGCCCACCACCGCATGGCCGACCTCGTCCTTCTCGCTGACCGCTTCTCTGTCGCGCTGCCCGCACCACGGCCCGGCGGCCGGCATCGTTTCGCCTGCCCCGGGGCGCGAGCGCGCGCGGCCCGCTCCGCCCGACGATCGGAGAAGATGCCCGATCGCCGCAGGCGCGGCAATCGGCTGCATTGCTCAACCGCGCGGATCTTTGGGTGGGGGCGGGCGCGGCCGGGGCGGTGGTGGCGGCAGGGTCACATCGAGGCTCCACGGCCCGCCGAGAGCGGCCGAGCCGTCGCCCGTGGTGGCCGGGGTGTCGGGCCCGCCGCCGCAAGCCGGCCGCAGGATCCCGCAGTCCCAGCGCCAGCCGCCCGGCGCCCCGGTCATCCGCCCGCTCCGCTCGAAGCCGCACACGCACATCCGCCCGGCCATGCAGGCGAGGATCCCGGCGGTCTCCGGCCGGCAGGCGGGCGGCGTTTGCGCACCGGCCGGGCCCCCCGGCAGGCCAAAAGCCGCGGCGAGCAGGAGCAGAACGCCGATCGAGGAGCGCAGCCGCCGGGTCATGGCCGAAGCCTAGCACGGCCGGCGCGCCGCGGGCCGTGGATCGGCGCGCGGTCGCTTTCGGGGATGCCGTTTCAGAGCAGATCGCTCGTGAGCGCGAAGGGGGTGAAGCTCGCCGGCAGCTCCTCCGGCCGTCGTGCCCGGCAGCGCTCGAGCCACTCGCGGCTGCGCATCTCGACGAGCCGGCTCACCGTGCGGCGGAACTCGAACGCCCCCTCGCCTTCGGGGTAGAGCGCGTCGGGCTCGGCCGCGGCGCTCATGACGAGGATCACCTTGCGCTCGTAGAGCGCGTCCACGAGTGTCACGAACCGGCGCGCCTCGTTGCGCCGGTCGGGGGTGAGAAGCGGCACACCGGCGAGCACGATCGCCCGATAGCGATCGGTGAGCGCCAGGTAATCGGCGGGTCCGAGCGGTCGCTCGCAGAGCTCGAGGAAGTCGAACAGCGCGACCGCGCCGGCCGCCTTGGGCACGAGGAGCGGCCGGCCGCCCGCGTCCAGGGTTTCGCGTGCGAGCGGTCGGCCGTCGGCGAGCACGGCCACGATGCGTTCGAGCTTGCGCTCGGTCTCGGGGCCGAGCGGGCAGAGATAAAGCGGCAGGCCCTCGAGCCGCCGCAGCCGGTAGTCGACCGGCCCGTCGAGGGCCACGACCTCGAGGCGGCGGCGCAGGAGCGCGATCGTCGGCAAGAACAGCTCGCGGTTGAGACCGCCCTCGTAGAGCCGCTCGGGGGCGAGGTTGGAGGTCGCGACGATCGCCACCCCCGCATCCAACAGCCCCTCGACGAGCCGGCCCAGGATCATGGCGTCGGCGATGTCGCGCACCTCGAGCTCGTCGAGGCACAAGAGCCGGTGGTAGGCCGCAAGTTCGCGCACGAAGGCCGCGATCGGCTCCTCCTTCGCCGCGTCCTTCCGCAGGGCGTTGAGCCGGGCGTGGACCTCGAGCATGAAGGGCTGGAAATGGACCCGGCGCTTGGCCGCGATCGGCACCGCTTCGACGAAGAGGTCGAGCAGCATCGACTTGCCGCGGCCGGGGCGGCCGTGGAGGTAGATCCCGCCCGCGGCCGCAGCGGCTGGGCGCGAGCGCGGGCCCAGAAAGCGCGCGAGCAGGCCCTTGGCCGGGGCGGGTGGCGGGCTCGCCGCGAGCGCATGCGCGAGCGTCTCGAGCCGTTCGGCTGCGGCCCGCTGGAGCGGGTCGAGTTCGAGTTCGCCCCTGGCGATGCGCGCGTCGAGAAGCGTGCGGAGCAAGCCTTCGGGTCCTCGGGTTCGGGGCGCTCAGCCGATCGGCGGGTCCGGGGCGAGCGCGCGGCGGATCGAGGGCCATTGCGCCAGCACCGCACCCCCGGCCACCAGCGCCCCGCCCAGGATCTGGCCGAGGCGGGGGGTGGTGCCGATCAGCACGAGCGCCATCGTCATGACGTAGAAGGGGGCGAGGTTGGTGTGGATCGAGGCGATCGTCGCCCCCAGGATGCGCACGCCCACGAGCCAGAGCGAGACCGAGACCGCGATCGAGAAGCCGGCGAGCCAGCCCAGGAGTGCCAGGCTCTCGGGCCGCGTGTCGACCTCGAACGGGACGAGGCCCGCAAGGGTCCCGATGCCCGCTACCGCGAGCAAGAAGAGCCCGCCCGAGGTGAGCCCGAGGGTCGATTTGGCGATCGCGTCGAGCCGGCCGAGGCCCGTGGCCGAGATCCGCGAATACCAGATCCACAAGATCTGCGAGAGCAGCACGAGCACTTCGCCGCCTTTGGGTGCCGGCATCCAGGAGCCGGGCTCGAGGCTCGCCAACAGCCCGCCCGCCATCGCCATGGCGATGCCGGCCCAGAGATGGAGGCTCGGCCGCTCGCTGCGCTCGAGGATGCCCATGAGCGCGGAGATCAAGGGGCCGGCCGTGACGATGATCGCGGTCGTCACCGGATCGGAATATTTCTGGCCCAGCACGATCGAGAGGCCGGCGAGCCCGAAGCCCAGCACGCTCGCGAAGACGAGCTTGGGCCAGGATTCCGGTCGCAGCGTCCCGAGCCGGCCGCTGAGCGCGCAGAACAAGAGCAAGATGAGCCCGGCACCCAGGATGCGGCCGACCGTGAGCCAGATCGGGTTCCAGCTCTGCAAGAGGCGATCGGTGGCGAGAAACGAACTCGCCCAGAGCACGATCGCCGCGAGCGTGACGAGATTGCCGGCGACGAGACCGCCACTTTTGGGAGAGCCGCGCGAAAATTCCATGCCGCCTCGCACGAGGCGGACCGATCGGTGTCGGTCGGCCGCGACTATGCCTCGTTGCCCTAGCGCGGCCCCGCCGCCATTGCAAACCGAACCGCGACTTCTTGCCGCGCGCTCAGCTTTCGAGCCAGCCCTGGAGTTCCTTGCGGGCGAGCTCTTCGAGCAGGTCGATGTGGCCGTCGGCGTCGTTGAGGCAGGGGATGTAGGCGAACTTCTCGCCACCCGCCTCGAGGAAGGTCTCGCGGCCGGCTTCTGCGATCTCCTCGAGGGTCTCGAGGCAATCGGTGACGAAGGCGGGCGAGATCACCGCGATCTTCTTGATGCCGCGCTCGGGCAGGGCGGCGAGCGTCTCGTCGAGATAGGGCTGCAGCCATTCCTCGCGGCCGAAGCGCGACTGGAAGACGACCATCACCTTCTCGGGCGGCCAGCCCAGCGCCTCGCGCACCAGCCGCGAGGTCTTCTGGCAGTGGCAATGGTAGGGATCGCCTTCCAACAAAAAGCGCTTGGGCACGCCGTGATAGGACATCAAGAGGAGCTCTGGTGCGAAGTCGAGGCCGGCCAGATGCTCGCGGATGCTCTGGGCCAACAGGCGGATGTAGGTCGGATGGTCGTGGTAGGGGCCCATGGTCCGCACCGCCGGCTGCCACTTCATCTTCTTGAGCGCGTCGAACGCCTTGTCGTAGGCGGTGGCGGTCGTGGGGGCGGCGTATTGCGGGTAGAGCGCCATCAACAAGAGCTTGCGGCAGCCCTTGGCGACCAGGCCCTCGAGCACCGAGGGGATCGAGGGGTTGCCGTAGCGCATCGCCCAGTCGACCAGGATCTCGGGGTGGCGGCGGGCGAAGCGGTCGGCGAGCTTCTCGGCCTGGCTGCGGGTGATCGTCTTCAACGGGCTCTCGTTGCGCTCCTTGTTCCAGATCGCCTCGTATTCCTTGCCCTTCGAGAAGGGCCGCTTGCTCAGGATGACGAGCTGGAGGAGCGGCTGCCACAGCCAGGGCGAATAGTCGATCACGCGCGGATCGGAGAGGAACTCCGAGAGATAGCGCCGCATCGACCAGTAATCGGTCGCATCGGGCGTGCCGAGGTTCAACAGCACGACCCCGATGCGGGCCGGCAGGATCGGCGGATGATCGGCCGGCAGGGGCGAGGCTGTGGGCTTGGCCTTCTCCCGTTCGCGCTCGAGAACCAGGCTCGCCGTCATGACCATCGACCCCCGCATCGACCGCCAACAGATAAGCCGTGCCTCGGCCGCGGCAAGGCGGCTGCGCGCCGCCGCCGTGGACGCTCGCTTTGCGCGCTCTTAAACTCGCGCTCTCGCAACGGCGCGCGGCCCGTGCCCGCGCGCCCCGGAGAGAGCGGATGACCCTCGCCACCGACGCGCCCAACTCGCTCGAAGCCAAGGACGTCGCCTACCTCGTCCATCCCTACACCAATCTGCGCGCGCACGAGCAGCAGGGCCCGCTCGTCATCGCCCGCGGCGAGGGCGTCCGCGTCTGGGACATCGACGGCAAGGACTATATCGAGGGGCTTTCCGGCCTCTGGTGCGCGGGCCTCGGCTTCTCCGAGAAGCGGCTGGTCGAGGCCGCCCGCCGCCAGCTCGAGCGGATGCCCTACACCCACACCTTCGCCCATCGCTCGAGCGAGCCCGTGATCGAGCTCGCCGAGCGGCTCGTGAAGCTCGCCCCCGAGCCGCTCGCCAAAGTGTTCTTCGTCAATTCCGGCTCGGAGGCGATCGACACCGCGATCAAGCTCGTCTGGTACTACAACAACGCCCGCGGCAAGCCCGAGAAGAAGCGCATCATCGCCCGCCGCCGCGCCTATCACGGCATCACGCTCGCTGCCGGCCACCTGACCGGCCTGCCCTATGCTCGGGTCGGCTTCGATCTGCCGATGAGCGACCGCTTCTTCCACGTCACCTGCCCCTCGCACTATCGCGACGGGCTGCCGGGCGAGAGCGAGGAGGCCTTCTGCGACCGGCTCGCCCAGGAGGTCGAGACGCTCATCCGCGCGCTCGGGCCCGAAACCGTGGCGGCCTTCTTCGCCGAGCCGGTGATGGGGGCGGGTGGCGTGGTCGTCCCGCCCGCCCGCTATTTCGAGAAGATCCAGCCGATCTTGCGCAAATACGACGTGTTGATGGTCGCCGACGAGGTGATCTGCGGCTTCGGCCGCACCGGCAACATGTGGGGCAGCGAGACCTTCTCGATCCGCCCCGACCTCCTGGTGTGCGCCAAGCAGCTCTCTTCGGCCTACGTGCCGATCGCAGCCCTGCTCATGAGCAAGGAGTTCTACGACGTCCTCGCCGATCAGTCGGCCAAGCTCGGCACGCTCGGCATGGGCTACACCTACAGCGGGCATCCGGTCGCTGCCGCGGTCGCACTCGAAACCCTCAAGATCTACGAGAGCGATCGGATCGTGGATCGGGTGCGCGCGCTCGCCCCCCGCTTCCAGGCCCGCCTCGCCCGGCTCGCTTCCCACCCGCTCGTGGGCGAAGCGCGCGGCATCGGCCTCATCGGCGGCCTCGAGATCGTGCAGGACAAGCGGACCAAGGCGCAGTTCCCGCAAGAGGCCAAAGCCGCGGCCCAGATCGTGGCGCGCATCCTCGAGCAGGGGCTGATCCTGCGGCCGTTGCCGGGCGACGTGATCGGCATCTGCCCGCCGCTGATCATCGCCGAACACGAGATCGACGAGCTGTTCGACCGGCTCGAGCGCGGTCTCGACGCGGCCCTCCCGGCGATGGCCAAGGCCGCCTAGCACGCACCCCTACCCGGCATTTCGGCCGGCTGCCTGGCCGGCCGCTGCGCCCGCCTTCGCCGCGGCTCCTCAGACCACCTGGTTGCGAAGCTGGCTCTCGCCGCGCCGCAGCCGGTCGAGATTCTCGAGCAACAGATCGAGCACGCGGTCCTCGTAGGCCCGCGTCTCGCCGGCGCTGTGCGGGGTGATCAACAGGTTGGGTGCCGTCCACAGCGGCGAGTCCGCAGGCAGCGGCTCTTCGCGCGCGACGTCGATGGCGGCGGCCGCGATCCTGCCGGAGCGGAGCGCATCGAGCAGCGCCTCCTCCACCACGCACCGCCCGCGCGCCACGTTGACGAAGAGCGCCCCGGGTTTGAGGAGCGCGAGCCGGCGCGCGTCGATCAGGTTCTCGGTCTCGGGGGTGAGCGGGCAGGCGAGCACGAGCAGATCGGCTTCGGGGAGGAGGCGGTCGAGGGCAGCGAGGCCGTGGACCTCCTCCGCCCCCGCCGCACCGGCGGCCGGATCGCGCCGCACCGCCACGACCCGCATGCCGAACGCCTGGGCCAGCGCCGCGATCCGCGCCCCGATCCGCCCGAGGCCCACGAGCAAAAGCGTCTTGCCGGCCAGCTCCTGCTCGCGCCGGTCGAGCTCGCCGATCATCCCGCGCCAGACGCGTCGGTCCTGGTTGCGCACCGCCTCGGGCAGAAGGCGGGTGAGCGCCAAGACGAGCGCCATCGCGTGCTCGGCCACGGCACGGGCGTTCACCCCCGCGGCACTCGCCAGCCGGATGCCGCGCGCCCGCAACGCCGCCTTGTCGTACTGATCGGTGCCGGCGCTGATCGACTGGACGAAGCGCAGCCTCGGCGCCCGCTCGAGCAGCGCGTCGCGCCACAGGCCCGAGATCACGAGGACCTCGACCTCGCCGATCACCGCATCGAGTGTTTCGCGGTCGCGCACCTCGAGGAAGCGCAGCGGCAGATCGCGGGCGCGGGCGCGATCGCCGAGGCGATAGGCGGCATGGGCGAAGCAGACGAGCGGATCGGGTGCGATCATGGCGGGCCGGGCATCGGGGGAGGGCTCGGCGCGAGCCTTGCCTGCCGCGGGCCGCGCCGACAAGAAGGGGCCGCGCTCAGCCGGCCTTGCGCCAGCGGTAATGGGCGACGAGCCATTCGCTGCCGCCGCGGTAACCGAACAGCTCGGCACAGGCCATGAAGAAGATCCGCCAGCGCTGGAACCAGAGCCGGGCGTCCTTGGCCCCGTAAGTCGCGGCCATGAGCGGCAAGAGCTCCTCGCGCGCCGAATCCTGCCGGGCGAGCCAGGCCTCCAGCGTCTTCTGGTAGTGGGTGCCGGCGACCGTCCAGCGCGCGTCGAGCTCGAGGATCCCTTCCGCCGCCTCGGGCAACAAGCAGAGCGAGGGCATGAGCCCGCCCGTGAAGAAGTAGCGCGCCATCCAGGTGGCGGGCCCTTCGTCCTCGAACGGATAGGCGAAGTTGCGGTGCGCGAAGACGTGGACGAAGAGCTTCCCGCCCGGCACGAGCCAGCGGCCGATCCGCCGGAACAGCTCGCGATGGTTGCGGACGTGCTCGAACATCTCGACCGATACGACCCGGTCGAAGCGCTCGTCCGTGTCGAACGCCGCGATGTCGCCCGTCACCACCTCGAGGTTGGCGAGACCGCGCTCGCGCGCCCGCGCCTCGATGAAGGCCCGCTGGCTGCGCGAATTGGAAAGCGCGGTGATCCGTGCCGCGGGAAAGCGTTCGGCCAGATAGAGGCAGAGCGAGCCCCAGCCGCAGCCGAGCTCGAGGATCCTCTGGCCGTCTTCGATTTCGGCGCGCTCGCTCGTGAGGGCCAGCATCGCCTCTTCCGCGGTCGCGAGATCGGCGACACCCTCGGGCCACAGACACGAACTGTATTTGAGCCGCGGCCCCAGCACCTTCTCGAAGAAGGCGGTCGGCAGCTCGTAATGCTGCGCGTTGGCGGCATCGGCGTGGATCGTGATCGGCGCTTGCGCGAGGCTCGCGCGCCAGCGCGCGCGCTCGGCGAGCGCCGCGAGCTCCTCCTCGAGCCGGCGCGCCAGCATCCGGCGGATGCCGATGCGGATCATCGAATCCGGCAGGATGCCGGTCTCGGCCAGCTCGATCGCGGTCTTCACGCGCGTTTCTCCTTGGGCGGCCAGGGGACGAACATCGAGGTGGTCGCCTGATAGTCGCGATAATCCGCGCGCGAGGAGAGCGCTTGCATCTCGGTGTAGGGGATGCCGGTGCCCTTGAGCAGCGTGGCGAGCATGAGCGCAGGCCCCGAGAGCGCGATCGCCACCGCCCAGATCTCGCCCCAGGCCAAGAGCGGATAGGTGAACCAGTGCACCCACTCGAAGAAGTAGTTGGGATGGCGCGAATAGCGCCACAGTCCCACCCGGCAGGTCTTGCCCTTGTTGGCCGGATCGGCGCGGAAGGCCGCGAGCTGGCGATCGGCCGTGGTCTCGCCCACCACCGCCACCACCCAGACCAGCACCGCCACGACCAAGGCCCAGCCGGGTGGTGGGCTCGCGACCGAGGCGGCGGCCAGGAAGGGCAGGGCGAAGATCGCCGCCGCGAGGGCTTGGGCCTGGAAGAAGAGGAAGAACATCGGCTGGGCGCGGGCACCCCAGTGCGCGCGCAGCCGCTGGTAGCGGCCGTCCTCGGGCTTGCCGATCACCCGGTCGGTCGCGATGTACCAGGCGAGCCGGCCGGCCCAGACCCCGCCCAGCACGCCGACGAGCAGCCGGCGCGCCGGATCGCCCTCGGCCCAGAGCGCGCACCAGACGGCAAAGAACCCCATGGCCGCCGACCAGCAGACGTCGACGATGCCGGCGTCCCGGTGTCGGCGCTGCCAGTCCCAGGCCCAGACCATGGCGAGGGCCACGATCGCCCAGCCCGAGCCCAGGATCCAGAGCCAGCTCACGCGCGGTTCTCCGAAGCCTCGAAGCCGTCGAGCTCGCGGGCCAAGAGCAAGAGGAAGGGGGTGGCGACCGCGTAGAACAGCCCCACGAGGAGAAGCCCGGCCCAGACGGGTTCGAGCAGCACCGCGGCCCCGAGCCGGCCGCCCGCCCAATAGGCGAGCGGGCCGCCCACGGCCCCCAGAAGCGCGGCGAGCACGGGGCGCGCGCGCAGCCAGCGCAGGCTCACGTTGAAGGTCGAGGCGAAGAGCGCCCACAAGCAGACCATCCAATAGGGTGCCCAGCCCTCGACCAGGACCCCTTCGCCGAAGCTCAGCCGCTCGGCGCGGATCAGGATCGTATCGAGCCCGAAGCCCACGAGCGCCGCGGCCAAGAGCAGCAGCCCCGCCCGCTGCGGTCGGGCGGCGGTCGCGAGGTGGAGGGCCAAGACGGGTACGGCCACGAGCGGGCCGAGCCAGGGCATGCCGTACGCTGCACCGAGCACGCAGGCGAACCAGCCGAACTGGAAGCCCAGGACGTTGAGGACGACGGCCGGGGTCGACGGCATCGCCGGCCGCGCTGTCGCTACCTCGCTCGGCGTACGCGCGAGCATGTCGGGTCGGCCAGGGGCCACACGGCCGGGGGAGGGCGGCCCGGGCCCCCGAGGGCCGACCCGTCCCATGCTACGACCGGCGCAGGGGCGCGGATCAGCGCCGGGTGCGCGCGCGGCTCAGGCGGCGGCGACCGAATAGAGATCGGGGTCGTAGGCGTAGCCCGCGGCGTCGAGCTCGGCCAAGAGCCGCTCGCCCTCGGCCGCATCCAGCTCGACGAGCGGCGGCCGCACGGTGCGCCAGACCGGATCGTGGCGGCCGTCGGCGATCACGTGCTTGATGGCCGGGATCAGCGGCCGCTTCTGGAGTGCTTCGCGGACCGCCACGACCTTGCGCATGCCCGCTTCCGCAGCGGCCGCATCGTCCCGCTCGAACGCCTCGAAGACCGCCCGGCTGGCGGCGCAATTGAGGTTGGCCGCGGCCGAGATCGTCCCCGCGCCGCCGGCCTGCAAGACCTCGAGCAGGTGCTGGTCGGCGCCGGCGAAGACCGCGAGGTTCGGGAAGGAGCGGATCAGATCGAGGGTGTGGGCGAGATCGGCCGAGCTGTCCTTGACGCCCTTGACGGTCGCGGGGTAGCGCTCGAGCAGCCGGGCGATCACGGGCTTGGGGATCGGCACGCCCGCCACTTGCGGGAAATGGTAGAGCAGGAGCTCGAGCCGCGGATCGGCGACCTTCTCGATCACCTCGGAAAATGCGCGGACCAGGCCCTCCTCCGGCACGTTCTTGTAGAAGAAGGGGGGCAGCGCCAGCATGCGGGTGATGCCGAGCCCGAGGCCGTGGCGAACGAGCGCCACCGTGTCCGCCCGCGCGCAGCAGCCCACCCCCAAAATCACGCGCTCGGGCGGCAGGCCCGAGGCCAAGAGGGCTTCGAGCGCCGCTTGCCGCTCGGCGACCGAGAAGGCCTGCGTTTCGCCCGTGGTGCCGAACAGGCCGATCCCGTGGCAGCCCTGGCGCAACAGCCAGCGGGCGTGGCGCGCCCAGCGCTCGAGGTTGATCTCGCCGTCCGGGTCGACCGCCGTGACGATCGCGGCCCAGATCCCGCGCAGCCTCGGATCTTCCATGCTCCCCGCTCCCGGCTCGCCCGGAGCGGGAGTCTACCGCAGCCGGGGGCCCGGCGCAGCCGGCGAGGTGTCGCGACACCCCTGCGGTAGCGGCGTCAGTCTGGAACGATTTCAAAGAACCAGCGGCGTGCGCCGCGTTCCGGAGCCTCCGCCCTTGCCCGATCCCGAGCTCTCGCGCTGGCCGAGCCCGCACCGCGCGGCCCTCTTCTGGGCGCTGGCGGCGCTCCTGGCCGGGCTCGCCGCCTGGCTCGCCGGCCGCGGCGCGCTCGCCGATCTCTTCGGGGCGGCCGGCATCCTGCCGCCCTTGGCACTCCTCGCGGTCGAGATCGCCAAGAACCTCGCCCGCGGCGAGACCGGGGTCGATGCCGTGGCCGCGCTCTCGATGGGCGGCGCGCTGCTCTTGGGCGAGCATCTCGCAGGCGGGGTCGTGGCGGTCATGTTCACCGGCGGCAACGTGCTCGAGGAGCAGGCCCAGAAGCGCGCG
>JANWZN010000061.1 GCA_025054575.1 Geminicoccaceae bacterium | reverse complement strand
CCGCGGCTTGCGCCGCGCTCGGGGCGGCCGCCTCGCCCGCAGCCGCGCTCTCGCCGGGGGCGACCCGGCGGACGATCAGCTCGCTCACCGAACGGATGACGCCCGTGACGGTGCCCAGAAGATCCTTGACCGCACCGACTGCGGCGCCGCCGATCCCGCCCGCCGCCTCGAGCGCCGCGTTGGCCGCGGCCTTGGCGATCTCGGCCGTGCGGCCACCGGCCTCGGCGGCGGCATCGAGCGCGCCGTCGATCGCCCGCTTGGCGACCGTGGCGACATCGGTGCCGGTCCGCGCCGCCGCCTCGATCGCCGCCCGCACGACGCTGCCGGCCGCCCCGGCGACGTCGCCGCCGACATCGGCCACGCCCAGAACGGCACCCTTGGCCGCCGCGCGCGCGGTGATCAAGAGCCCGCCCGCTTCCTCCGCTGCGGCCAAGGCCGAGCGCGCCGCCTCGCGGGCGATGCCGAGTGCTTCCGCCGCCGCCCGACCGGTGGCCCGAGCACCCTCGCGCACGCGCGTGCGCACGAGCAGCGCGATCTCCTCCTCGCTCTTGGCGACCTTTTCGAGCTCGCCCGCCACCGCCTTTTCGAGCGCGAGATCGCTCGCCGCAGCCTCGCCCGCCTCGGCCACGGGCTCGTTCACGTCCTGCATCGGTTGTCCCCTTTCCCGACCCTTCCGGCTCAACATAAGCAGCGGTCGGGACGGGCAGAAGACACGCGCACACCGGAAATCAGCGGCCGGAGCGGGCGAGGCTCGAGGCGTACCACAACAGGCTCACGGCCGGCCCGGCGAGCTGGCCGCGCGCCGCCTGGACCAGTGCGAGCAGGAGCAGACCCAAAAGCGCGGCCCCCCCGAGATCGAGCTCGCCCGCGGTCGCTCGCCGCAACCCCGCATCGACCGCCGCTGCGCGCGCGGCGAGCCTGCGGGCGAGCGGCACCTCCTGCGGCTGCGGGCTCGCGACGCGGACCAGCCCGCGGCCGGCGAGCTCCTCCAACAGCCGCTCGAGCGAGCCTTCGTGGCGGATCAAGAGGCTCGCCGTGAGCGGGTTGGCGTCGACCGAGCGGATCCCCTCGAGCAGCGAGAGCTCGAGCGCGAGCGCATCGAACCAGGCGCGATCGCCCCGCTTGCCGTCGATCTTGAGCCGGACGCGCCCGGGCAGCCGGTGCACGAGCCGCGCCGGCTCGCCCTCAGCCATCCGTCGCGGCCTCCTCCTCCGCCACCGCGGTCGCGGCACCGCCGGCGGCGGTCGCTTCCGCGAGCTCGGCGCGCGCCTCGGCGAGCATGTCCTCGGCCACTTCCGCGAGCTCGGCCACGGTCTCGCGGGTCGTCTCGTAGGCGAGGATGGCCCCCTTGATCGCCGCCTTGGCGATCGGCCGACCGACCCGCGCGATCGTCGGCAACAGCACGGGCGCCAGAGCGAGCGTCGCCACCCCCACGAGCACGGCCGTCGCGATCACCTCGCCGCGGCCGTTGAGCGATCCGAGCGCCATGCCACTTCCTTTCCAACGACGATCCGACTTGCCGGCGAGGATTCGTCGGCGCGAGGGAATGCCACGCGCGACGGCGGGGCTGCAAGCGCGCGCGGGCCGCCTATGATGGCAGCGCGGCGCGCGACCGGCGCGAGCTTGCAGCGGAGGAGACGCGGACCATGGCGCTCGGCGAGCAAGGCCCCGGGGATACCGCCCGGCTCGTCATCGAATCCCCACAAGGCCGTCACGAATTCGCCTTCGAACACGCCGAAATCAGCACGGTGACCTCGGCCCACATCGTCGTCCTCCTGAGCAACGCCAAGGGCGAGAAGGCGCGCGCCGTGCTCCCCAAAGCGATGCTGCGGAAGGTCGCGAGCTTGAAGCTGCTCTGGTGATCGTCCCGCTCCCCGTCGCCCACCGCATGGCCCCGCCGCCGGTGCCGTCGCTGCCGAGCGAAGCCCTGGCCGAGCTCGAACGGGCCTGGCACGCGCTCGAGCGACCGAGCTTCGCCGCGCAACTGTCGAGCATCCTGGGCACGCCCTTGGAGCAGATCCTGCGGCTGTTGCCGGCCGATTGGTCGGGGCGGCTGCGCGGCGCGGCCGAGGCCGCGGTCGTGCGCGCCTACGACCTGGCGCTTCCCACCCTCGAGGGAAGCGGGCAGGCGAGCGGGCCCGCCGCCCACCGCTTGGCCGCGGCCGCCACCGGGGCCTTGGGCGGCTTCTTCGGCCTGCCCGCCCTCCTCCTCGAGCTGCCGACCACCACGCTCTTGATGTTGCGCGCGATCGCCGATGTCGCCCGCAGGAACGGCGAGGACCCGACCAGCCCCAAGACCCGGCTCGCCTGCATCAAGGTCTTCGCGCTGGGCGGCCGGACCCAGGCCGACGATTACGCCGAACTCGGTTATTACGAGCTCAGGCTCGGCCTCGCCTGGCAGTTCACGAGCGTGCCCGTGCTCGAGGCCGGCGCGGCGCCGGCCTTGCCCCAGCCGATCGGCCTGCTGCGCGCGATCGGCGCCCGCTTCGGCGTGGTCGTCACGGACAAGGCGGCGGCCCAGGCCGTGCCGATCCTGGGCGCGATCGCCGGTGCGGCGGTCAACGCGCTCTTCATGGAGCATTTCCTCACCGTGGCCGACGGCCATTTCACCGTCCGCCGGCTCGAGCGGACCTGGGGCCGGCTGCCGGTCCAGGCCGCCTACCGGGCGATCGGCGCCCGCCACGGCAACCCCCGTCCTTTCAAACAAACACCACGACGCAAGCGAAATAGACCAACAGCGTGAGCAGATCCTGAGCGATCGTCGCGACCGGGCCGCTGCCGTAGGCCGGGTCGAGGCCGACCCGGCTCAAGATCCACGGGAACAAGAGGCCAATGCCGGAGGCCGTGGCCCCGGCCGCGAACAGCGAGCCCGCGACCGCGAGCGCCAGGCCGGGGCTCGCCCCCAGGAACAGCGCCGCGGGCACCACGGCGAGCCCGAGCAACGAGCCGAGCATGGCCCCGGTCGCGAGTTCGCCCCACAAGATCCGGCCGAGCGGCGCCTTCTCGAGCGAGAGGCCGCGCACCGCCACGGCCTCGCTCTGAGTCCCGATCGCATCGGCCAGATAGATGATCGAAGGCACGAAGAAGGCGATCGCCACGTCCGCCTCGAGCCGTGCCTCGAATCCGGCCATCACGCCGGCCGCGAGGATGCTGCCGGCGAGGCCCACCAAGAGCCAGGGCAGGCGGTTGAGCACTCGGCGCAGGGGCGGCATCGCGAGCGCCTGGGTGGCGTGGTTGGCCGAGCCCATGATGCCCGTGAACCGCCGCAGATCCTCGTCATGCTCGCGCAACAGGACGTCGATCAGCGCCGTCGGCGGTACCACCCCCAAAAAGCGCCGCTCCTCGTCGACCACCGGCACGGCCGCCAAACGGTGCTGGTGCGCCACGATCGCCACCCGCTCCTGGTCGGTCTCGGCGTCGACCGTGGGCGGCGGCGGCCGCATCAGCGAGGCCACCGGCAGATCGCGCGCCGCCGCCAACAGCTCGGATGTCGGCACGACGCCCATGAGCCGACCGGCGGCGTCGACCACCCAGACCGGATCCAAGGAGGCGTGGTGCTCGGTCGAGAGGCGGGCGACGATCTCGGCGACCGGCTCCTCCTCGCGGCCGATCGGGACCCGACCCTCGAGATGGGCGCGGGCGGTCTCGGCGATCGGGCTCGCGGCCTGGATCACGGCTCCTCCTCCTCCGCTGGCGCGCTCCTGCGCCCGCCTGCCCGAGCGGCGCCCGGCCGACAAGCCTTTTCACGGCCGGGCGTCCCGCGCTGCAGCATCCGCTTCGCGGTGCACCATGGCGAGCGCGTGACAGACGTGCTATCCGCTCCCCGCGTCGGGCCACCGAAACGGGGAGACACCCGTGCACCTCGCCGATCTTCCCGGGGTCGAGATTCGCGGCCCCGTCCTTCCCGGATTCGAGCGCGTCTTGACCGCCGACGCGCTCGCCTTCCTGGCCGACCTCGAGCGCCGGTTCGGCGCCGAGCGCAAGCGGCTGCTCGCGCTGCGCCGCGAGCGGCAGAAGCGGCTCGATGCCGGCGAACTCCCCGACTTCCCGCCCGAGACCGCACACATCCGCGCAGCCGATTGGAAGGTCTGGCCGGCACCGGCCGATCTGCGGGATCGCCGGGTCGAGATCACCGGCCCGGTCGACCGCAAAATGGTCATCAACGCGCTCAATTCCGGCGCGTCCTGCTTCATGGCCGACTTCGAGGACGCGACCGCGCCCAGCTGGACGAACCTGATCGCGGGCCAGATCAACCTTTTGGACGCGGTCCGCCGGACGATCGCTTACGACGACCCGCAGACCGGCAAATCCTACCGGCTCGTCGAGAAGCCCGCGACACTCCTCGTCCGCCCGCGCGGCTGGCATTTGCCCGAAGCGCACCTCCTGGTCGACGGCAAGCCGATGTCGGGAGCCCTCTTCGACTTCGGCCTCTTCTTCTTCCACAACGCCCAAGAGCTCGTCGCCCGCGGCAGCGGCCCCTATTTTTATCTGCCCAAGCTCGAGAGCGCGCTCGAGGCGCGGCTGTGGAACACGGTGTTCCACCACGCCCAGGCCCGCCTCGGCCTGCCGGTCGGCACGATCAAGGCCACGGTTTTGATCGAAACCATCCTCGCCACCTTCGAGCTCGACGAGATCTTGTGGGAGCTGCGCGAGCACTGCGTCGGCCTCAATTGCGGCCGCTGGGACTACATCTTCAGCTACATCAAGAAGCTGCGCGCCCATCCCGACCGTGTCCTGCCCGACCGCGCCCGGGTCACCATGACCACGCCTTTCTTGCGCGCCTATTCGCGGCTCGTGATCGCGACCTGCCATCGCCGCGGTGCGCACGCGATGGGCGGCATGGCGGCCCAGATCCCGATCCGCCACGACCCGGTCAAGAACGAGGCGGCACTCGCCCGCGTCCGCGCCGACAAAGAGCGCGAGGCCATGGACGGCCACGACGGCACCTGGGTGGCCCATCCGGGCCTCGTGCCGGTCGCCAAAGAGGTCTTCGACCGGCTGATGCCGGGCCCGAACCAGATCGACACCGACAAGCAGAAGGGCTTCACGGCCTCCGCGGCCGAACTCCTGGCCGTACCCGAGGGCCCGATCACCGAAGAGGGCCTGCGCACCAACGTTTCGGCCGCGCTCGGCTATCTCGAGGCCTGGCTGCGCGGGATCGGCTGCGTGCCCTTGAACGACCTCATGGAGGACGCCGCCACCGCCGAGATCAGCCGGGCCCAGCTCTGGCAGTGGCGCCGCCACGGGGCCCGGCTCGAAGACGGCCGCTCGGTCGACGCCGCGCTGATCCGTCGCACGGTCGCGGACGAGCTCGCCCGGCTCGAGGCCGAGCACGGCCGCGAGCGGTTCGCCGCCGGCCGCTGGCGCGAGGCGGCGGCCCTGCTGCTCGACCTCGTGCTCGCCGACGACTTCGTCGAATTCCTCACCCTGCCGGCCTACGAGCGGCTCCTCGCCCCAGAGCGCCGCGCCGCCGCCTAGCGCCGCGCCGCAGCCTAGCGCCTCGCCGCAGCCTAGCGCCGCACCCCTGGACGGGGCGGGGACGTGCCACGATCTCCCGCTCGCGCGCTGGCATTGATCGGCGCGACGCGGGAGAGCCGTGCATGCGTTGGCATCCGCTGGTTGCGAGCCTGCTCGCCTCGCTCCTGTTCGCCGCACCGGTCGCGGCCGCACCGGGCTGGACCTTGGTGCCGGAGAAGAGCCGGCTCGCCTTCGAGGCCCGCCAGGGGACGCAGCCGATCCAGGGCAGCTTCGCCCGCTGGACCGCCGCGATCCGCTTCGACCCCGAGGATCTCGCGGGCTCCGCGGTCGAGGTCGAGGTCGAGCTCGCGAGCGTTTCGACCGGGGACCGGAACCGCGACCAGCAGGCCCAGGCACGCGAATTCTTCGACGTGGCGCGGACGCCACGGGCCCGCTACCGGACCGTCACCTTCCGCCCCCGGAGCGAGGGCGTCTACGAGGTCGAGGCCCTGCTCGAGATGAAAGGGATCACCCGGCCGCTGCGCCATCCGGTGCGGATCACGATCGACGGCGACAGGTTTTTGGCCGAAGGCGAAGCACGCTTGTTGCGCCGCGAGTTCCGCTTCGGCGAAGGCGTGTTCGACAGCGAGCAGATCCTCGGGCCCGAGATCCTGGTCCGCTTCGCGGTCGAGGCGCGGCGCTCGTGAGCTGGCGCAGCGACCGCGAGGGATGGGGGCTCGGCATCCGCCTCTTGCACTGGTCGATCGCCGCCCTCGTCCTCTTCCAGTGGCTTCTGGGCCAGTACATGACGAGCCTCGGCCCCGAGGCGCTGGCCGAGAAGTTCGTCCTCTACCAGCGCCACAAGAGCCTCGGCTTTCTCCTGTTCGCGCTCACCCTCCTGCGCCTCCTCTGGCGGCTCACCGAGCCGGCCCGGCCCGCGCACCCGGAATCGATGCCGCTCTGGCAGCGCCGCGCCGCGGCCACGAGCCACGCGCTCCTCTACCTCCTGCTGCTCGCCATGCCGGTCACGGGCTTCCTCGCCGCCGCCGCCTCGCCGCTCGGCCTCCCGACGGTCGTCTTCGGCCTCGTCCCGATCCCGCATCCGATCGGCCCCGACGCACGGCTCGAGGCGATCCTGCTCGAAGCGCACGCGATCCAGGGCCTGGTGCTGGCGCTGTTGCTCGCGGTCCACGTCGGCGCCGCGCTCAAGCATCACCTGATCGATCGGGACCGCGTCCTCGTGCGTATGATCGTGGGCCGGTGAGCCGAAGGTCGACACCGTGCAATGCGATTTCACGCGGTCGGGCGACGTGCTACCAGCCGCCTCGGGCCGAAGAGCGAGCCCGTGCCGGCCTCGAGCGATCGTCGGGAGGGAACGAGCGGCCGATGACGACCATCCTGCTCCGGAGACCATCGTGACCCCGATCGCACGCGGCAGTCGAGCTCGCGTCGTCGCCGCCGAGCGCGTGCTCTCGGGCGGCGGCACCTGCCTCGTCCACCACGACGGCCAGGCGATCCTGGTCCACGCGGTCGAGCCGCTCGACGGCCCCGGCCTCGCCGAATGGCTCGCCGGCGGCGCGGGGGCCACGCTCCTGTTGACCGGAACCCGGGCCCAGGCCCTGGGCCTCGCCGTTCCGGCCGCGAGCTGCTGCGCCCTCGAGCTCGACCCGGCGATCGGGCCCACGGGCCTCGCGAGCCTGGTCGGCCCCGGCCTGCCGAGCGGCCCGCGCGGTCTGCCCGAAGGCTGCCGGCTGCGGCTCGGCAGCACGGTCGAGGAAGCCGCGGTCGATCTCGCCAAGCGCGCCGGGCTGATCCCGGCCGTTCTCGCCCGCCCGGCCGGGCCCGAGGCGCGCGCGGACGTGAGCGTCGAGGCCGAGGCGATCCTCGCCCGCTCGCGCGACGACCTCGCCACGCTGCGCCCGCTCGTCGAGGCCCGGCTGCCGATCGCCGCCACCGAGCACGGCCGGCTCGTGCTGTTCCGCTCGGCCTCGGGTGCGGTCGAGCATCTGGCCTTCCTCGTGGGCGAGCCGGCGGCCGAGCCGGCGCCGCTCGTCCGCCTGCATTCCGAATGCTTCACGGGCGACGTGTTCGGCTCGCTGCGCTGCGATTGCGGCCCCCAGCTCGAGGCGGCACTCGCCCAGATGGCCGAGGAAGGGGCCGGCGTGCTCCTCTATCTCCGCCAGGAAGGCCGCGGCATCGGGCTTCTGAACAAGCTCCGGGCCTACCGGCTGCAGGATCAGGGCCTCGATACGGTCGACGCCAACACCCATCTGGGCTTTCTGCCCGACGAGCGCGACTACGCCTTTGCCGCCCAGATGCTGCGTACGCTCGGCATCCAGCGGCTGCGGCTCATCACCAACAACCCCGAAAAGCTCGAGGCCCTGGCCCGCCACCGGGTCGAGATCGTCGAGCGGGTGCCGTCGAGCGTGCCCGCCAACCGCCACAATCTCTTCTATCTCGAGACCAAGGCGCGCAGGAGCGGCCATCTCTTGCGCGCCTTCGGCGCCGGACTCGGCGGTGTGCCCGCCGGCCGCGGCACCGGCTGACCGCGCCACCTCCGCTCGCTCGGGGAGAACGACCGTGCACCGTCGACCCGCGCTCGCCGCCCTCTCCCTCGCCGCCACCCTCCTCGCCGCTACCGTCCTCGCCGTGCTGCCGCGCCCGGCCGAGGCCGAGCCCCGTCGCTACCGGATCGATCCCGAGCATTTCGCGATCGGCTTCGAGGCGATGCACATCGGATTCTCGAAGGTCCTCGGCCAGTTCTTGAAGGCCGAGGGGCATTTCGTCTTCGACGAGACGACGCGGACCTTGCACGAGGCCGTGATCCGGGTCGACGCGAGGAGCGTCTTCACCAACCACGAGGCCCGCGACAATCACCTCCGCGCCGCCGACTTCCTCGATGCCGAGGCGCATCCCGTGATCACCTTCACGATGACGCGGATGGTGGCGAAGAGCGAGACCACGGGCGTGGTCGAGGGCATGCTCGACTTTCGCGGCAAGACGCTGCCGCTCTCGGTCGAGGTCACCTTGAACAAGATCGGCAACTATCCCTGGGGCGACAACCACGTCGTGGGCGTGAGCGCGCGCACGCAGGTCCAGCGCTCGCTCTGGGGCAGCACGTACGCGGTCGACAATGGCTGGGTCGCGGACGTGATCCCGATCCAGATCGAGCTCGAGGCGATCCGCGAGTGACGAGCCGGGCCACGGCCGAGGAGCCGCGCGGCAACGACCGGCTCGCGCGGGCCTGGGCCCGGCTGCTCGACTGCGCCCACGGGACGGGTGACCTCGCCACCCTCCCACTCGACGGGCTCGGCCCCGACCAGCAACGCCTGTTCGCGACCTATCGCGACTTCCTCGCCCCCTCGCCCGACGGGATCAAGGTCGTGGCGCATCTGGGCCAGAGCCTCGACGGCCGGATCGCGACCGAGCCCGGGCATTCGACCTTCGTCACCGGGCCCGACGATTTCCTCCACATGCACCGCTTGCGCGCGCTGGCCGATGCCGTGCTCGTGGGTGCGGGCACGGTGGCGCACGACGATCCTCGCCTCACCGTCCGGCTCGTGCCCGGCCCGAGCCCGTTGCGCGTCGTGCTCGACCCCGACCGCCGGCTCGGCCCCGATCGCCGCGTGTTCCGCGAGCCGGCACCCCCCACCCTCCTCCTCTGCCGTGCCGACCGGCAGGATCGCGAGCGGCTGGGTACGGCCGAGATCGTGGGCCTGAGCGCGCCCGAGGGCCGGCTCGAGCCCGCGACCGTGCTCGCGGCCCTGCGCGATCGCGGCATCCGTCGCCTCTTCGTCGAGGGTGGCGGGATGACCGTCTCGCGCTTTCTCGCCGCGGGCTGCCTCGATGCGCTCCATCTCTGCGTGGCACCCGTGATCATCGGCTCGGGCCGCGACGCCTTGAGCCTGCCCGCGATCGCCCGGATGGACGAGGCGATCCGCCTGGCACCCGAGGTGATGCGCCTGGGCGAAGACTGGCTCTTCTGGTGCCGGCTACGGCGCGCGCCCCTGCCCGCGCGGCAGGCGCAAGAGATCGACGTGGCCGACGCGGGCCCGAGCGCCACCCGCCTCGATCGCCCGCAACCGGTCCCGGCGCCATGAGTCGATCGCCGGGGCGCGCTCCGGGGCGATCGCGCTCGCGGCCTCGGCCCAGCCCTCGACGAGTGCGCGCTGGAAGGCGCGATCGCCGGGCCCGGCGTCCCAGTCCGAAAGGGCCAAGAGCGGCGCGTCGCCCGCCCCGTGCAGTGCCCGGGCGAGCGCGATCCCGGCCTCGGGCCCGAGCGCCGGACCGAAACCTTTGTCCGTCCGCTGGTGCCGGTTGACGAGCGCGATCGCCTCCTCGTCGAGCGGATGGGCGGGCTCGAGGTGGACCCGACCGTCGTAGGTGAGCACGGCGAGGAGCGCCAGGTCGCGCGCGCGCACGATCCGCACGAGCCGCTCGAGCCAGTCGGCCGAGACGAGATCGAGCAGGGCCGAGCAGGTGACGAGATCGCACGGCTCCTCGAGCACCGCCTCGAGCTCGGCCACGAGATCGGCCCGTCGATAGGCAGCGCGCACCGCGCCGGTCGCGGGCAGCCGTGCTTCGCCCGCCGCGATCAGCGCCGGATCGTGCTCGACCAGGGTCCACGCTTGCGCGACCGGCAGGCACGGGGCGAGATGGCGGAGATTGGCCCCGGTCCCCGCACCGAGATCGACGATGCGCAAGGGCCCGCCGCGGCCCTTGGCCCAGAGCGCGAGGCTGGCCTCGGTCGCGGCGGCCCGCGCGGCCGCATCGAAGGGCTCGCGCAAGGCGAGCCAATCGGCCGAGAAACCGCTCACGCCTCGAGCTCCGCGCGCAGGACCGCTTCCGCGCGCCGCACCTGCTCCTCCCAGCGCGGCAGCTTCGCCCGTGCCGCGATCGCGCCTTCGCGCAGCCGCGCACGCAACGCCGGATCGCCGATCGCGCGGGCGAGCGCATCCGGAAGCGCGTCCTCCTCCTCGGGCGGGACCGAGAGTGCTGCCTCCGCGGGCAGCCAGTCGGCGACCGCGCCGCCCGCCACGGCCACGATCGGCAGCCCCCGCGCGAGCGCTTCGGCGAGCGCCATGCCGTAGCCCTCGTAGCCCGAGGCCGAGACGAACAGATCGGCGCGGTCGAACGCCGCCTCGAGCGCCTCGCCCACGAGCTCGCCCGCGAGCACGACCCGATCGCCGAGACCGGTCTCGGCGATCGCGCGGTGGAGCGCCGAGAGGGCCTCGGCCGAGCGATCGAGAGCCCCCACGACCTCGAGCCGCCAGGGCAGGTGTTGGAGCCGAGCGAGCGCGCGCACGAGCCGATCCAGCCGCTTGCGCGGGATCACCGAGCCCACCGCCAAGAGCCGGACCTCGGGCCCGCCGGAGCCGCGGGCCTGCGGGGCCGGATCGGTGCCGGGCTCGATCACCACGATGCGCTCGGGCGCCACCGCGAACTCGGCCGCGAGCGTGCGCGCCGTGGTCCGCGAGGTGCAGAGGATCCGGCGCGGCCAGCGCAAGGCCGCCCGCTCGCTTTCGATGAGCCGCGCCGCGCGCGCCGGATCGAGCCCCTCCTCGAAGCCCAGCGGGTGGTGGACGAGGGCCAGAAGCCGCAGCCGCCGGCTCGCCCGCTCGGCGAGCTCGGGCAGCACGCCGAGCGCGAGCCAGTCGACCAGGAGAAGGGTACCCTCGGGCAGGGCAGAAAAGGCGCGCTCGCTCGTGGCCACCGCCGCCTCGTCGGGGAACGGAAAACCGTCCGGCAGCCTGAGCCAGTCGACCCGCCAGCCGCGCGCGCGCAGACCCTCGGCCAGCCTCCGGTCGTAGATCGTCCCGCCGGTCCTGAGATCCGGGTCGCAAGGCACGGCCAGGACGAGACGGGGCTCGACCATGCGGGCGTCGGCTCAGCCGAGCGGGGCGCGATAGCCGGCCCAGGCGACGTCGCTCTCGGCGAGCTCGACCGCGAGGCCCGTGAGCCCGCCCGCGTGCGGGCCGAGCCGTCCGTCGCGCACCGCCTCGGCGATCTGCTGCCAGATCCAGCGGGCCATGAACTCGGTCGTCGTGTTGACGCCCGCGAACTCGGGCATCTCGTCGAGATTGCGAAAGGCGATCTTCTGCAGGGACTCGGCGAGCACCGCATGCGCCCGGCCGATGTCGACGACGATCCCGTCCGGATCGAGCTCGGGCCGCTCGAAGCTCACGTCCACGACATAGGTGGCACCGTGCAGCCGCTGCGCCGGGCCGAACACCTCGCCTTGGAAGCTGTGCGCGATCATCACCCGATCGCGGACTCGCACGTTGTACATCCTACGCTCCTCGAGGTCCGTAGCCGATACGGATGCAGCCGCGCCGCGGTTCGCGCAGGAGCTCGGGCAGTCGCGCGGGCGCCTCGTCGAACGGCACGGCTTCGTCGAGCAGCACGTCGAGCGCCGGATCGGCCAGAAGGTCCAGGGCTTTGGCGAGCCGGCGCCGATGCGGCCAGCGCGGCCGCATCGCGGGCGCCACCTCGCCCACCTGGGAGGAGACGAGCCGCAGCCGCCGGCTGTGGAAGCTGCCACCGAGCGGCACCGGGGTCGCCCCCGCCCCGTACCAGGAGAGCACGAGCAGGGCGGCTTCCTTCCCGGCCGCCTCGAGCGCGGTCGCGAGCGCCTCGGGCCGGCCCGTGGCCTCGATCACGAGGTCCTGCTCGCCCGGCGCCTCCTCGGGAAGGGCGAAGGCGCAGCCCAAGGCCGCAGCCGTGCTCGCCGCAGCCGGGTCGCGATCGACGAGGGTGACCTCCGCCCCCGGCAGCCGCGCGCAAAGCCGGGCCGCGCAGCCGCCGACCACGCCCGCTCCCAGCACGAGGATCCGCATCCCCGGCAAGGCCGGCGCGTCCCACAAGCCGTTCAAGGCCGTCTCGAGGTTGGCGGCGAGCACCGCCCGCTCGGCCGGCACGCCCTCCGGCAGCGGCAGAACCGATTCGGCCGGGACCACGAACGCGCTCTGGTGCGGGTGCAGGCAGAAGACGGTGCGGCCCAGGAGCTCGGCCGGCCCGGCTTCGACCACGCCCACCGCGCAATAGCCGTACTTCACGGGAAAAGGAAAGGAACCCGCCTGGTGCGGGCAGCGCATCCGGCTCCGCTCGGCGGCCGGCACCCGGCCCGAGGCCACGAGCGCCTCGGTCCCCCGGCTCACCCCCGAGACGAGCGTGCGCACGAGGACCTCGCCCGGCCCCGGCTCCGGCAAGCTCTCCTCGAGGAGCGCCGCCGTGAAGGGGCGCGTCCACCAGAGCGCACGGGCGATGCAGGCGGGATCGGTGGTCGCCATGACGTCTGGCGGCTAGCATGCGGGCGCGCGAACGACCAGGGAAGGCGGGCATGGCCCGCGCGATCCGGGCCCGCGGCGGCACACCGGCCACGAGCTTCCTCGAGGCGCGCGGGATCCCGTTTCGCGCGCACGCCTACGCCTTCGACCCTGCGCCAGGCGCGATCGCCGAGGCCGCGGCCCGAGCACTCGGCGTCGAACCTTCCCGGCTCTTGAAATGCCTGATCCTGCGCACCCGCGAGGGTGGCCTGGCGGCGGCCCTCCTGGCCGCCGACAAGACCCTCGACCTCGACGCCGCGGCCAGGGCGCTGGGCAGCAAGCGGGTCGAGCTCGCGCCTTCGGCCGAGGCCGAGCGGGCGACCGGCTACGTCAAGGGCGGCATCAGCCCCTTGGGTCAGCGCCGGCCCTTGCCGATCCTGCTCGACCGCGCCGCCCTCCAGCATGCGAGCGTGCTCGTCAACGGCGGCCGCCGCGGCCTGCAGCTCGAGCTCGCCCCCTCGGACCTCGTGGCGGCGACCGGCGCGCGCCTGGCCGATCTCGGCCGCTGAGCCGATGCTTGCCGCCCCCGGCGCGCTCCGAGAGCGTGCGAGGCGGCAGGACAAAGCGAGCGGGTGCGGATCGGCAGCGCCCGCGAGGGAGGCTCTCGATGCTGGCCAGACGTCTCGTCTTGGGCGCCGCGGCGGCGGCTGCGCTCTTTTTCGCCGGCCGGGCGCAGGCGGCGATCGAGCTCAAGATGAACGGGCTGCACGCGCCCGACCACGCGCTCTCGATGACCCACGATTTCTTCGCCGAGCGGGTGCAGCAGCTGACCAAGGGCGAGATCAAAGTCGACGTCCACCACGCCCGCGGCCTCGGTGACGCGGTCGAATCGGTGCAGTCGATCCGCAACGGCACGATCGCCTTCTTCACCGTGTCCTCGGCGAACCTGTCGCAGGTCGACCCGCGGATCGACATGTTCTCCCTGCCGTTCTTGTTCAAGAACGCCAAGCACTATTGGTGGTACCTGACCTCCGAGCGCGGCCGCAATTTCGTCAAGCCGCTCGAGGAGAAGGGCATCGTCGTGCTCGGCTTCATGGACAGCGGCGCCCGCAGCTTCTTCGCCAAAGACGAGATCGTCGATCCCTCCAAGCTCGCCGGCAAGAAGATCCGCACCATGGCGAGCCCGGTCCAGATCGCTATGATGGAGGCATTCGGCGGCACGGGCGTGCCCGTGGCCTGGGGCGAGCTCTACAACGCCTTGCAGACCGGCGTGGTCGACGGGGCCGAGAACAACCCGCCCTCGGTCCGCTCGGTGAAATTCTACGAGGTCACGAAAGTGCTCGTGCTCAACGAGCACGCCCGCATCCCCGACATCCTGATCGCCTCCAAGCGCGTGATGGACCGCCTCACGCCCGCCCAGCGCGCCGCGATCTTCCAGGCCGGGCGCGAGGCCGAGGCCTATATGCGCGGGGCCTGGGCGGCCGACGAGAAAGCCTCCCTGGCCTTCTTGAAGAGCCTGCCCGACTTCAAGGTGATCGAGAACGTCGACAAGAAACCGTTCCTCGAGAAGGTGGCGGCTCTGCTCGACCGCGAGGCCAAGCGGCTCGGGGTCGAAGAAGAAGTGAAGTACCTGCTCGACACCCAGAAGAACTTCTGATCGCTCGCCCCTCGGGCCGACCGCCCGAGGGGCTCTCTCGGCACGGCAAGGGGGCGTTCTTGCGCACCTTCAACCGCTTCTGCGACCTCGTGGGGCTTCTCTGGCGCGCGCCTGGACGCTCCTGTTGGCGACGGCGCTCTTCCTGGTCGTGATCGCCACCGTCGTCCAGCGCGGCACGATCGGCAAGGTCCCCTCCTGGTCGGAAGAAGTGCCGCGCTATCTCTTGATCTGGGTCGGGTTCATGGCCGCGGCCTGCGGCGTCGACCTCAAAGAACACATCGCCCTCGAGCTTCTGATCGAACGAGCGAAGGGCCGGCTCGCCACGATCCTGGCCTCGCTCGTCGACCTGGCGATCCTCGCTTTCGGCCTCGTCATGCTCGTTCACGGGCTGGGCTTCGTGCGCGAGTTCGGCTCGGACTTCATGGAATCGATCCCCTATCGCAACGTCTGGTACTACAGCGCCCTGCCGATCGCCGGGGCCCTGATCGTCCTTTTCGCACTGCGCGATCTCTTGAACCTCTGGCTCGCACCCGCGCTGCGCACCCGCCGCCTCGAGCTCGTCACGGCACCCGATTGACCCCGCGATGATCGTTCTTCTCCTCGTGGGCTCGTTCCTTCTCCTCGTGCTTCTGGGTGTTCCGATCGCCTTCGCGATCGGCCTTTCGGCGGCGCTCGCGAGCCTCGGTTACGGCTGGCAGGGCAATCCCTTCGTCGTCGACGCGGTCACCCTCGTCCAGAAGATGCTCTTCGGCATCAACAGCTTCCCGCTCCTGGCCGTGATCTTCTTCGTCTTCACCGGTGCCGTGATGGCCCATGGCGGTGTCGCCAAGCGCCTGGTCGCCATGGCGGAAGTGCTGGTCGGCCGCTTTTCGGGCGGGCTCGCCCAGATCAACGTCCTCTCCTCGATGTTCTTCGGCGGCGTCTCGGGCTCGGCGGTGGCGGATGTCTCGAGCATCGGCCGGATGATGATCGGGGCCATGGTCGCCGACGGCTATTCCAAGCCCTTCGCCACCGCGGTCACCCTCGCTTCGGCCGTGATGGGCCCGATCATCCCGCCCTCGATCGCGATGATCCTGTTCGCCTATCTGGCCGGCAACGTCTCGGTCGGCGGCCTTCTCCTGGGCGGGGTCGTGCCCGGCATCCTGATCGGCCTGGGCCTTCTGGCCGCGGCCTACGTCCACGGCCGCCTCTACCACCCGACCCGCACCGCCGCTCTGCCGCGGGCCGAGAAGCTGCGGCGGATCGGCGCCGGGCTCGCGGGGCTCTTCACCCTCGTCATCATCCCGGGCGGCATCACCTTCGGCTTCACGACCGCGACCGAGGCCGGGGCGATCGCCGCCCTCTACGCGCTCTTCCTCACGATCGTGGTCTATCGCGAGATCTCCTGGCGCGATTTGCCGCGGATCCTTTGGGAGACCTGCCTCACCACCTCGGTCGTGCTGTTCTTGATCGCCACGACCTCGGTGTTCAGCTTCATCCTCGCTTACGAGAAGGTGCCGGCCTGGATCGCCGAGAATTTCCTCGCACTCGCCGACGAGAAGTGGATGCTCCTGGTCCTCCTCAACGTCTTGCTCCTGCTCACCGGCATGGTCGTCGACATGACCCCGGCCTTGATCATGATCGTGCCGATCATCCTGCCCTTGGCCCAGAAGCTCGGCATCGACCTCGTGCACCTGGGCGTCATCATGGTCGTCAACCTCTCCTTCGGCCTGATCACCCCGCCCGTCGGCACCTCGCTCTTCGTCGGCTGCCGGATCGCGGGCCTGCCGATCACCGCGGTGATCAAGCCGATGTTGCCCTTGCTCGCGATCATGGTCGCCACACTTTTCCTCGTGACCTTCGTCCCCGAGCTCGTCCTCTGGCTGCCGCGACGGTTCGGCTTCGTGAGCTGAGCCCCGCCCGGCCGGGTCCGAGCCGCCCGCTCGGAGCCGCGCCGTGCCGACCCGCCTCCTGCTCCTCCCGCTCCTGACGCTCCTGGCGGCCGTGCTGCCGCCGGCCGCCCGGGCCGACGGTCTGCCGCGCCCGTTCCGCTGCGGCGAGCGGGTGATCGAGGTCACGCCCGTGGGCAGCGGGCTCTTGCTGCTCGCGGGCTTCGACCGCCACCAGCTCGTGGCCGTGCCCGCCGCCTCGGGCGCGCGTTACGAGAAGCCCGGCGATCCCGCGACCTGGTTCCACGGCAAGGGTGCCCGCGGCCTCGCGAGCCTCGCCGGAACGCCGTTGCCCGAATGCCTGGCCGAGCCCTTGCGCGCGAGCGGCAACGAGCCCTTCTGGTCGGTGACCCTCGATGCCGAGGCGCTCCGCCTCGAGCGGCCGGGCGAGCCGCCGCGGGTGATCGCCCCGCCTCCCGCTGCCCGGATCGAGGGCAGGGTGGCCGTCCTCGAGGCGGTGCTGGACGGCCGGCCGCTCGCGCTCCGGATCGAGGCGGCAGCCTGCCGCGACACGATGACCGGGATGCCGCGTCCCGCCAGCGTGACGCTGGCGCTGGGCGAGGAGCGTCTTGCGGGCTGCGGCGGCGATCCGGGTTCGCTCCTGCGCGGCAGCGCCTGGACGGTGCGCGCGCTCGACGGTGCGGCTTTGCCCTCGGCTCGGCCGATGGAGCTCCTGTTCGCAACCGACGGTCGGTTCGCCGGCCAGGCGCCCTGCAACCGCGTCCTGGGCTCCTATCGGCTCGGGGGCGAGGGGCTGCGGCTCGGGCCCGTGGCGAGCACGATGATGGCGTGCGAGGAGCCGCTCATGGCGGCCGAGCGGCGCTATGTCGAGGCGCTCGAGCAGGTGCGCCGGTTCGAGCTCTCGGGCGATGGTGGGCTCGCCTTGCTGAGCGACGCCGGGGCGCGGATCGAGCTGCGGCCCTAGGCCTGGCACACGGGCGCTTGGCACGATCCGTGCTTGCGGTATCTTAGCGAAGATTGATGGCAGATGATCAACCGCTTGTCGAAAAGGACCGCGTGATGCAGGCGACCCTGACCCTCGTCCTCTGCCTGGTGAGCGCGCCCGACCAGTGCGAGGTCCGCCAGAAGCGGGTCGACGCCCAGGCTTGCTTCTACGGCGGCGCCAACACGATCGCGGCCGAG
>JANWZN010000060.1 GCA_025054575.1 Geminicoccaceae bacterium | reverse complement strand
GGCCAGATCATCCCGCCCTCGACCGTCATGGTCATCCTGGGCGAGGTGCTCGGTGCGGCCTATCAGCAGGCCCAGCTCGCCCGCGGCAGCTTCACCGTCGAGACGGTCTCGGTCGGCCAGCTCTTCGCCGGCGCCATGATCCCGGGCCTCCTCCTGGTCGCCCTCTACGTCCTCTACCAGCTGGCTCGCGCTTGGCTCAGCCCGGCCGTCGCGCCCGCGATCCCGAAGGACGAACTCGCCACGGTCGACGCCCGGCGCCTCCTCTCCGTCCTGGTCCCGCCGCTCGTCCTGATCGTGGCCGTCTTGGGTTCGATCCTGGGCGGCATCGCCACGCCGACCGAGGCGGCCGCGGTCGGTGCCGTCGGCGCCACGCTGCTCGCCGCCCGCCGCCAGGGTGGGCTCGCCGCCCGCCTCGCCCCGTTGGCAGGGCTCGCCGCCCTCGGCCTCGCCCTTCTGGGCGGCCTCTTCGATCTCCGCCTCGGCCGCGAGGTCGTGCCGCTTGCCGACCGGCTCGCGACCGCTGCCGCGGTGCTGCTCGTCCTGGTCCTGGCGGCGGGTCTGTTGGCCGCGCTTCTGGCCCTCGGCCGCGCGGGCGTGCTCGGCCGGGTCTGCGAGAGTACGACGACCATCACCGCCATGATCTTCGCCACGCTCATCGGCGCCACGCTCTTCGCCCTCGTCTTCCGTGGGCTCGGCGGGGAGGAGACGGTCAAGGAGCTACTAGCGGCGCTGCCCGGTGGAGCGTGGGGGGCGCTCGCCACGGTGATGGCGGTGATGTTCCTCATGGGCTTCTTCCTCGACTTCGTCGAGATCACGATCATCGTCATCCCGATCGTGGGTCCGGTGCTGCTCGCCATGGGCATGGACCCGATCTGGCTCGGCGTCCTGATCGCCATCAATTTGCAGACGAGCTTCCTCACCCCGCCCTTCGGCTTCGCGCTCTTCTATCTGGCGGGCGTGGCGCCCAAGGAGGTCGGGGCGCGCGACCTCTATCGCGGCATCGCCCCCTTCGTAGCCCTCCAACTCCTGGCACTCGCGATCGTGGCCGCCTTCCCGGGCCTCGCGACCTGGCTGCCGCGCGCCCTCTTCTGAGCCCGGAGCCGGCCTTGGACGCGACCCCGCTCTACCGGCGGATCATGGAAGCGATCCGCGCCGAGATCGCCGAGGGCCGTCTGCCCCCCGGCGCCCGGGTGCCTTCCGAGCACGAGCTGGTCCGCCGCTTCGGCGTGGCGCGCATGACCGCCAACCGGGCGCTCAACGAGCTGGCCCAAGAGGGGCTCATCGTGCGCACGGCCGGTAGCGGCACTTACGTGGCCGAGCGACGTCTCGAGATGCCGCTCCTCCTGGTCCCCGACATCGCCGCCGAGATCCGCGCCTCGGGCCGTGTCCACCGGGCCGAGGTCCTGCGCCTCGAGGCGGCCCCCGCACCCGAAGCGGTTGCAAGGGCCCTCGAGCTCGAGCCCGAGGCCCCGGCCTTCCACAGCCTCCTCCTGCACCGGGCCGACGGCTCGCCGGTGCAGCTCGAGGACCGCTGGGTCAATCCGGCCTACGCGCCCGCCTATCTCGAGCAGGACTTCTCGGTGCGCACGCCCAACGCCTATCTGACCGCGATCGGCCGGGTGGTCGAGGTCGAGCAGGAGATCGAGGCGGTCGCCGCCGGGCCCGAGGAGGCGCGCCTGCTCGAGGTGGCAGCCGGCGCCCCCTGCCTCGCCATGCGCCGGCGGACCTTCGCCAACGGCCTCTGGGCGACCACGGTCCGGGTGCTGGGCCCCGGCCGCCGCTGGCGCCTCAAGGCCCGCTTCCGTCCGCCCGGCTGAGTCCGCGCGCCCGCCCGAGCCCCCGAGGCGAGCGGCTCAGAGGCCGAGCCAGGCGGCCACGGGCTCGATCTGCACAGGCTCCAGAAGAGCCGGCGCGTGGCCGCAGCCCGGGAAGACCAGCACCTCGCATTCGGGCCCACGCCGCAACATCGCGCGGACCGTCTCCTCGAGCAGGAGCGTCGAGAGCGCGCCGCGCAGCACGAGGGTGGGGACGGCGATCGCGTCCCACAGCGGCCAGAGCTCGATGTCGGCCGTCGCCTGAGCCTCGTAGGGCACGCGGATGCCCGGATCGTAATGCAGCCGGAGCCCTTCGGGCGTCGCGCGCACCGAATGCTCGGCCAGGTGCCGCCACTGGGCGTCGCTCAGCCGGCCGAAGGGCGCGTGGATCCGCCGCAGATAGGCCTCCGCTTCCTCGAGCGTGGCGAAGAGCGGGTCCTGGCCGACATATGAGCGGATGGTCTCGAGCGCCGCCTTCGGCACGAACGGCCCGACATCGTTCAGGACCAGCCGGCGGATCGGCGAGCCCGGTGCCGCGGCCAGCGCCATGCCGATGAGCCCGCCCATCGAGGTGCCGACCCAGTCGACCGCCTGGAGGCCGAGGAGCTCGAGGGCGCGGGCGAGGTGGGCGGCGTAGGTCGGGACCGTGTAGGCGCGCTTGTCCTCGAGCCAGCTGCTCCTTCCGCGACCGGCCACGTCGAAGGCCAGCACCCGCGCGCCGCGGGCGGCGAGCGCGGCTGCCAGCGCGTCGAAGTCGCGGGCGTTGCGGGTGAGCCCGTGGACGCAGACGACCGTGCGGGCGGCCTCTTGGGGACCGTGCTCGACGATCCCGAGCCGCACCCCCGCGTGCGGCCCGTCGAGCTCGAGCGAGAGGAACCGCATCGTCCCCGCCCGTCGCCTTCAGAACGCCCGGGTGGGCACCGATTCGTCGAGCCGGTCGAGATATTGTTTCACGAAGTCGAAGTCGACGAGCCGCACATAAGCGTCCTTGAGCGCGCTCGTGATCGGGCCCCAGACCCGGCCGGCCGGCCCGATCGGGTTGCCGTTGATCGAGCGGACCGGGCAGATGCAGAGCGAGGTCGAGGTCAAGAACGCCTCCTCCGCGTTGTAGGCGTCGTAGAGGTCGAGATCGGTCTCGCGGAAGGGGATGCGCAGCTCCTGCGCGAGCTCGATCACGGTTCGCCGACTGACCCCGGGCAGGACGTACTTCTCGCGCGGGGTCAGAAGCTCCCCGTCCTTGACCAGGAAAATGTTCGAACCGAGCCCCTCGGCCAGGTTGCCGTGGACGTCGAGCAGCACCGCCCAGGCTTCCGGGTCGAGGGCCTCGACCTCCTGGCTCGCTACGATGAGGTTGAGATAATTGTGGGTCTTGGCGCGCGGGGTGAGCATCTCCGGGGCGATGCGCCGCTGCGCGGGTGTCACGACCTTGATCCCGTCGCGGAACAGCTTGGCGCGCTGGCGCAACGGCAGGGGCATGCACTCGACGATCACGGTCGGCCCGTAATGGTCCCAGTTGTCGCCCTCGACCTTCTTGATCCCGCGGCTCACGCGCTGGCCGAGCCAGTAATCGTCGCTCGGGCCCAACAGATGCCGGTTGCGCTCGAACACCTCCTGCGAGATCGCGATCATCTCGGCCGGCGAGAGGCCGGGGTCGATGCGCAGATATTTGAGCGAGCGGTAGAAGCGCTCGATGTGCTCGGCCAGGCGGAAGATCTTGTGGCCGAAGGTGCGGGTCATGTCGAAGGCGCCGTCGCCATAGACCCAGCTCGTGTCGCGGAACGGGACCCGCGCTTCGCTCTCCGGCACGTAGCGTCCGTTGAAGTAGACGATCCGCTCGTTGGCGCGCGCCATTTCTTTCCTCCGCTCGCGACGGCCGGAGGCTAGGCCCGAGGCGCGGCCGGGACAATCGTCCCCGCGGCAGGGGCCACCCTCTCGGGCGTGCGGCCTCGCGACCGCAGAATCGACGTCGGGGCGCCGGCGCCTCGTCCGTTCCGTCCCCGGCTTCAGCGCGGTGGCGGTGCCGGGTACCAGCTTTCGGGCTCGGGCATGGTGAAGCCCGCCGGGATGTCGAAGATCTCGAAGACGGTGGTCGTGGCTTCTTCGGTGCCGAAATAGGCCCAGGGCACGGTGCCGAGCCATTTGCCCGATTGGATGCAGGGAAAGCCGCGGCTCTCGAACTGCCGCACGCGCTCGGCCCAGGGAAGCTCGCCGCAGGCGAAGGCCACGTGATGGATCCCCTCCCCGTGCCGCTCGAGGAACTCGCGGTAGATCGACGGCCCCTGCAGCGGCTCGACGATCTCCCAGAACATCTGCCCGGTCCAGGCCATGCAGAGCTTGAAGCGGAAGCTCTCGGGCCTTCCCCGATAGCTCAACTCGGTGCAGGTCTCGGGTCCAAAGGTGTAGACTCGCCAAGGCCCGATGCCGGCCCGCACCATGCCCGCCATGGTGCGGCGATGGTCGCGCGTCACGACGCAGACCTGGATGGTTTCCGTCAAAAAGCTGGTCGACAGGGTCGTGGGCCCGGTGACCCGGGTCTCGCTCATGGCCGCCTCCCTCGGCTCTTTTCCCGAGTGCAGGCTAGGCGGCCGGCGACCTCGGCGCCAGCGAGGGCCGGACGTTGCCGCGGGTCCCGCTTGCGGCCGCGACGATTGACCGCGCCCCTAGCGGCCCACAAGCTGCATCGACGGCCGCGCAGCAGCGGCAGCGGGAGGAAGCGCCATGCGGGACACGGCATCGGGCTGGTCGCGACGGGATCTCCTGGGTGTGTCAGCGGGAGCGCTCGCCGCGGCGGTGACGGGCTTCCACGACCCGCACCGTGCCTTGGCCCAAGCCGGGCCCTGGGCCGTGGCGCCCAAGAGCAAGGTCGACGAGCTCAACTTCGTCGTTTGGACCTACGGCGATATCTACACCAAGATATCGAAGAAATTCACCGAGGACTGGGGTGTGAAGGTCAACGGAACCATCTCGGCCTTCAACGACCATCCCACCAAACTCATGACCATGTTCGCAGGCGGCGAGACGATCGACGTCTCGCAGAGCTCGCCGTTCAGCTTCGCCAATTTCATCGCGCAAGGGCTGGTCGAGCCGCTCGATGGGCTGCCCGGGGCAGCCGAGTATGCCAAGGACTTCACCGGCTTCACCAAACAGGTGGCGATCCAGGGCGGCAAGGTGATGGGCCTGCCCTATTTCTCGGCCGTCTGGGTCTGGAACTACCACCAGGACCTCATGGACAAGACCAAGCTCGAGCCCTTCAAATCCTACGAGGAGCTGCTCGAGCAGTGCCGCAAGGTGAAGAAGGACGGGATCTGCCAGTACCCGATCCTCTGGGTGGCGGGTGTCGGGCTCGAGCAGCTGCCCGGCACCTGGTACCAGATGACCTGGAACCGGGGCGGCACCTTCTTCGACAAAGACGGCCGCCACCAGCTCGGGCCGGGCTCGATCGCCCGCGAGACGCTGCGCTGGTGGGCCGCCACCTTCAAGGAGGAGCTCGCCGACCCGGAGAGCCTCAAGGTGCAGTTCACCGCCTCGGCCAAGGCCTTCGGGGCGGGCAAGAACCTCTATCGCGGGCCCAACCACCATTACGGTCTGAACGTGGCCAACGACCCGGCGCAGTCGCCGACCGCCGGCAAGGCCAAGGTGTGGGGCTCGCCGGGCGACGGGCGAACGGTCGGCGTCACCCACGTCTACTTCCTGTGTACCGCCAACCGCGACAAGGAATGGGCCTGGAAGCTCCTGCAGTATCTGGGCGGGCGGACCAAAGACGGCCGCTACACCCAGGCGGAGAACCTGGCCAGGGACGCGATGCTCGGCTCCGGCTACCAGTCGGTGATGGACAGCGAGGTGATCAAGACCGGCTGGGCGCCGTGGGGCGACGTGGCGGCGATCCTCGAGATCTGGAAGAAGGCGACCTATCTCGGCGAGGTCGTCAACTCGATGTACCAGCCCTGGCACTTCCCCTGGTCGGACCGGCTCAACATCGAGGTGCAGAAGTGCCTGACGGGCCAGATCGACGCCGATCGGGCCTGCGACAACCTGATCAAGGCGATCGACGAGGTGAAGCGCGCCTGAGCCGGCGGGGCGGGTCCCTTGGCCATCCGCAGCGAGCCGGCGGCGGCCGCGCCGCCGGTGCGGGCCGGGCGGCGGGAGCTTGCACCCGGCCGGCTCGCCCTGGTCATGAACCTGCCGACGCTTTTGACCATGGCCCTCGTGCTGGCGTACCCGATCGGCTACGCCGCTTGGCTCAGCTTCCATCGGGTGGGCCCCGCGCAATTGCGGCGCGGCGAATTCCCGTGGGCCGGGTTCGACAACTACGTCCGCCTCTTCGACGATCCGCTGTTCCTCTTGTCGCTGCGCAACACCTTCGTCTTCGTGGCCATCGTCGTCGTGGTCGAGATCGTCCTCGCGGTGGCGATCGGCCTCTTGATCAACCAGCAGCGGGTCTGGACCTCGCGGATCACCCGCGTCCTCATCCTTCTACCTTATGCCATCCCGCCGATCGCCAACGGTCTGATCTGGTCGTTCCTCTACAGTTTCCAGTTCGGCTTTTTGAACCGTATCCTCTTCACCTTCGGGCTGATCGAGGAGCCGGTCAACTGGGCGGGCCATCCCGAGACGGCGCTCTACGCCGTGACCGTACCCTATATCTGGCGGACGCTGCCCTTCGCCGTGCTGCTCGTGCACGCGGCCCTGCAGGGGATCGGCACGGAGCTGCACGAGGCCGCCGCAGTCGACGGGGCGACCGCCTGGCAGCGCTTCCGTCACATCACGCTCCCGCTGCTGCTGCCGATCATCGTCGTCATCCTGGTGCTACGGACCTCCTTCGCCTTCACGGTGTTCGAGGAGATCCGTGCCATCACCCAGGGCGGCCCGGGCGACGCCACCTGGGTGGCGGCCTGGTACAGCTACAAGAAGGCCTTCGAGCCGCCCAACGACATCGGGCTCGGGGCCGCCTCGGCCTGGGTACTGGCGCTCATCGTGGGGGCACTCGCGATCGTCTACGTCAAGACGATCTACCGGCGGATCCACTGAGCGATGCTGGCGCCCTCCCCGCTCGGCCGCGTCCTCCTCCACCTCTCCAATCTCTTGGTGATCGCCTTCCTGCTGTTGCCGATCGCCGCCGTCACGCTCGGGGCCCTGCAGGCCGAAAAGACCCTGCAGGCCGACACGCGGGCACTGTTGCCGCCCGAATGGACGCTCGACAATTTCCGGGTGATCCTCTCGGGTGGCGAGCAACGGGGTGCGATCTTCGAGCAGGTCACCTATCTGCCCGACAACGTCAAGAAGATCCGCTTCGCCTTCACCAACAGCACGGTGATCGCCCTCTCGGTCACGGTCCTCACCCTCGCCATGGGTGCCCTCTCGGCCTGGACGATCGCGCGCCTGCGCTATCGCTGGACCCGCTGGCTCGTGAACGCGAGCCTGTTGGCGCGCTTCGTGCCCGTGATCACGCTCATGATCCCGCTCTACGTGGCGTTCCGCCAACTCGGGCTCTTGAACTCGGTCGTGGGCGTGATCGTAGCACTCACGGGCTTCCTCTTGCCTTACGCGATCCTGATCCTCGCCCCCTATTTCGACCAGATCCCCAAGGAGCTCGAGGACAGCGCCCGGATCGACGGCTGCTCGCGTTTCGGCGCCTTCTGGCGGGTGAGCCTGCCGCTCGCCGCCCCGGGCCTCGCCTCCTGCGGTGCCCTGGTCTTCATCATCTCCTGGAACGAGCTCTTGATCCCCTTGATCCTGGTCAACAAGGCCGAGTTCATGACCGTGCCGGTCGTCATCAACAGCCTGGTGGGCGACGTCCACGTCTTCTTCAATCTGATGATGGCGATCTGCCTGTTGGCGCTCTTGCCCTCGGTGATCCTCGTGCTGCTGTTGCAGAAGTTCGTGGTGGCCGGGCTGCAGGTGGGCGGCTTGAAGGGTTGAGCTCGCGGGACGCGTCCCGCACCATCGCCCCGACCGGGCGGCGGAGGGTCGGGGATGGAACCGGCGACGCATGCGCTCGCCACGCTCGCCGAAGCGTTGAAGCTGTTGTTGGAAGCGATCGCGCTCGCGACCGTAGCGGTCGGCCTGGCCGACAGCGGCCGCCTCGCCTTCCGGCTCCTGCGCGAGCGCCCCGCCTCGGCCTTCACCGATCTGCGGATCCGCTTCGGTTCCTGGCTCGCGATCGCGCTCGAGTTCCAGCTCGGCGCCGACATCGTCGCGACCACGGTGCGGCCGAGCGCGCAAGCGCTCCTGCAGCTCGGGCTCGTGGCGCTGATCCGAACCTTCTTGAACTTCTTCCTCGGCCGCGAGCTGGCCGAGCAGGCGCGCCTGCGGCGCGAGCTCGCCGCGCCCGACCCGAGCGCGGCAACCGCCCGCGACGGCTCCTGACCGCCCCCCGCCATCCAGCGATCGACCGCTCGATCGGTCGGACAGCACACCCGAGACGCGATCGACGAGTGTTCCGATCGGACGCCCAGCACGATCGATGATCCCTCTACGGGACGTATGCGCTCGACGGCCGCCCGATCCTCCTCGGCGAGCGGCTCGCTAACGCATTCTTAGTCCGACACGGGCAGACGATGCGCGGCCACCGCCTGGTCCGCCCGCACCGGGCCGAGCTTCGACCGCGGCAAGGCCACGGGCGTCGTCGGGCGGAGCGCCGGCGAGCTCGGGCGAGCCTCGGGCGGTTGCCGCCCGATGCCCGCCCCAGCGTGGACCCACCCGTGGCCCTCCGCTTCGGCAGCGCGCGAGAGCCGGGGAGCGGCCGCTGCGCGAGCGCCGACGGCGCCGGGAGCGGCTCTGGTGACGCTCGCCCGATCCGGCGAGCCATCCCCACCCGCAGTTGCGCCGGACGGTCTTTCGGGCCGGAGGCCGCGGCTACGACCGCCGGGGCGAGCGGCGTGACCGCGCGCCCGGGCCGGACCGAGCGTGCGGGCGGGGTGGCGGGGCGAGCACCGACGGTGGCCCCCGGTGAGGACGCGAGGACGAGAGAGCGCACCGCGGCTAGCCGGGTACGGGCCCGCCGACGTCGTCACGGTTTGGCTCGCGGCGCGCCCACGCGGCTGGCCGGCCTTGCCCACGCGCTCCGGCCGGCCCAGTGTGATCCGGACCGCCGGCCGTGCGTCCGTTCGGCCGGCACGGTCGGGGGCATCGCGGGCGAGGTCGGGGAGGCGAAAGGATCCTCGATGCCGCCGCAACGGGACGGGGGGCGGTCGCGAGGGAGGCGGGATGAACGAAAGGGCCATCGCCGAGCGGCTGGTCGATCTTGGGCGGGAGGCCTTCACTGGGCGGGAGTCCTTCGCCAAGCGGAGGACGATGCTCGAATTCAGTGGAGTGGACGCCGCCGATCGACGGCTAAAGGACCTCGAAGGACACCCGCACGCCTTCGTGCTCGGCTGCGTCATGGACCGGCAGATCCCGGCCGAGCGGGCTTGGCTCATCCCATACGAGATCAGCGAAAAGCTCGGTGGGTTCTCGATCAATGTGCTGGCCGGGCTCTCGCGAGGACGTGTTCGAGCTGATGGCTCGACCGGAGCCCCTTCACCACTTCCCGAAGAAGATGAGCGGTTTCTTTCATGCGGCGGTTCAACGGATCGTCCACAAGCACGAGGGCGACGCTTCGCGGATCTGGTCGGGCCGAACGAGCAGTGCGCAGGTCGTCCGCCGCTTTCTCGAATTCGATGGCGTGGGCCCAAAAATCGCATCCATGGCGGCGCAAATCCTGGCAATCGATTTCGAGGTGCCCTTTTCCGACCATGATGCGATCGACATTTCCGTCGACAGGCATGTCCAGCGCGTGTTCGGCCGGCTCGGCCTGTGCCGGCCCGACGCCGGACGCGAAGAGATCGCTTTGAAGGCACGAGAGCTCCACCCGGAGTTTCCGGGCTTCTTGGACGGTCCGATTTGGGAGATCGGACGGTCGTGGTGCAAACCCCACGATCCGGCTTGCCACGCTTGCCCGATGCGGGACCTCTGCCCCTCCGCCGCAGCCACGCGCTGACGCCCGCAGACCGCTCCCGTGTCGCAGGGGGCGGGGCGTCGTCGCGCCTCGCTCGAGGGGCCGCTCAGCCCGCGGCGCGGGCGGCGAGCGCCTCGAGCTTGGCCTTGAAGGCGGGGCTGTCGAGCACCGGCTTGTTCACCACCGAGGAGGGCGGCCGGCCCGCCAGCACGTCGAGCACGTGGCGAATGTCGGCCGCCCCGTTGCCGGCGAAGCACTGATCGGTCCAGCAGAGCGCGTGCGGCGCGCAGATCACCGTGTCGAGCGCGAGCAAGGGCTCGTCGGCTGGACAGGGCTCTTCTTCGAAGACGTCGAGCCCCGCTCCGGCGAGCCTTCCCTCGACCAGGGCCCGATAGAGGGCCTTCTGGTCGACGACCGGGCCGCGCGCGGTGTTGATCAGGAAGGCGGTGGGCTTCATGAGCGCGAGCTTCTCGGCGTTCACGAGATGCTGCGTGGCGGGCGAGAGCGGCACGGAAATCGACAGGAAATCGCTCTCGCGGAAGAGAGTCTCCATCGACACGAGCTCGACGCCGAGCTCGCGCGCCAGCGCCGGATCGACATAGGGGTCGTGGGCGATGTGGCGCATGCCGAACGGGGCGGCCAGGCGGAACACCTCCGCACCGATATTGCCGATGCCGAGCTGGCCGAGCGTGCGGCCGATCAGGCCCACGCCCATGTGCTCCGCGCGCTTGGCCCAGCCGGCCGGCCCCTGGCGGCAGAGCCGGTCCTTGATCAAGAGCTTCTGCGAAAGAGCCAGGACGAAGGTGAGGATGGAGACGGCGACCGGGCGACGGACGCCATCGGGCGTGATCGCGAGGGCGATGCCGGCCTCCGTGCAGGCGTCCACATCCACACTGTCGAAGCCCACGCCGAAGCGGGCGACGAGCGCGAGCCGGCCGTCCTTCGGCACCGAGGCGCGGGTGAAGCGGGGGACCAGCAGGATCAGCGCGTCGCAGCCCTCGAGCCCGGCCGCCGGCATCGCCCCGTCGACCGGGTCGACATAGACGAGCTCGATGTCGCCCCGGCTCGTGAGCGGCGAAAGGTCGAACATCGGATAGGTGGGCGAGCCGTCCGGCTTCTTGAAGTCGCCGCTCAACGCCACCCGATACTTGGCCATCGGCGCCTCCCCTTCGCGATCGAACCCCTGTTCAGCCTTTCTTCTTCTTGCCCTTGCCCGCTGCCGGCGCGGACGGCGATTCTCTGGAGCGCGGGGCTGCACCGGCGCGGATCCCCTCGACCCCGGCCTTGACCGCGGCCCCGAGCGCCCAGACGTCACCTGAATAACAGATGAAGTCGAAGCCCTTTTGCCAATATTCGATTCCGGTCGCGACATCGGGCACGAGCCGACCCGCCGCCTTGCCGTGGCGGCGACAGGCCGAGACGACCCGCTCGATCGCATCCAAAAACTTCTCGTGCTGGAATTCGCCCGGAATGCCGAGCGCGGCCGAGAGGTCGAAATGGCCGACCCAGAGGCAGTCGACCCCGTCGACCGCGGCGATCGCATCGGCGTTCTCCACCCCTTCCGCGGTCTCGATCTGGCAGAAGAGCGTGGTCCGAGCGTTGGCTTGCGCGAGCTTGTCGAGCACCGGCCCACCCGAATAGGCGTCGTGGGCGATTCCGAGCGCCACCCCGCGGCGCCCTACGGGCGTGTATTTGAGGCAGCCCAGGATCTTGCGGGCTTCGCCCGCGTCGTTGACCATCGGCAACATCACCCCTTCGGCACCCATGTCGGCCGCGCGCGCGATCTGATCGTAGTCCTTGGAGGGCACGCGCACGATCGCCGGCAGCCGGGCGGCCTCGAAATAGCGCATCGCGGCTTTGACGGTCTCGAAGCCGAAGCCCGAATGTTCGCAATCGAACAACACGAAATCGCAGCCGGCGTTCTTGAGGATGTGGCCGATCCCCGGGGTCGCGAATTCGACCACGAAATGGCCGAGCTTGAGATCGCGCGTGCGCGCCATCGCCGCGAGCGACATGGAGCCTCCCCGAACCGTCCTCGCCCGCGCGCCTAGCACCCGGCACGGCCGTGGTCGAGCCGGCGGCCGGCAGAGCTGGCGTGCGCCGCGTTGCATCGGGCCGCGCCGCGCGGCACGAGTCCGGCGGCGGCCGAGCCGCGCCGACGGCTCGGCGCGCGAGCGTGCGCCAGGGAGGTATCGATGATCGAGGAACCGTCGCGGGCGATCCGTCTCTACGGCACCGAGGAGCCGCTGCCCGAGCAGCGCGAGCTCCGCGCGGGGCCCCTCGCCTGCACGCTCGAGGCCGGCAATCTGCGCTGGATCCGGATCGGCGGGATCGAGGCGATCCGTTCGCTCGCCTACATCGTCCGCGACGAGAACTGGGGGACCTACAACCCGGTGATCCGCGACCTCGTGGTCGACGAGCGCGAGGACGGCTTCACGGTGAGCTACGAGGCCACCGCGGCAGACGCTCGCCAGGCTTATCGCTACCGCGCCCGGATCGAGGGCCGCAGCGACGGCAGCCTCCTCTTCGAAGGCGAGGGCGAAGCACTCGCCGACTTCCTGACCAACCGCACGGGCTTCGTCGTCCTCCACCCGGTCGATGCCACCGGCAAGAAGCTCCGCGTCGAGCATGTCGACGGCCGGATCGTCGAGAGCGTCTTTCCCGAGCTGATCGACCCCTTGTGCCCCTTCCAGGACATTCGAGCGCTCGCGCACGAGGTGGCGCCGGGCCTCCGGCTGCGCTGCACGATGGAAGGCGAGACCTTCGAGATGGAGGACCATCGCAACTGGATGGACGCCTCCTACAAGACCTATGTGCGACCCTTGGCCAAGCCCTGGCCCTACACGATCGGCAAGGGCGAGCGGGTGAGCCAGCGGGTGACGCTGGCGCTCGAGGGCACGCCCGGCTCCGCCACGGCCGGCTCCGCCCCCGCTGCCGTCACGCTCGAGGTGGGCGGACCCACAGGTGCGCGCATGCCGGCACTCGGGCTGGCGGCGCCCGCCGAGCATCTCGCAGAAGCCCTCGGCCGAGCCGATCTCCTGGCCGCGGCCCGGCCCGCCTTTCTCGTCGTTCACCACGATCCGCGCCGCGGCCACGGGATCGCCGAGCTCGCCCTCGCCAAGGAGCTCGGCGCTCGGCTCGGCTGCCCGCTCGTGCTCGAGGCGGTCGTCCCCTGCCTCGACCGCGAGGGTCGCCCGACCAGCGATCCGGCGATCGTGCGGCGCGATCTCGAGGCGATCCGCGCCGCGGTCGACGGAGCGCGCGTCGCCTTCGCACGCGTCGCCGTCTCGCCCGCCTGCGACCTCAAATGCACGCTGCCCGGCAGCGTCTGGCCCGAGGCTCCCGACTGGCACGCGCTCATGAGCACGGCGCGAGAGCTCTTCCCGAGCGTACCCGTGGGCGGCGGGATGTTCTCCTACTTCACCGAACTCAACCGCAAGCGGCCGCCCGCGGATGCGCTCGAGTTCGTCTGCCACACCGGCTGCCCGCTCGTCCACGCGGGCGACGACGCCACGATGATGGAGAACCTCGAAGCACTCCCCTGGCAATACCGGACCACCCGCAGCTTCGCGGGCTCCCTGCCCTACTGGATCTTCCCGACGGCGATCGCGATGCGGGACAATCCCTACGGCAAGGTCCCGGCCGAGAACCCGCACAACATCCGCCAGGCGATGAACCGGGTCGATCCGCGCGAGCGCGGCCTGATCGGCGCCGCCTGGTACGCTGGCTATCTGGCACACGCCGCCAAGGGCGGGCTCGCCGCGGTGACGCTCGCCGCGATCGCCGGGCCGTCCGGGATCGTGAGCACGCCCCAGCCGCATGCCCGGCCCTGGTACGACCGCAGCGGTGCCCCCCTGTTCCCGAGCTACCACGTGCTCCGCGCCCACGCCCGGCTCGCCGGCGCCGAGGTGCTCGAAACCCGCTCCGAGGCCCCCGGGGCGGTGCAGATCACGGCCGTGCGCAAGGCCGGTCGCACCTTCCTTTCGATCGCCAACCTCACCGCCCGCGAGCAGGTCGTGCGGCTCGCGGGCGAGGGGCTCGACCGTTGGCGCTTCCGGCGGCTCGACGAGACAACCTTCGTAGCCGCCGCCTTCGACCGCGACTTCCTGGTCCGCGGCCCGGCCGAGTCGTGCGGGCGCGAGCTCGCGCTCGGGGCTTACGCCGTCGTCGTGGGCGAGGTCGGCGACCGCTAGACCGCGCGCGAGAGTGTCAGGGCCTCGGCCGGAGAGCGGTCGAGCTCGGCCTGGGCGGCGAGACGGACGGGGGTGTTCGCCTCGCCGTAGCGGTCGTAGCCGCCGCGGCGCTCGACGAGCTCGAAGAAGAACCCGTTGAGCGAGCGCGTGTAGAGCTGCAGGAGCTCGCCCGAGCCGATGCGATCGTAGAGTGCCCCCGCCGCACGCAGGGCGCACACGAACTCGCGATCCAGGCCGAAGCGGGCCTCGAGGTCGTCGTAGTAATTGGCGGGGATCGGCAGCTTGAGCTCGCTCGGGATCGCGCGCGCGGCGGCGAGCAGGTCGCGGCAGGCGATCGCCACGTGCTGCGCGCCCGCGCCGGCGGTGCGCGCGAGGAAGCGCCCGGCGGCCGAGGTCTGGGCGGGCGAGCTGTTGAGCACGATGCGGACCGCGCCATCGGCCGACTCGAGAGCCCGGCTCACGATCGGCCCGCGCGGATCCACGAGATCGGTGCGCCGCTCCGGCTCGAGGCCGAAGAGCGCGCGGTAGAACAGCACCCAGCTCGGCAATTCGGCGGGTGGAACGACCTGGGCCAGATGGTCGATCGCGACGAGCCCGGTGTCCGGCACCGGGCGCGGATCCGGATCGGGCAAGAAATCGATCTCGTGGAAGCTCGAACCCGGTCGCGGCGGGTCCAAGAAGAAGAGCAGCGAGCCGGCCACGCCGCGGACCGCCGGGATCACGAGCTCGCCCGCGCCCACGGGCGAGACGAAGGGCGTGGCGCCGAGGGCAGCGGCGCGCGCCCGCGCTCTCTCGGCCGCGTCGGTTTCGATCGCGATCGCCGCGACCGAGAGCCCGTGCAGCAACTGGAACGCGTGCGGGAAGCCCTCGTCCTCGAGGTTGAGGACGATCGCGACCTCGCCGGCGCGGTAGAGCTCGACGCGCTTGGAGCGATGGCGGTGGGTGCGCGGCAGGCCGAGTGCCCGCAAGGTGGCGCGGAACGGCTCGGCCCGCTCGGCCGACTCGACGAACTCGACGAAAGCGAGCCTCTTCGCTTGCGGTCGCGGCGGCATCGAGCTTCGACCGAGTCGCTCCTCGATGAAGAGAAAGGAGCGCATGCCATCGGTCGCCGCTTGGCGTGCCGAGGTCGAACGGAAATCGTCGGAGAAGATTTCGTGGCTGAGCCAGCCGTCCCAGCCCGTGCTCGCGAGTTCGCGCAGCACGCCCTCGACGTCGAGCTCGCCCTGGCCGGGGAAGCAACGATAATGCCGGCTCCAGAAGAGCGGCTCCATGGCGATCGCCGGTGCGTCCGCGGTCTGCACGAGCACGATCTTCTCGGCCGGCAGCTCGCGGATCGGGGCGGTCGGCGAGCCGCGCACCAGCAGGTGGAAGGTGTCGAGGATCAGGCCGAGGGCGGGATGGTCGGCGCGCCGCACGAGCTCCCAGGCCTGGCGCCAATCGCTCACGTGCCGGCCCCAAGCGAGTGCCTCGTAGCCGAGGCCGAGGCCACGGGCGGCGGCGCGCTCGGCCATCAGCCGCAGATCCTCGGCCAAGCGCTCGGGCTCGCCGGTGGTATCGGGTCGTGTCTGCGAGCAGACGAGCAGGAGGCGCGTTCCCAGGCGCTGCATCAGATCGAGCTTGCGCTCGAGGCGATCGAGCATTCGCGCCCGTTCGTCGAGCGGCAGCCCTTCCGCGTCGCGAAAGGGCTGCAGGGCCACGATCGCGAGCCCGAGCTCGCGGGCGCGGCCGGCGACCTCCTCGGGCGTGCCGGGAAAGTAGGTGAGATCGGCCTCGAACAGCTCGATCCCGTCGAAGCCGACCGAGGCCGCGGCCTCGAGCTTCTCGGCGAGGCTGCCGGCCATCGAGACGGTGGCGATCGCGCGTCGCATGGGGGTGGCTCCCGAAGCGACCGCGCCGGGCGCGAGCGCGGCGCGGTGCTGCGCCGACAGCTACACGAGGAGACGGAAAGCGGCCAACGACCGGCTCAGCTCGGCCTCGTGCGCGGCTCCCCCGCCATCGGCTGCGGGCAGGCGCTCTCGAACGCGCGCCCGGCCCGGATCACGAGGGCATCGGCATATTTCGGCCCGACGATCTGCAACCCCACCGGCAGCCCCTCGCGCGTGAACCCGCACGGAACCGAAAGCGCCGGCTGCTGGCCGAGGTTGAAGGGCCAGGTAAACGGCGTCCACTCGGTCCATCGGCGATAGGGGCCACCCGCCGGCACTTCGAGGCCGGTCTCGAAGGCGGCGATCGGCAGGGTCGGTGTCACGAGGAGGTCGGCCTCGGCGAACACGGCCTCGATCCGCTCGGCATAGGCGGCCCGTTCGAGCTGCAACCGCTGCAGCTCGAACGCGCTCGTGCGCGCCCCCAGGGCGGCGATCTCGACGAGCCCCGGGTCGAGCATCCCGTGTCGCTCCTCGGGGATCCGCGAGACCAGAAAGGCCGCGGCTGCGAACCACCAGCGCTCGAAGATCGAGCGGCCGTCGCCGATCCCGGGATCGCGCTCGATCACCCGGGCGCCGAGATCGCGCAGCACCTCGAGCGCGTTGGCGAAGGCGGTCGCGACCTCGGGATCGACCGGGACGTGGCCGAGATCGAGGCTGGCGAGGATGTTCAGGCCTCGGATCCCGTCCTCGAGACCGATCCGCCAGTCGCGCACCTCGCTCGGGAGCGCCGACCAGTCGCGGCGATCGGGCCGGGCGAGCACGTTCAGCATGAGCGCGGCGTCGCTCACCGTCCGGGTCATCGGCCCGCTGTGGGAGACGGTGCCGAACGGCGAGGCGGGCCAGTGCGGAACGCGGCCGAAGGTCGGTTTGAAGCCGACGATCCCCGTGAAACCCGCCGGGATCCTGATCGAGCCGCCACCGTCCGAGCCCTGGTGCAGCGCGCCCAGCCCCAGCGCCGCGGCGACCGCCGCCCCACCCGACGAGCCGCCCGCGGTCCGCGCCGTGTCCCAAGGGTTGCGCGCGATCTGGCCGAGCGGATTGTCGGTGACACCCTTCCAGCCGAACTCGGGTGTGGTCGTCTTGCCGAGCAGCACCGCCCCGGCTTCGCGCAGGCGCGCAACGACCGGCGCATCGACCGCGTCGGGTGCCTCCCCTTCGGTCGTCCGGCTGCCGCGCCGGGTGACGAAGCCGCGCATCAGGGTGAGGTCCTTGATCGTCGCGGGCGCGCCGTCGACCGGGCCGGCCGGCTCGCCGCGCAGCCACCGCGCTTCGGCGGCTCGTGCCGCAGCCAGCGCTCCCTCCTCGTCGACCAGGGCGAAGGCCCCCACGAGCGGGTCGAGCCGGCGGATCCTGGCGAGGCAGGCTCGCGCGACCTCGATCGGCGACAGCAGGCGCCGCCGATAGGCTCGCACGAGCTCCGTGGCAGACCAGAGGGCGGGATCGGTCGTGGTCACCCAGGAACTCCGGATAGCGGTTCCGGGTTCCTAGCGCGGTCGCTCGCGCGCATCCACGGACGGCAGTGCCGGGCGGCCGTGCGGGCGGCCGCTGCCGTTAACCGCGCTTTAAGGGGCGGATGATGAAATGGCGGTGGTCGGGCCGGATCGGCCGGCCCGGTCGATGGGAGTGGCCCCATGGCCCGTCTCGCTTCCTCCTTTCTGATGCTGGCCCTCGTCCTCGCGGGTCCCTCGGCCGGTGCGCAGGTGCCCTCGGCGGTGGCGCGCCCCCTCTGCCACGACTACAAGGAGATCGTCCGTCAGCTCGGCAGTCGCTACGACGAAGTGCCGGTCTCGACCGGCCTGCAGAGCAACGGCCATCTGCTCCAGGTCTTCGCCTCGCCGAAGACCGGCAGCTGGACGATCCTCAGCATCGCACCCGACGGTACGGGTTGCGTCCTCGCCGCCGGGCGCAGCTGGGAGAGCCAGCAGC
>JANWZN010000005.1 GCA_025054575.1 Geminicoccaceae bacterium | reverse complement strand
CGCCTTCATGATCTTCGCCGACGAGCGGCGGTTCGCCTTCGAGCGCGTGCGCGGCGAGCGGCTGGTCGAGCAGCTCGTGCCGCTCGTTCGCGTGCTGGCCACGACCCCCGCGAGCAGCCACCCGGCGATCCTCGCAGCCCTCGCCGGCCGGCCGCTCGCCCTCTCGCTCGACCGCGAGCCGGCCGTGGCCGAGCAGGGCGGGGCGGAACGCCATCCGCTCGCCCGGCGGCTGGTCCGCGAGCTCGGGCCGGCGGCGCAGGCTGTCCGGGTACAGCCGGTTCCGCGCGAGCGCCATTGGCTGGGCGAGGACGAGGAGGAGGCGGGCGGTGCGCCCTGGCGCCGCTCCCGGCTCGTCGCCGCGGTCGCCATCGCGCTGCCCGACGGCCGCTGGCTCAACGCCCGGGGCGATCTGCCGCCGGCGCCACCCGGTTTCGCCCGGCCCTATATCGCGATGCTGCTCGTGCTGGCCGCGCTGTTGGTGCTCGCTGTGCTGCTCGGCACCCGGCGGGCGACGCGGCCCCTCGTCGGCCTGGCCGAGGCTGCCGAGCTGCTCGGACGCGGCGAGCCGGGCGGGCCGCTGCCCGAACAGGGGCCCGAGGAGATCCGCCGGGCGATCGCGGCCTTCAATCGCATGCAGGATCGCCTCAGCCGCTTCATTGCCGATCGCACGCGCCTGCTGGCCGCGCTCGGCCACGACCTGCGAACGCCGATCACGAGCCTCCGCCTGCGCGCCGAGCTGCTCGACGACGAGGAGGCACGAGCGCGGATCTGCGCCACCCTCGAGGAGATGCAGCGCATGGTCGAGGCGACCCTCGCCTTCGCCCGCGACGAGGCGATGGGCGAGCCGGTGCGCGAGGTCGATCTGGCCGCCCTGGTCGAGGGCGTGGTCGAGGACCTGGCCGAGCTCGGCGGCGACGCCCGGCTCGTCGCCAGCGAGCCCGTGGTCGCCCGGATTCGGCCGGCGGCGGTCAAGCGGGCGATCCGCAACCTGGTCGAGAACGCCCTCGCCTACGGCCGGCGGGCGCGGGTGAGCCTCGCCCGCGAGGGCGGCGAGGCGGTGGTGACGGTCGACGACGACGGGCCCGGCATTCCCCCCGAGAAACTCGAGGAAGTCTTCGAACCGTTCGTGCGGCTCGAGACCTCTCGCTCGGCGGAAACCGGCGGGGTCGGTCTCGGCCTCGCCATCGCCCGCGGCATCGTACGCGGACACGGCGGCGACGTGACCCTCGCGAACCGCCCGGAGGGTGGACTCCGGGCGACGCTGCGCCTGCCGGGGGCGCTCGCGTCGCGCAATCGGCCGGGAACCTCCTCCTGACGCGACGCGGCGGGGACCGCCGCGCGGGGCGTGGGCTCGCCCGGTTCCCGGACGCGCACTAAGCTGCGCAGAGCGACGAACACGACGGGCAGATGGAACCCTCGATCTTCCGATTCATCCTGCGGTACAGCTGGCGGCAGCAGTTGCTGATTCTCGGCCTGACCATCTTGTCGTTTCCGCCTCTCTACTACTCCCTAGAGCTTCCCAAGTTGATCATAAACCGGGCGCTGGGCAATCTGGACGGACCTTGGGAACTCTTCGGCTGGGATCTGGAGCGCGTACAGTATCTTTTCGCGCTGTGCGGCCTGTTCTTGTTATTGGTTCTCATTGGCGGACTCCTGAAGTACATTCTCAACGTGTATGCCGGCATCGTTGCCGAGCGGATGCTGCGACGGTTGCGTTACCAGCTCTACGAGCACGTGCTGCGATTCCCGCTGCCGCACTTTCGCAAGGTGAGCCAGGGCGAGCTCGTGCAGATGATCAACGCCGAGACGGAAGCGCTCGGCGGCTTCGTCGGCGACGCCATTGCCGTTCCGGCGTTCCAGGGCGGTACGTTGCTCACGATCCTCGCCTTCATGTTCATGCAGGATCCGACCCTCGGGCTGGCCGCGATCGCACTCTACCCGATTCAGATCTATTTGATCCCCAAGCTGCAATATCAAGTGAACCAGCTAGCCAAGAAGCGGGTCCGTCAGGTTCGCTACAATGCAGAACGGATCAGCGAGACCTGTGCCACGATTCGAGAGATCCACTCTCATGGGACCGCCCGCTTCGAGCTCGCCCGTTTTTCGGACCAACTCGGGACAGTTTTCTGGATTCGCTTCGAGATTTACAAGAAAAAGTTCATGATAAAGTTTCTCAACAATTTCATAGCACAGCTTGGACCTTTCTTTTTCTTTTCGATCGGCGGATGGCTGGTCATCCACGGTGACATCACACTGGGCGCACTGGTAGCGGTCGTCGGTGCGCACAAAGATCTTTCCGCTCCGTGGAAGGAGCTGTTGACCTACTACCAGTCGATGTACGATGTACGGGTCAAGTACGAGCAGACGGTGGCCCAGTTCGCCCCGAGTGGCCTGCTGCCGGCCGAGCGCCTGACCGGCGAACCGACCGTGGTACCGGCCCCGCCCCGGCGTCTGCGGGTCGCCGGCGTGTCGCTGCGTGACGAAGCGGGCGAGATCCTTCTGGACGAGATCCACCTCGACCTCGCGTTGCCGACGCGGCTCGCCCTGGTCGGGCCGGCCGGGGGCGGTCGCGAAGAGCTGTCGCTCCTCTTGGCCGGGCTCTTGGAGCCCGCGACCGGGCGCGTGCTGGTCGACGATCGCGCAGTGCACGAGCTCTCCGAGCCGGGGCGTGCCGCGCTCATCGCCTATCTGGGCGGACAAGCGGCACTCGTCGCTGGAACGATCCGCGACAACCTCCTCTACGGCCTCAAGCGCCGACCGATCCGTCCGGCGGAGGTGCCGGCCGCGTTGCGGACGGCGCGCGCGCGCAATCGCCGCGAGGCGCTCGCCTCGGGTAACAGCGCCGACGAGATCGACGCCGACTGGGTCGATTGGGAGGCCGCCGGTGTGCGCGATCCAGCCGAGCGGCTCCCGGCGATGATCCGAGCACTCTCGATCGCGCGCCTGGTCGACGATGTGTACACCTTGGGCTTGCGCGGCTCGCTGCCCGCAGAGCGCGCCGACCTCGCGAGCAGGATCCTCTCGGCCCGGCGGGCGATCCGGGAACGGCTGCGCAGCGAAGAGCGCTTGGCCCGCCTGGTCGAGCCGTTCGACCCGGAGCGTTACAACACCAACGCGACTCTGGCCGAAAACCTGCTGTTCGGCCGACCGGTCGGTTCGGTCTTCGACCTGGATCAGCTCTCGGCTCATCCGTTCGTTCGTTCGATCCTGGCCGAAACCGGTCTCGTCGAGGAGCTGCAGACGGTCGGCTACCGCGTGGCCCAGACCATGGTCGAGCTGTTCGCCGATCTGCCGCCGGATCACGAGTATTTTCGTCAGTTCAGCTTCATAGCACCGGAAGACCTGCCGGAGTTCAAGACGATCCTCGGGCGGGCCACGATCGATCGGTTGGACCGGCTCACCAAGGCCGAGCGCGACCGTCTGTTGGAACTCCCTTTCAAGCTCGTGGTCGCCCGCCACCGTCTCGGCCTCATCGACGAGCGACTGCAGGCGCGGATCCTCCAAGCGCGGCGACGGTTCCGCGAAAGGCTGCCGGCGAGCCTCGTGGGTGCGGTGGCTTTCTTCGACCCCGAACACTACAATCCGGCCGCGTCGGTCCAGGAGAACATCCTGTTCGGCAAGGTCGCCTACGGGCAGGCACAGGCGGCGCAGAAAGTCGCCGCGGTTCTGGCGGCAATCGTCACCGAGCACGGGCTCAAAGAGGCGGTGATCGAGATCGGGCTCCTGGCCGAATGCGGGATCGGCGGCGCCCGGCTGTCGCAGCCGCAACGGCAGAAGCTCGCGATCGCGCGCGAGATTTTAAGGCGGCCACCCATTTTGATCCTGCACGAGGCGACCGCGCTGCTCGACGCCGGCGATCGCGCCGCGGTCCGCGACGCGATCTTGGAGGAGTTCCGCGGGCGGACGGTGGTCTGGTCGCTCGAGGACGAAACGGAGGCGGCCCGGTTCGAGCACGTCGTCGTCGTCGAGCGCGGCCGTATCCTGACCGGGGGCCGTCACGAAAAACTCGCCGCACCGGGGGACGAGCCTGCGGCAGCCGTCGAAGCTGCGAGCTGAGAGGAAACCGCATGAGCCTGCAACGCGACCTCGAAGCCCTGCGCGCCATCCCGCTGTTCGCCAAGGTCGAGCCGGCGCGACTGAAGCTCCTCGCGTTCACGAGCGAGCACATCGATTACGAGCCCGGCGAGATCGTCTGCCGGCAGGGCGAGCCGGGCGATGCTGCCTATATCCTGCTCGAAGGCTCGGCCGATGTCCTGGTCGACACGCCGTCGGGCCGCGTCAAGGTGGCGACACTCGGCAAGAACGAGATCGTGGGCGAGATCGCGATCCTGTGCGACGTCCCGCGCACGGCCACGGTCGTCGCCGCGACCCGTCTGCACACCCTCAAAATCGCCAAGGACGGTTTTTTGAACCTCGTGACCCAATTTCCCCACGTGGCGGTGGAGATCATGAGCGAGCTCGCCGCGAGACTGCACGCGACCACGCAGCGTCTCACCCAGGTGTCGCTGCGGCTGGCCGAGCTCGAATCGAGGCGGCCGTGAGCGAGCAGGGACCGTCCTGGCCGAGCGTGCACCTGAGGGCGCTCGACTGGCTCGCCCGCGAGAGCCGCTGCGAGCGGTTCCTCGAGGATGTGGTCGCGCGCACCTGCGAGCGGCTCCTGGAAGACGGGATCCCGCTCGCCCGCTCGACCGTGCAGCTGCGGACCTTGCATCCACAGTTCTTCGGCGCCCGCCTTCTGTGGCGACCGGGGATGCCGCGGGCCGAGTTGGCACTGTTCGAGCACGCGTCGACCGCCGATCCGGCCTATGCCCACAGCCCGGTGCGCGCGCTGTTCGAAGGGGCGGAAGCGATCCGCCAGCGCCTCGACCTGCCGACTCCCGCACCGAGCGCGTACCCGGTCTATGCGGAGCTCCGTGCGGAGGGCATGAGCGACTATCTGGCCATGCCGATGCGCTTTTCCGACGGCAGCCGCCACGCCGTCACCTGGGCGACCCGGCGCGCCGGCGGCTTCACCCGCGCGCATATCGATGCCCTAGGCGAGATCCTGCCGATGCTCGCCATGGCGGCGGAAATCCGGCTCACGCGGCGGATCGCCCGCACGCTGCTCGATACCTATGTCGGGCGATACGCCGGGGAACGGATCCTCGCGGGCGAGATCCGCCGCGGCAGCGGTGCGACGGTGCGCGCTGCCATCTGGCAGTGCGATCTGCGCGGCTTCACCTCCTTCGCCGAGCGGTTTCCTCGCGACGTCGTTCTCGATGGTCTCAACCGCTTTTTCGAGACGATGGCCGCGCCGCTCGAAGCGCACGGCGGCGAGATCCTGAAGTTCATCGGCGACGGGATGCTCGGGATCTTTCCACTCGAAAAAGAGGCCGCCTGCCAACGGGCGCTCCGTGCCGCGGCCGAGGCCCGCCTGCGGATGCGCGCACTCAACGCCGAGCGCCGACGCGACGGGCTCGAGCCCTTGCGGTTCGGCCTCGCCTTGCATGTCGGCGACGTGATGTACGGCAATATCGGCACGCCGGCGCGTCTCGACTTCACCGTGATAGGCCCCGCGGTCAATGTCGCCGATCGGCTCCAGCAGCTCACCAAGGAGCTCGGGCGCGAGGTCCTGCTCTCGGGTCCGTTCGCCGCCTCCTGCGGCTGCGGCTGCGAGATCCTCGAGCCGCTCGGACGCTTCCCGCTGCGGGGCATCGCCGAGCCGGTCGAGGTCGTGGCGCTCCGGGAGGCGGGGTGAGGCTCGCGCGCCGGCTCGCCCGCGCCTTCGGGTTCGAGCTCGTTCCGCTCGCCAAGGCACGCGAACCGATGCGCCGGCTCGTCAACGCGCTCGAACGCTTCGCGGTCGATCTCGTGGTGGACGGCGGTGCCAACGAGGGGCAATACGCAGCACTGCTGCGGGAGCTCGGCTGGCGCGGCCCGATCCTCTCGGTCGAGCCGATCCCCGAACTGCACGCACGGCTGGTCGCACGGGCGCTGCGGGATCCGGCTTGGCACGTCGCCCCGGCGGTCGCACTCGGGCCGGCCAACGGCCGCGCGCCCCTCGAAGTCTCGGCCGAGCCGGACATGAGCTCGCTCCTGCCGCAAAGTGCTCTTCTCGCGCGCCTCTCGCCGAGCTCGCGAACCGTCCGCACGATCGAGGTCCCGGTCGTCCGCCTCGACGAGCTCGAGCCTCTCGCTTCCGGTCCCTGGCGGCGGGTGTTCGTCAAGCTCGACGTCCAGGGTTACGAGGCCGCGGTGCTCGACGGCATCGCGACGCTCTGGCCACGGGTCGTGGGCGTCCAGCTGGAACTCTCGCTCGTCCCCCTCTACGAGGGCGAGAAGGGCTGGCGCGATACGATCGACCGCATGGCTTCGTTCGGCTATGTTCCCTGGCTCTTCCTGCCGGGCTATGTCGAGCCGCGGAGCGCGCGCGAGCTGCAGATGGACGTCGTGTTTTTCCGTGAGGAGGCGGTGGAACGTCGCGAGATCGGGGTCGGCAATGGTCGCGGCTGAGCAGCGCCTGCCCGGTCTGGTGCCGCCGATCCATCGGGACGGTTGGAAGTTCGTGGCCTTCTTCGCGCTCGCCGCGCTCGGCCTCGGCGCGCTCTGGCCACCGCTCTTTTGGCCGGGCCTCCTGCTCGCCGCCTGGTGCGCTTGGTTCTTCCGCGATCCCGCGCGGGTGACACCGGACGACCCGCGTATCGTGGTGAGCCCGGCCGATGGCCGCGTCGTCGCTATCGGCCCTCGGCGCCCACCGCCCGAACTCGGCCTGGGCGGCGAGCCCCTTCCCTGCATCGGAATCTTCATGAACGTCTTCGATGTCCACGTGAACCGGACGCCCGTACCGGGTCGGGTCGTCGAACGATCTCACCATTCCGGAAAGTTTTTGAACGCCTCCTTCGACAAAGCCTCGGACGAGAACGAGCGGCTCTCTTGGCTGATCGAGACACCGCGCGGCGAGCGGATCGGGCTCGTCCAGATCGCCGGGCTCGTCGCCCGCCGGATCGTGCCGTTCGTCGAGCCCGGCGCGCGGCTCGACGCCGGAGATCGGGTCGGACTCATTCGCTTCGGCAGCCGCTGCGACGTCTATTTGCCTCACGGCACCACGCCGCTCGTGCTGCCCGGGCAACGCACGCTGGCCGGCGAGACGGTCCTCGCCGAGCTCGACGGGCCGCGCGCCGCGCGGCGGGGACGGGTGACATGATGTTGCGCAACCGACGGCGGCAGCGGCAGAGGACGCGCCGGCCGCTCCTCCACATGGTGCCGAACCTGTTCACGATCCTGAGCCTGTGCGCCGGGCTCACGGGGCTGCGGTACGGGCTCGATGGGCGCTACGAGCTCGCCGTGGCCCTGATCGTCGCAGCCGCCGTGCTCGACGGGCTCGACGGCCGCGCCGCACGACTCCTCAACGTTCAGAGCCGGCTCGGGGCCGAGCTCGACAGTTTGGCGGACTTCTTCAACTTCGGCGTCGCACCCGCTGTGCTCGTCTATTTTTGGGCGCTCCAGCCGATGCGCGGGCTCGGCTGGGCGGTCGCGATGTTGTTCGCCGTGTGCTGCGCGCTTCGGCTCGCCCGCTTCAACACCGAGGCCGAGGATCCGCATCGGCCGCGCTGGATGCAACATTTCTTCACCGGCGTGCCGGCACCGGCGGCGGCAGGCCTCGCGCTCACGCCGATGATCACCTGGTTCGCGTTCGGTCAGGGCTGGTCGCAGAGTTTCACCCTGAACGCGCTCACCCTCGGCGCCGTGGCCGTGCTGATGGTGAGCCGTGTCCCGACCTTCTCGGCCAAAAAGCTGCGGCTCGAGCCCGAGCAGATCGTCCCGGCCCTCGCGATCGCTGGGCTGGTGATGGCCTTTCTGGTGACAGAGCCGTGGCTCACGCTCTCGATCCTGGCGCTTGCCTATCTGGCGTCGATCCCCTTCTCCGTTTTCGTGGCATTCCGGATGCGGCGGGAAGAAGCGGTCGCAGGAGCCGTCACCGCGACGGCGCCCGGTACGGGGAAATCGACCGAAACGCCGGCCGCGGGTGTGGGCCCGAACGGCGGGTCGGCCAAGGATCGGATCGTGCCGTTCGAGCCGCGCCAGGGTCGGTCCTGATCGGCCGACCTCCGGCCCGACCGACGGTCGATGCTCGATTCGCGTCTGCGGCGATGGATCGACCCCCCGCTCGAGGTCGTCGGCAACGGGCTGGCCCGGCGGGGCCTGAGCGCCGACCAGATCAGCATCGTCGGCTTCCTGTTCGGCCTCGCGGCGATCGCCGCGATCGCGGGCGGCCTCGTCTGGGTCGGTTTGGTGCTCTGTCTGGTCAATCGCCTCGCCGACGGGCTCGACGGCGCGGTCGCCCGTGCCACCAAGCTCACCGATCGCGGCGGTTTTCTCGACATCGTCTTCGACTTCATCGTCTACGCGGGCATGGTCTGGGCCTTCGCGCTCGCCGATCCCGCAGCCAATGCGATCGCCGCGGCTTTCCTCCTGTTCGCTTTCATGGGCACCGGCAGTTCCTTTCTGGCGTTCGCCGTGATGGCCGGCCGGCGCGGGCTCACCACCGAGGCACGGGGGAAAAAATCCCTTTACTACCTGGGTGGGCTGACCGAGGGTAGCGAGACGATCGGCTTTTTCGTTCTCGCCTGTCTCTTTCCGACGAACTTCCCGCTGCTCGCCTGGGTGTTCGCTGGCATGTGCTGGCTGACGACCGCCGGCCGTATCGCCACGGGCTGGCGGCTGCTACGGTGAAAGCCGGCCGATCGCTCGCATTCGGGGAATCGCGACGCCCATGAGCTACCGCACCATCGTTCTGCAGCTCGTCGACGACGAAGGTAACGCCGCCCGCCTGCGCGCGGCCCTGGCACTCGCCCAACGGTTCGGTGCTCGTCTGATCGCCGTGCACGTCACGCCGCCGCCGATCGTACCCGTCGGCTACGGCGAGGGTGCGGCCTATGTCGGCCCGGAAATCATCGAGGCGCAGCGCGAGGCGGCCAAAGCGGTCGCCGAGCGCCTCGAAGCGACCTTCCGGTCGGTTTGCGAGCCGGGTTCGGGAGCGGTCTGGCGGCATCTCGAGGGCGATCCGGGCGAGCGGCTCGCGCAGAGCGCGCGCACGGCCGACCTCACGATCGGGCCGCGGTTCGAGGCCCGCGGGCTCGACTCGCTCGTCCTCCAGCCGATCGAGCAGACCGCTCTGTCGGCGGGCGGTCCCGTTCTGCTCGTGCCTGCCGAGGGCTTCGCGGCGGATCTCGGCCGCAAGGTCGTCGTCGGCTGGAACGGTCGGAAGGAAGCCGCGCGCGCCGTCAAGGACGCGCTACCGCTGCTCGCGGCCGCGATCGAGGTCGAGGTCGTGGCGATCGGCGCGGAGGCGGGCGAGACCCTCGAGGATGCGGTCGCCATGCTGGAGCGGCACGGCGTCGCGGCCCGGGGTTACCGCGTCGCCGAGGAAGCCGATGCGGGTGGCCAATTGCTGGCACGGATGGGCGAGATCGGGGCCGATCTCCTGGTCATGGGCATTTACAGCCATGCGCGGCTGCGCCAGCTCGTGTTGGGCGGTGCGACCCGCCACGTCCTGCAGCATGCGCAGGGCGCGGTGTTGTTCAGCTGCTGAGCGGATCTCGTCGGCCGAGACGCAGCGCCGCAGCCGCCGCCGCGGCCACGGCGAGTGCGGCGATGCCGTTCCACGCGGCCAACGACAGGCCCAGCACGCGCAGCGCTACGCGATCGCAAGTCGGACGAGCGGCCAGGAGCTGGGCTCGAAGCTCCTCGATCGTGGCGGCACTGCCGCCGGCGGCACAGGTACCGGGCAGCTCGAACCAGCCGCTTTCGACGCCGACGTGGTAGGCCGACAGGACGGCGTTGCCGGCCAGTAGCAGCGCCGCCGCGAGCAGCGCCGGCCGCGCGCGCCCGACGAGGAGCCCGAGGCCGGCAGCTACGCTGGCCCCGACCCAGGGCCAGCGCTCCAGCACACAAAGGGAGCAGGGCGCGTAGCCACCCCAATGCTCGAGCCCCAACGCGGTGGCCAACGCGGCGAGTGCGGCTAGGAGGACCAGCATGGCGGCACGCCCTTCCAACCGGGCCGTGTCGCTCGGCCCACCCAGCCGCTCGACTCTGGTCATCGCGCGCCCTCCAGATGCGTGGCGTGCTTCCTCAGACGCGAAGATAGCGCAGCGCAACGAAACCGAGCACCAGGAGCACGGCGAACGCGCCCGTCACGAGCCCGAGCCGGGCCTCGATGAACCGGCGGATCGTCGAGCCGAAGAGCCGCAGGAGAACGGCGACGAGCAGGAAACGCGCACCGCGCGAGACGATCGAGGCCAACGTGAAGACCAACGGATCGAAGGCGGCGGCCCCGCTCGCGATCGTGATCACCTTGTAGGGCAAGGGGCTGAAGCCGGCGATCAGCACGATGAGGAGCCCCCACTCCTCGTAACCGCGCCGAAAGGCCTCGGCCTTGGCCGAAAGCCCGTAGAGTTCGATCACCCAGAGCCCGACCGTTTCGTAGAGGAAATAACCGATAAGGTAGCCGGCGATGCCGCCCAGGACCGAGGCGACGGTGGCGATCAGCACGATCCGCCAAGCCCGCTCGGGCCGCGCCAAGACCATCGGGATCAACATGACGTCGGGCGGGATCGGAAAGACCGAGCTCTCGACGAAGGAGACCAGCGCGAGGGCACGATCCGCTCCCGGGCTCGCGGCCTGTCGCATCATCCAATCGTAGCTGACGCGCAACACGCCTGCTCTCCCGCCACGCAGTCCATGCCCCCGATAGACGAGGGCCCGCGGCGGGGCAAGGCGCCGGCCGGCGCGGCCTTGACGAAGCGTTAACCCTTGCCGTGCCATGAGGACGGGGGCCCGACGGACGCCCTCGTGGAGAGCCTGATGGATCCGTTCGCGACGCTTTCGCTCGTGTTTCTCGCGATCGTGCTCGTCCTCGTGCTCATGGGCGTGCGTTCGGTCCCGCAGGGTTACGAATACACGGTCGAACGCTTCGGCCGCTACGTCCGCACACTCGGGCCCGGCCTCAACCTCGTCGTCCCCTTCGTCGAGCGCATCGGCGCCAAGCTCAACATGATGGAGCAGGTGCTCGACGTCCCCTCCCAGCAGGCCATCACCCGTGACAACGCTGTGGTCACGGTCGATGCGATCGTCTTCTTCCAAGTGCTGGATGCCGCCAAAGCGGCCTACGAGGTCCGCGACCTCTCGAGCGCGACCTTGAACCTGACGATGACCAACATCCGAACCGTGATCGGCTCCATGGATCTCGACGAGCTGCTGTCGCGGCGCGACGAGATCAACGCAAGGCTGCTCGCGGTCGTCGACGAGGCGACCCAACCCTGGGGCGTCAAGGTCACCCGCGTCGAGATCAAGGACATCACGCCACCGCAGGATCTCGTCGATTCGATGGCCCGGCAAATGAAGGCCGAGCGCGACAAGCGGGCCGCCGTCCTGCAGGCCGAAGGCGAACGCCAGGCAGCGATCCTCAAGGCCGAAGGCGAGAAGCAGGCGGTCATCCTTGAGGCCGAGGGGCGCAAGGAGGCAGCCTTCCGCGACGCGGAGGCGCGCGAGCGGTTGGCCGAAGCCGAAGCCAAGGCCGCAGCCATGCTTTCGCAGGCGATCGCCGAGGGCAGCCCGCTCGCGGTCAACTATTTCGTGGCGGAAAAGTACCTCAAGGCGCTGGAAGTCCTGGCGGCGGCACCCAACCAGAAGACCCTCGTTCTGCCGATCGAGGCGACGGGTGTCTTGGGCGCGCTCGCCGGTATCGCCGAGATCGCGCGCGATGCCCATCCCGGCGTCGCGCCGCCCCGATCCGGGCCGTGGACGGCGCGAGACGGCAGTTGACGCCATGCAGATCGAGCCCTGGCACTGGTGGGTCCTCGGTGGTCTTCTCGTGCTCCTGGAGGCCGTGGCACCGGGCTTCGTCCTGATCTGGCTCGGCACGGCGGCGCTCGCGACAGGCGGCGTGCTCTGGCTCGTGCCGGACCTCGCCTGGCCCTGGCAGATCACGCTCTTCTCGCTGCTCAACCTGGTCGGCGCGGGCGTCTGGCTGGCGCGGCGCCGCCTCCGCGTCGGCGCCGCGGCCGCGGACGAGCACGCGCTCAACCGCCGTGCGGAGTCGCACATCGGCCGGATCGTGCATCTTGTCGAGCCGATCCTCGACGGGCGTGGCAAGGTCCGCATCGGCGACACCGTGTGGCTCGCGAGCGGGCCCGATCTTCCGGCCGGCCGGCGGGTGAAGATCGTGGCGGCGCGCGGCACGCTGCTCGAGGTGCAGCCGGTCGAGGACGATCCTTGACCGGCCCGAGCCCGGGTTTTAGAGCGGCCCACGATGCCCCAGTGGCGGAACCGGTAGACGCGGCAGACTCAAAATCTGTTGCCCGCGAGGGCGTGGGGGTTCGAGTCCCTCCTGGGGCACCAACATGTCGCCGGTATCTTTGCCGGACGACCGGACGAATGTTCGCGAGGCGGTCGCGGCTCGTCGGTTGCCGTCACCGAGAACGCTCCCCGCCGACAGGTCGACCCGACCGCCCCGATGCGCAGCGCTTTCGAGCTCGAGCTCGTCAACGGTCCGACCGGTGATCCGGTGTTGTTCGCGGATCTGATCCAAGGCGGCCGAGCGTTTCTGTTCGATCTCGGGGACCTCGCGCCGCTTTCGCCGCGCAAGCTCCTTCGCGTGAGCGATGTGCTGCTCAGCCACACGCATCTGGACCATTTCTGCGGCTTCGAACGGCTGTTGCGCGTGGCACTCGGGCGAGAGCGGACGATCCGGCTGATCGGCCCCGAGGGCACGATCGAGCGCGTCGCCTGGCGGCTCGCCTCCTACAACTGGAACCTCGCCGCGAGCTATCGCGAGGCCCTGACCCTCGAGATCCTCGAGATCCTCGAAAGTGGGGCGCGGCGGCGGGCCCGGCTCGCCTTGCGCGACCGGTTCCGGCTCGGCCCGGTCGAGCACACCTCCCATGCGGACACCGTCGTCCGCGCGGAGCCACGGCTCACGATCCGAGCGGTCGTGCTCGATCACGCGATCCCCTGCCTCGCCTTCGCGCTCGAGGAGCGACAGCACGTCCAGATCTGGCGCAATCGGCTCGAAGCCCTCGGCCTCGGTATCGGCCCTTGGCTCCGATACGTGAAAGAAGCCGTGCTGCAAGAGGCCCCCGAAGATACCCCGATCACCGCGCGTTGGCGGAGCGCGGAGGGCGTTCGCGAGCGCACGGTGCCGCTCGGCCTTCTGCGTCGCGAAGTCCTCGACATCGTCCCGGGGCAGCGGGTGGTCTACGTGACCGACTGCGCCTGGACCGCACGCAATGTCGAGCGCGTGCTGGCCTTGGCGCGCGGTGCGGACACGCTCGTGATCGAGGCCGCCTTCCTCGATGCCGATCGCGCCCAGGCCCGGGCGCGGCATCACCTCACCGCGCGCGAGGCAGGGACGCTGGCGCGGCTCGCCGGCGTGCGTCGGGTCCTCCCGTTCCATTTCTCGCCCCGCTACGCAGGCCGCTTTCACCTCCTCGAAGAGGAGTTGCGCCGGGCGTTCGAGGGGCGGCCGGGTGCGCCCGCCGACTTACCCGGGGATGTCCGAGTCGGTGCTTGAGACGGGAGCCGCTAAAATCGGCGCGCCGTTAAGACCTTCTTCAGAGTAGATCACATAGAACCGTATCGACGCGGCGACGACCGTGTCCGGGCAACAGCCCGGCCCCGATCGTTCCGGGTCACTGTCCTCCCTGACGTTGTGATGCCTCCCCTTTCACTCGGCCGCCTCCGGGCGGCCTTTTTTTCGGCCGCTCGCTACAGAGCGTTCCGTCAGGCGGTCACGCCGGGAACGTACCAATCCATTTGGTGCAGCTCTTCGTCGGTGGCGTGTCGGCCGGCCGGGATGCGTTCCACCCCTTTTTGATCCTTGATCGGGCCCGTGAAGGGATGGAGCGTACCCGCGACGATGCCGTCCCGGATGGCATCGGCCGCTTTGCGCACCTCTTCAGGCACCTTGGGCCCGTAGGGCGCGATCTCGACCGCGCCATCCTTGATGCCCATCCACACGGCGTGGCTCTTCCAGGTGCCGTCGAGCACCGCTCGGGCGCGGCTGATGTAATAGCTGTCCCAATTGTCGACGATCGCGGTGAGCTGGGCAGTGGGGCCGAATCGGCTCATGTCGGAGGCCTGGCCGAACGCCATCAGTCCGCGCTCCTCGGCCACCTGGACGGCAGCGGGACTGTCGGTGTGCTGAACGATGATGTCCGCGCCCTGATCGATGTGCGCCTTGGCGGCATCGGCCTCTTTGCCGGGATCATACCAGCTGTTGACCCAGATCACCCGGACCTGGATCGACGGATCGATCTTGTGGGCGGCGAGGGTAAAGGCGTTGATGCCCATCACCACCTCGGGAATGGGGAAGCTGCCGATATACCCGATCTTCTTGGTCTTGCTCAGATGACCCGCGATCGTCCCGATCACGGCCCGCCCCTCGTAGAAGCGCGCATCGTAGGTGGCGAGATTGTCCAGCCGCTTGTAGCCGGTGCAGTGTTCGAATTTCACTCTCGGGAAGGCACGAGCGACCTTCTCGGTCGCGTTCATGAAGCCGAAGGAGGTCGTGAAGACGAGGCCGTGGCCCGAGCTCGCGAGCTGGCGGATGACGCGTTCGGCATCGGGGCCCTCGGAGACGTTTTCGACATAGGATGTCCGGACCTTCTCGCCGAGCGCCTTCTCGACGGCCTGGCGACCCAGATCGTGACGGTAGGTCCAGCCATGGTCGCCGATCGGTCCCACATAGACGAAGCCCACCTTGAGCGGATCGGCCGCTCGGGCCCGGCGATCGAGAGAGAGCACCGCCAGGCTCGCACCCGAGGCGACGAGCAGCTGGCGGCGGGTTCGGCGTGGCGACATGAGCGTACCTCCGAGCGAGGCGCCACCGACGGCGGCGCGCGACCCCCCGCGTTCGAAAGTGACGGTTGCCGCCGAGCCCGGCAAGAGAGGACAGCAGCCCCGCAACCGGCACATAGCGGAACCGCCCGCCTCTGCGGGCAACGTGCTTGACGCTGGGCAGCCCCCTCGCTTGGCTCGCGGCGGCAGGGGAGGCGAGCATGACGGCGCGAGCGCTCACAGGGCGCACGGCATTGGTGACCGGTGGGGTGTCGGGTATCGGCCTCGCGACCGCGCGAGCGCTCGCGGCCGCGGGCGCCGATCTGGCGATCGTCGACCTCGATCCGGAACGGCTGGCGGCGACCGCGGAACGGCTCTCCGCCGATCTCGGCATCCTGGTCGCCGGCGCGGCCTGCGACGTGGCGGATCCGGAAGCCTGTGCACGGGCTTACGAGCAGCTTGCCGCTCGGCTCGGGCCCCCGACCGTGCTCGTCAACTGCGCCGGTATCAACGCGCAGGAGGTCAAGCCGCTGCACGAGCAACCGTTCGAGCATTTCGAGCGCATGCTCGCGATCCACGTACACGGCTCGGCGCGCATGGCGGCGCTCTGCCTGCCGGCGATGCGAGCCCAGGGCATGGGCCGGATCGTCAACATCGCGTCGATCATGGGCCTGCAGGCGCTACCCGGACGCGCCGGCTACACGACCGCCAAGCACGCGATCGTCGGCCTCACCCGTGCGCTCGCCCTCGAAAACGCCCGTTTCGGGGTCACGGTCAACGCGATCGCTCCCGGCTATGTCCTGACACCCGTTCTCGAGGAACGGATCCGGCGCGGAATCCTGGATTACGAGCGCTTCGCCGAGCGCACCCCGGTCGGACGCTGGGGAAAGCCCGAGGAGATCGCTCGCGTGATCGCCTTTTTGTGCGAACCGGCCTCGGCCTTCGTCACCGGGGCGGTATGGACCGTGGACGGCGGGTGGACCATCCGTGGCGATCCCGGCGACGATCTCGGCCCGCGACGCGAAGGCGAGGGAGGTCCGAACGAATGAGCGTGGCGGCCAGCAATCTGTCGCGCGAGGAGCTGTTGGCGCTCTACCAGCGTATGCTCCTGATCCGCCGGATGGAAGAGCAGCTCGCTCGGGACTGCGCGGCCGGAAAGTTGCCGGGACCCGTCCATCTCTATGTCGGCCAGGAGGCGATCGCCGTCGGTGTCTGCCATCACCTCGAAGACCGCGACTGGATCACCAGTACGCATCGCGGCCACGGGCACTTTCTTGCCAAGGGCGGCGATCCGGCGCGCATGATGGCCGAGATCTACGGCCGTGCGGACGGCATCTGCGGCGGCTTCGGCGGCTCGATGCACGTGGCCGACTTCTCCAAGGGGATCATCGGCGCGAACGGGATCGTCGGCGGCGGGATCGCGCTCGCCACCGGTGCCGCGCTCGCCGCCCAGCTCGACGGCGACGGCAAGGTGGCAGTGGCGTTCTTCGGCGACGGCGCAGCCAACCAGGGTGTCCTCATGGAGGCGCTCAATGTCGGGGCGCTCTGGAAGCTGCCCTTGATCCTGATCTGCGAAAACAACGGCTTCTCCGAGTTCTCGCCGACCGCGACGGTGACCGCCGGCCGCATCGTCGAGCGTGCACGGCCCTTCGGCGTGCCCGCGCTCAAGGTCGACGGCAACGATGTGCTGGCCGTCTGGCAAGCGGCCAACCAGGCCGTGCGGCGGGCGCGCGAAGGGGGCGGGCCGACGCTCATCGAGGCGATCACGTACCGCACCCGTGGTCACGTCGAGTACGAAGTCACGTTCATCACCGAGCCCTATCGATCGGAGGCCGAGGTCGAGGCCTGGCGCGCCAAGGACCCGATCGGGCGGTTTGCGGCCTATCTCGCGACCCACGGCTTGGCGGCAGCGGACGAACTCGAGGCGATCGAGCGCGCCGTGGGCGAGACGGTCGCCGAGGCGGTCCGGGTAGCCGAGGCCTCGCCCGAGCCCGATCCGGCGAGCGCCACCGGCCACATGTTCGCCAATCCCAGGTGAGGCGCGGCGATGGCACGCAAGCGCATGATCCAGGCCATGAACGAGGCGATCCTCGAAGAGATGGAGCGCGATCCGTCGATCGTGCTGTTCGGCGAGGACGTCAAAGCGAGCCTGTTCGGCGACACCAGGGGCTTGTGGAAACGTTTCGGCCCCGATCGCGTCCGCGACACGCCGATCTGCGAAGCCTTGATCTCGGGCATGGCCGTCGGTGCCGCCGCTGCCGGTCGCCGCGTTATCTGCCACATGATGTTCGGCAACTTCGTCTATACGGGAATGGATGCGATCGCCAACCAGGCGGCCAAGCTCCGCTACATGACCAACGGACAGATCACGCTGCCGATCACCTTTCTGGCGGTCTCTGGCGGTGGACGCTCGGCCGCGGCCCAGCACTCCGACGCGGTCCATCCGGTGCTCGCCAATCTGGGCGGCATCAAGATCGTGATGCCGGGCTCGCCGGCGGATGCGAAAGGCCTCCTCAAGGCGGCCATTCGCGACGACGATCCGGTGTTTTTCCTCCAGGCGGCCGGCCGCGGTGGCGAGCCCGGCGAGGTCCCGGACGAGGAGCTCGTGATTCCGCTCGGGGAGGCCTGCATCCGCCGGCCGGGCCGTGACGTCACGCTCGTTGCCATCGGCGCGATGGTGCGACCGGCGATCAAGTGCGCCGAAGCGCTGGCCGGCGAAGGGATCGAGGTCGAGGTCGTGGATCCGCGCACGCTGGTACCGCTCGATCTCGAAACGATCCTCGCTTCGGTTCGCCGGACCGGTCGTCTGATCGTCGTCGACGAGGCGCGCGACACCTGCTCCTCGGCGAGCCACATCGCCGCGCTCGCAGCCGAGCACGCGTTCGATGCGCTCCGCGCTCCGATCCGGCGTGTGACCGTGCCCGACTGTTGCATCCCCTATGCTCCGGTCCTCGAGCGTGCCGTGTTGCCCGGCGTCGAGCACATCGAGGCCGCAGTTCGAGCGACCGTCGGCTGGCGGAGGCCACGGTGAAGGTCGTTCTCAAGCTCCCGCGCATCTCCATGAACATGCAGGAAGGAACGCTCGTCGCCTGGCGCGTGGCACCCGGTGCCGCCTTCAAGGCTGGCGCTGTCCTCTACGAGGTCGAAACCGAGAAGGTCACGAGCGAGGTGACCGCCCCCTGTGACGGCATCCTCCTCGAGATCCTGGCCGAGGCCGGAAGCGATCTCGAGGTCGGCGATCCGGTCTGCCGGATCGAGCAGACGGGCGGCTGACGCGGCTCAGTCGGCGCGAAGGAGCACGAGCGCCATCACCAGGCCCACGACGATTCGGTACCAACCGAACACCTCGAAAGTGTGGCGCTGGAGCCAGCGTAGCAGGCCTTCCACTACGATCATCGCCGTGACCATGGCGGTCACGAAGCCCACCGCGATCAAGAGAAGATCGTCCGAGGCCAGAAGGGCGCGGTTCTTGTAGAGGTCGTACACGGTCGCGGCCAGCATCGTCGGGATCGCGAGGAAGAAGGAGAACTCCGCCGCGGCTCGTCGCTCGAGCCCGAGCAGGACGCCGCCCAGGATGGTCGCCCCCGAGCGCGACACGCCCGGTATCATCGCAAGAGCCTGACAAAAGCCCACGGCCAGCGCGGTTGCGGGTGGCGTGTCTTCGGCCCGGCCGATACGCGGCACCGGGCGCAGCCGTTCGATCACCAGGATCGCGATCCCGCCCAGAACGAGGCTCGTGACCACGACCCAAGGCGAGAACAACACGCCTTTGATGAAGGAATGGAAAAGCGCGCCCAACACCATCGCCGGAAGAAAACCGAGGAGGAGGGCAAGGGTGAAGCGGCGAGCTGCAGCACTCGTCGGCAACGCCGCCGCCACACGCCACAGGCGGCGGAAATAGAGAATACAGACCGCGACGATCGCGCCGAGCTGGATCGCCACCTCGAACACTTTGCCGGGTGGACCATTGAAGCCGAGCAACCAGCCCACGAGGATGAGGTGACCGGTCGAGGAGACCGGCAAGAACTCGGTCAGACCCTCGACGATGCCGAGCAGAACGGCTTGCGCCAGAAGCGAATCGAACATGGGTGCGCCGTCCGGTCGGCTAGAGAGCCGGCGCCGGCCGGCGACGCACACACTTCCCCGCGACCGCCCACGCAGTCAAGTCGGCGGAACGACGTGCGGCCGCGCCAATCAGATCCGCAGCAACGGGTTCAGCAGCCGACCGATCGGCCCGGTGAGCTTCAACGGCGCGTCGGTCACCGTGAGGCAGAGGCAATCCTCGTCAGCAACGGGGCGATGATCGACGGTCCCGTCCGCGATCACGAGGTCACCGCGCCGATGCACCCCTTGTTCGTCCCGGAACGAACCCTCGACAACGACCGTCACCTCGTGCCCTTTGTGCGTATGACGAGGGATGCTCTTGCCACCCTTGAGGCGGATCAAGCGCGTTCGATAGCCCGGCGCGGCGAGCGGCAGTTCGACCTCGGCTGCGGGGCCCAGATTGCGCCAGGGCAAGCGCTCGAAACCTTCCGGAGCGAACGCGCGCAACGGTGCCGGCACACGCGGATCGTGTTGGATGCTGGCCGGCAGGCGGATCGGCTCGACACGGTCGATCGCCCGATCCAGCCGGTCCCACGCGTCCGCGCGAAGCGCGACCGGCTCGAGGGTCTCGAGCAGGGCACCGCCCAGCGCGCAGTACAGCCGATAGCGCCGGCGCCCTTCCTCGGACAGCGCCAGATGGGTGCGAACGACGAGCGCGAGCGGTTCCGGCAACGTGCCAGCGGCGTGAGCGAGCAGCAACTCGTCGAGGGTGAGGCCGTTCATCATGTCCGGTCCTCTCCGAGCGCGGCTCGAAGCTTGGCGAGGGCGAGCCGCAGCCGCGACTTGACGGTGCCGAGCGGAAGACCAAGCTCCTCGGCGATCGCGCTGTGAGGTTTTTCCTCGAAATAGAAGATCTTCAACAAGCGCTTCTGTTCCTCTGGCAAGGTCTCGACCGCCCGCATCACCAGAGCGCTCATCCGATTGAGCTCGGCGACCGCATCACCGCGCGGCGCCGGGTCGATTTCGAGCTCCGGATCATCGGTCTCGAGGGCGGGAGCCCGGTCGCGTCGCAACGCGTCGATTCGCTTGTTGCGGGCGATGGTGAAAACCCAGGTACCGACCGACGCCTTGTTCGGATCGAACTGCCCGGCCCGCCGCCAGATCGAGACGAACACCTCTTGCGTCAGGTCTTCAGCGGCGTCGTCGTCGCTGCCGAGGCGACGCAAATAGGCTTTGACCCGTGGGCCGTAATACTCGAACAGGCGTCGGAAGGCGGCACGGTCGCGCGCGGTCGCGACCAACTCCAGGTCGCGAACTCGCTCGCGCTCCACCGCGTCGGCAGAAGCGTTCTCGCGCGCATTCACGGGCATGCGCGCAGTGAACCCGCCGACGCCGGGCGTTGCAAGTCTGCCGCTTCGGCCTGCGACGTCGAGCGCGTGCGTGGCAACCATCGCTCACCCCCACGTCGGCCTTTACGCCGCCCACCGTGCGGCGGATCACCCGGGAGGCGTGCGAGCACCCTTCATTTCGAGCTCCCGCTCTTCAAGAGCGCCACGAACCCCGCGCCCAGCGCGAGCAGAAACGCCGAGGCCACCCCTGTCGCGAGAGCGGCCACGAACTTGGCCTTGGCCGCCTCCCAGGCGCGCGCCAGGCGCACCGCGAGCCGCACCCCCTCGGCATCCTCGAGACCCAGCCGTGCCATCAGCCGCTCGACCGCGCGCGAGACCGCGGCCTCGGCCGCGGCGGTCGCGATCCGTTCGAGCTCGGCCACGATCTGGGTGCGGCTCGCGGCGATCGTCTGATGCACGAGTTGTTGTTGCTGGATCACCGTTCGCAGCACGCCGAGCGTATCCTCGCGGTCGCCGCGCGGCGCCATCGCCAGCGATTCGATCTGTTTGCGCAGGCTCTCGATGGGCACGCCCGTGCTGACGATGATCGGCGTCAGGCCGGCGCGTGCCCGCAGCCGCTCGAGCGTCGCGATCCCCGGACCGTCGGGCAGCTCGAAGGTGGTCACGACGAGATCGGGCCGCCAGTCGAGGCGCTGCAGCTCGCGTTCCGCGGCCTCGAGGGTGACGACGGAACGGAGATCGTAGCGCGGGCCGAGCGCCCGCTCGAGCGCCAGCGCGTTGACCGCATCGACGTCGCAAACCAGCACCCGCACGGCCGGCGTCCCTCGTCGCTACCCGCCCTACGGGCGATGCGTGGGCACCATACGAAGACTTTCGGGGCTTGTAAAGGAATTAATGCTTATGATCGGATTTCGGTTCCAGCCACTCGACCGAAAGGCCCGCCTCGACGAGACGCGCTTCGATCGCCGCCGCGTGCTCCCGGTTGCGGGTCTCGATCGTGAAGTCGACATCCGCCTGACGCGCCGAGCCGCGCGAGAAGGCGCGCTGATGCACGACGTCGACGATGTTGCCGCGAGCACCGGCGATCGCTGCGGTGGCGAGCGCGAGCCCACCGGGGCTGTCCGCGACCGCGACGCGAAGCCGAACCATGCGGTCGGAACGCACGAGACCGCGCAGGATCACGCCCGAAAGCAGCCGACCGTCGATGTTGCCTCCCGAGAGCACGACGCCGACCTTGCGACCGGCGAACCGATCGCGAAAGCAGGCGAGCGCTGCGATGCCGACCGCCCCTGCGCCCTCGCTCACCGTCTTTTCGATCTCGAGCAGGAGGACCACGGCCCGCTCGATCGCTGGTTCATCGACCAGGGCCACCGCATCAACGAAGCGGCGGATCAGCGCGATCGTGAGCGGCCCTGGTGTCTTCACCGCGATCCCGTCGGCGATCGTCGGCCAGCCCGGAACACGTGGCAGAAGGCCGAGCGCGTGCGGCACGCCCGGATAGCCGGCGGCCTGTACGCCCACGACCTCGATCTCGGGGCGGAGCGTCTTCGCGACGAGTGCTATGCCGCCTACGAGGCCGCCGCCGCCGATCGGCACGATCAGCACCTCCAGATCGGGCACGGCGCGCAGCATCTCGAGCGCGATCGTGCCCTGGCCCGCGACGATCGCCGGATCGTCGAACGGATGGACGAACGTCCGCCCGGAACGGGCGCAGATCGCCCGTGCTTCCGCCGCCGCTTCGTCGACGGTCTCGCCGGCGAGCACGACCTCGGCCCCGAGCTTCTCGGTGTTGTCGATTTTCACGAAGGGAGTCGACAGCGGCATCACGATCGTCGCCGGCACGCCCAGTCGACGCGCATGATAGGCGAGGCCCTGGGCGTGGTTGCCCGCCGACATGGCGACCACGCCCTTCCCGCGTTGCTCCGGCGGCATGAGCAGCAGACGGTTCAGGGCGCCGCGCTCTTTGAACGAGGCCGTGTATTGCAGGTTTTCGAACTTGAGCCACAAGCGACAGCCCAAGATCTCCCCCAACGTGCGGCTCTCGAGGCACGGAGTGTCGACGAGCTGACCCGCGATCCGCTCGGCCGCCGCCTCGACCTCGGCGAGGCCGGGGAGGACATCGGGAACGGGCATCGCGGGCGCGTTCGCGAGCTCGAGCCAGAGCAGCGTCGGCCACGCGGTTGCGCAGGCGGGTGCCGGACCCTTATTTCTGGCGCGATCGTTTTCCGATCGGGATCGGGACATGCGGATCCTCGTCGTGGGCTCGGGAGCGCGCGAGCATGCCATGTGCTGGTCGCTCGCGGCATCGCCGATCGTCAAGGAGGTCCTCTGCGCGCCGGGCAATGCCGGCATCGCGCGCGACGCCCGGCTCGTGCCGATCGCTGCCGAGGCGCTCGACGAGCTCGTTCGCTTCTGCGTCTCCGAACGGGTCGACCTCGTCGTGGTCGGTCCGGAGAGGCCACTCGTGCTCGGGCTCGTCGATCGGCTCGCCGAGACCGGAATCCGCGCCGTCGGCCCGACTGCCGCTGCTGCCCGGCTCGAGGGTTCGAAGGCCTTCGCCAAAGACTTCTGCCGTTGCCACGGCATCCCGACCGCGGCCTATCGGGTCTTCGACGCGGCGGAGCGGGCGGCTGCACGCGCCTGGATCGAAGCCAAGGGTGCACCGATCGTGGTCAAGGCGGACGGGCTCGCGGCCGGCAAGGGGGTCACCGTCGCCGCGACCGTCGAGGACGCGTTGGCTGCGGTGGACGCGGCATTCGATGGCGCCCTGGGCGAAGCCGGCCAGCGCGTGGTGATCGAGGAGGTCCTGGAGGGTGAAGAGGCGAGCTTGTTCGCGCTCTGTGACGGTCGCACCGCCCTGCTCCTCGGCACCGCCCGAGACCACAAGAGAGCCTTCGATGGCGACGCGGGCCCCAATACCGGCGGCATGGGGGCTTATTCGCCGGCGCCGATCCTGACACCCGCGACCATCGAGCGGGCGATGCGCGAGATCGTCCGACCGACCGTCGAAGGCATGGCCGCGGAGGGCAATCCTTTTACCGGGATTCTCTATGCAGGGCTGATGATCGGCCCCCGAGGCCCGAAGCTCGTCGAATTCAACGTGCGCATGGGCGATCCGGAATGCCAAGTCGTGCTGCCGCGACTCATGAGCGATTTCGGGCAGCTCCTGCTCGGTGCCGCCGACGGCGTGCTCGACCGGATGAGCGTGCGCTGGTTCCCCGATCACGCGCTGGGCGTCGTGCTCGCGAGCCGAGGCTATCCGGGGTCGTTCCGGCGCGGCAGCGAGATCCGCGGCCTGGACGGGCTCCAGAACACCGAGGGTGTGCTCGTTTTTCACGCCGCCACGCGCCGCGAGGGCGAGCGCTGGCTGGCCGACGGCGGCCGCGTCTTGACCGTGGTCGGGACGGCCCCGACCCTCGCCGAAGCGCGCGCGCGCGCCTATGCCGCCGTCGAGCGGGTCGACTGGCCGGAGGGGTTCTTCCGTCGCGACATCGGCCGGAGCGCGCCCGATCGTTCCGCCGAAGAGGGACCTGCTGGGTGACCCGGGTCGTACCCGCCGAGGAAGGTGCGATCGCCGAGGCGGCCGCACTCTTGCGCCGAGGCCTCCTCGTCGCCTTTCCGACCGAGACCGTCTACGGACTCGGCGCCGATGCGACCGACGATCGGGCCGTGGCGGCGCTCTTTCGCGTCAAAGGACGCCCGGCTCACAACCCGCTCATCGTGCACGTGGCGGAGGCCGCGGCGGCGGAGCCGTTCGCCGTCTTCGACGAGCGGGCGCGCGCGCTCGCCGAGCGGTTCTGGCCGGGACCGCTCACCCTCGTCCTGCGCCAGCGGCCCGGCTCGGCCATCACGCGTTCGGCGACGGCGGGCCTCGACACGGTCGCGGTCCGGGTGCCGGCGCATCCCGTGGCCCTCGCACTGTTGCGCGCGGTCGGCCGCCCGGTGGTGGCACCGTCGGCCAATCCGTCGGGGAGGGTCAGCCCGACCCGTGCCGAAGACGTTGCGAGCGAGCTCGACCGACGCGTCGCCCTCGTGCTCGACGCCGGTCCCTGCACGATCGGAGTCGAGAGCACGGTCGTCGATCTGAGCCGGCCCGATCGCGCGGTCCTGTTGCGACCGGGCGGCCTGCCGCGGAGCGAACTCGAGGCGATCTTGGGCCCGCTCGCCGGAGCGGAACCGGGAGAAGCGCGCCCGCGTTCGCCCGGCCGGCTCGCGAGCCACTATGCGCCGCGCCTGCCCGTCCGCCTCGATGCCCGCGCCGTCGCCCCCGACGAGGCGCTCCTGGCCTTCGGCGAGGACGCGCCCGAGGGCGCGCTCGCGACCTTCAATCTCAGCCGATCCGGCGATCTCCGCGAAGCCGCCCGCAATCTTTACGCGATGCTGCGCGCGGCCGACCGCAGCGGGGCACGAGCGATCGCGGTCGTTCCGATCCCGTCGGAGGGACTCGGCGAGGCCATTCGCGACCGGCTCGCTCGCGCCGCCGCGCGCCGCCCCGAGCCCGCCGTCGGGGGTGCTGGCGGCTGAACGGAGGCCCGGTCGAACCGTTTCTGCTAAGGGTGGGCGCGGGCACCGCGAAGCCCGATGGGGTGCTCGCCCGCTCGAGTGGCGTCGCTCGATCCACCGGGCGACGGTTCCGGCCGAGTGCCGCGATCGACTCTCCTCGCGATCCGCGCTCGAGCCGGGCTCTCGGCCCGACTTCGGAGAACGGGCTCAGGGCCCGACGCGCCGCAGCCCGCTCACGGTCGCGAGCATGCCGGCGGTCACGAACAGGAGACCGAGCACCGCCCAAGCCGACAGCGGCTCGCCCAGGATCGGCACGGCCAGCAGCGCGCCGAGGCCCGGCACCAACGCGGTCAGCATCGTCGTGGGGCCGGCGCCGAGGGCGGCGACGCAGCGGGTATAGGCGACGAAGGCCACGAGGAAGGCCAAAAGGCCGTGGTAGATGCCCTGGAAGAGGAGCTCGGGCCACGGGGTCGCCGCGATGCCTTTGGTCAGGAACAGCGACCATACCGGCAGATAGACGAGGCCCGAACCCGTCCCGACGACACCGGCCGCGGCGAGCGGCGGCACCTTCCAGGCGCGGGCAGCAATCGTGAAGATCGCCCAGGAGAACGAGGCGGCCGCGAACAAGAGATCGCCGCGCCACGACCCTTCGGGCGCCTCGTCGACTCCGGCAGCGAGGGCGGCGATCCCGGCGACGATCAACCCGAGGCTGAGCAAGCGGCGACCCCGCAACGGCTCGCCCAGCAGCAAGCGCGCCAAGAGTGCCGTCCAGAGCGGAAGCGTGCTCGTCATCATGATCGAGGCGTGCGCCGCCGGCGCGTAGGCGAAACCCCAGTAGGCGAGCAGCGGAAAGCCCAGCCCGGCGGTCGCGACGAGAACAGCGGCCTGATGGAGGCGCAGGCCGGCGAGCCCGTAGCGCCAAGCGATCGGCGCTGCCACGAGGACGGCCACGCTCATCCGCAAGCCGGCGATGTCGGTCGGCAGGAGCGCTCCCAGCACGCCCGCGCGCGAGACGAGCAGAAAGGCGGTCCAGATCGCAACCACGATGGCACCCGCAACGAGCCCGATCGCGAGCTCGCGCGGCTCGATGCCGGCAGCCGGGCTGCGGGGCTCGGTCGCGGTGGTCATGGCGCGGCTCTCTGGCGCCGCGCCTTGCTGGCTGCAAGCGATCGGACCGCAAACCCGGTCGGCGCGAGCCGCTCAGGGCTGCAGAACGTAACAGCCGGGTGCCGGCAGCATCGGCGGATAGCCCTTCTCCGGCGCCCCCATCGGCGGTGGCGGCACCGGTGCGCCGCTGCGCTCGGCGAGCCAAGCCTGCCAGGCCGGCCACCACGAGCCCTGCCGCACCGGCGCCTGGACGGCCCAGAGATCGGGCGGCGTGTAGGGCTCGTCGGCGGCCATGGTCATGATCCGATAGCGCCGATCGGTGCGACTGGGGGGACTCACGATACCGGCATTGTGACCGCCGCTCGTGAGCACGAAGGTGACCTCGGTGTCGGTCAAGAGCCGGATCTTGTAGACCGACTGCCAAGGGGCGATGTGGTCGGTCTCGGTCCCGACCGCGAAGATCGGCCAACGGATGTCGGTCAGCGCGACTGGCCGACCCTCGACGGCGTAGCGCCCACGGCTCAAGCGGTTGTCGAGAAAGAGGTCGCGCAGATACTGGCTGTGCATCCGCGCCGGCATGCGCGTGCCGTCGGCGTTCCAGGCCATGAGATCGGTCATCGGCTCGCGTTCGCCCAAGAGATACTGGCGAACCATGCGCGACCAGATCAGGTCGGCCGAGCGCAGCATCTGGAACGCGCCGCTCATCTGGTTGGTGTCCAGATAGCCCTGATCCCACATCATGTCCTCGAGATAGGCGAGCTCGTTCTCGTCGATGAACAGCATGAGCTCGCCGGCCTCGGAGAAGTCGGTCTGGGCGGCGAGCAGCGTCATGCTCGCGATCCGCTCGTCGCCGTCGCGAGCCAGTTTCGCAACCGCGATCGCCAAAAGCGTACCGCCGAGGCAGTAACCGCAGACGTGAATCTTGCCTTGCCCTGTGACGGCACCGATCACCTCGAGCGCTTTCTCGACACCGAGTCGCCGATAGTCTTCGAGGCTGATGTCGCGGTCTTTTGCATCGGGATTCTTCCACGAAATGCAGAAAACCGTATGTCCTTGATCGACAAGATACTTTACAAGCGAGTTCTCAGGCCGGAGGTCGAGCACGTAGTATTTCATGATCCAGGCCGGCACGATCAGAATCGGCTCGGGCCGCACACGGTCGGTGGACGGCGCGTATTGAATGAGCTCCATGAGCTCGTTGCGATGGATCACCTGACCCGGCGTGATCGCCAGGTTCTCGCCGACCCTCCAGGCCTCGGTCCCGGCCGGAGGCTTGCCGGTCATGCGTCGCTCGAAATCCTCGATCAGATAGCCGGCGCCGCGGACCAGATTCTGACCGCGCTCGACCAACGTGCGCTCGAGGACCTCGGGGTTGGTGAAAGCAAAGTTCGATGGCGCGAGCATGTCGAGAAGTTGACGGCGCATGAAGGCCATCTGGCGAATGTGCTGCCTTGTGGGACCCCGCAACGCATGGGTCGCGGTGTCCCACCAGTTCTGCATGGCCAGGAAGCTCTCCGCCATCACGTTGAACGGAAAGCTGCGCCACTGTGGTGCCGCGAACCGGCGGTCGTGATTGCCGGAGAGCGCGAACGGCTCGCCGTCCTGACCCGTGGCAGCCCGAAGCGCGTAGAGCCCCAGGCGGAACGCGTCGATGCCGGCCTTCTGGGCGAGCGACAACTGCAGACCGGGAGCGTTGAGAAAATGGGCCCACCAGTCCATCCGCGCGGCTTGCACGGCGGAGGGGGAGATGCTGCCCGTCAGACGAGCCTGGAAGGCGTGCAACAGCCGGTCGAAATTATCCAGCCGGTGGATCGTCTCGTCGCCCCGGTCCGACGAAACGGGCGGGCTCGGGCGGCGCGCTTCCGGCTTGGGCGGCTCGCTGGCGACAGCGCGCAGCTGCGTGTCGATACGGTGCGCGGGCACGGCCATGGTCTCGATCCTCCGCAACGCTCCCCCTCCAGATATGCGCGCCCACTGTGACCACCAGGGAACAGAGGTGGTTCGCGAGGTCGCAGACGATTGGCCAGACCCTGTGGAGCGGTCTAGAACACGAAGTGATGGGGGGACTGGCCGATGAAGCTCTACGATGTCGGGATCGTGATCCTCGTTGCGGCGGTCGCCGCCGTGGTGGCGATGATCGTCGCCAGCCAGATCGTCCAGTGAGCAGTCTCCGCGCCGCCGCCGAGGACTCGGGGCGTGCGCGATGAGGAGGAGGCGGCTCGACCGCCGGAGGCGGACCGTCAGCAGCCGATGATCTCCGTCGAGCTCGTCACCAACGTCGCATCGCTTCGCGCACTGCTCGATGCCTGGCTCGTGCTCGCGAGTGCCGCTCTCGAGCCCAACCCCTTCTTTCATCCCGGCTTCTACTTGCCGCTGGTCGAGGGGCTCGGCTGGCCCGTCGGCTCGGTCGTGATCGTCGCGCGCGAGCGCGACGGGGCACTCCTCGCGCTGCTTCCCGTCCTGGCCGCACGCGAGGGCCCGGGTCACCTCGTCCCCGTCCTGCGCACGGCCTACAACCCGAGCCCGGTCCACGGCCTTCTCGGCACACCGCTCCTGCACCGCGAGCGAGCAGCGCAGGCGCTCGATGCGATCTTGGACGCATTCGATCGGAGGGCCCTTCCCGGACGATTGTTGGAGCTCGTAGGCCACGCGACCGACGGACCCTTCGGACGCTTGCTCGAGGCGCGACTGGCCGAGCGGTCGCAGCCCTCGCTCGCCTTGGCGGGCCTCAGTCGGCCGCTGCTGCGAGCGCGGCAGTCTGCCGAGGACTACCTCGAGCAAGCCCTGGGCGGGCGGCATCGTCGCGAGCTCGGCCGCCAACGTCGCCAACTCGAACGCCAAGGCTCCTTGCGGTTCGTGCTCAGCCGACCGGAGGAGAGGCTGGAGCCCTGGATCGAGCGCTTCCTCACCCTCGAAGCGGCCGGCTGGAAGGGCAAGGCCGGTACCGCGCTCGCGAGCCGCTCCGGCGATCGTTGGTTCTTCGAGCGCGCTTGCCGCGAACTCGCGCCCTCGGGCTCGCTCTCGTTCGTCGCGCTCGCGCTGGAGGAGCGGCCGATCGCGATGGCTTGCCTGTTGCGGGAGGCGGCACCGGGCGGCGGCGCCTTCGTGTTCAAGATCGCCTACGACGAGGAGTTCCGACGCCAGAGCCCGGGCATGCAGCTCCTCCTCGAGCTGGTGCGGCGCGTGCACGAACCCGCTCCCGCCATCGGCTGGATCGACTCCTGCGCCTCCCCACGCGATACCCTCTACACGCAGCTCTGGCTGGACCGTCGCGAGCTCGGCCATCGCTTGATCGGTCCCCGCACCTTCACCGGCCGCGTGCTCGTCGCCGCGGCGAGCCGGGTCGACCGGTTGCGGCGGCGGGCGCATCGGCCAGCCGCTGCGGACGCCGAGGCAACGAGCCGATCTGCGTAGAACGCGCGAGCGAACACGTCGGTACGGCTCGCGCAAAAGTCGCATTGATCGGATTCCGTCGACAAGAAGGACGATCCGGCATAGTGCATCCGGAGGGGCCGTCGATCTGAGCGGCGGTCGCTGATTGGGCGACGGGAGCGAGCGTGCCCCCTTCCGGCACGAGCCGTGTCCGCCTCCTCGGAGGTATCGACGAGCTCCGCGCGGTCCGGCGACAATGGATCGACCTGGCGCGGCGCGCGCTCGAGGCGAACCCGTTTTACGAAGAAAGTTTTCTTATGCCGCTCCTCGAGCACCGCGGCTGGATCGCGGGCTTGCGCGTGGCCGTGGTCGCGGAAGGGGAGCGCCTCATCGGTCTCTTGCCGCTCGTGCGGCGCTCGATCGCTCCCGGAGGCTGGCCACCCCTCTGGCGATCGGCGTTCGCGCCCGATCAGCCGCACGGATTTCTCGCCACGCCTCTGCTCGACCGCGACCGCGCCGCAACGGCCCTGGCAACGCTGCTCGACGCCCTGGACCGCGGGATGTTCGGTACGGGACTGCTCGAGCTGTTCGGCTACGCGGACGACGGACCTTGCGCGAGGTTGTTGCAGGCTACCCTCACCGACCGCAGACAGCCGCATCAGCCTCTCGACGGCTGGCGGCGGGGCCTGTTCCGTCCGCAGCGCTGTTTCGAAAGCTATCTCCAGAGCTGCCTCGAACCGAAACGGATCCGCGAACTCCGCCGCCAGCGACGCCGTCTGGAGGAGCTGGGCCCGGTCCGGCTCCGACGCTTGGCGCCCGACGAGCCGTTCGAGGCCTGGTGCGAGCACTTCCTCGCGATCGAGAAAGCGGGCTGGAAAGGACGGAAAGGCACGGCGCTCGCCTCGCGAGCAGACGACGCCGCATTTTTTCGAGCCATGTGCGCGCAACGCCATCGCGAGGGTCGCTTGCTGTTCGAGGCTCTCGAGCTCGGCGACCGGCCGATCTCGTTGAGCGTAGCCTTGCTCGCCGCCGGCGAGCCGAGTGCTGCCTTCGTCTTCAAGATCACGCACGACGAGTCGATGCGCACGTTCGGCCCGGGCGTGCTCTTGGAATACGTCCAGTTCGAAGCCTATCACGCCGAGAAAGGCCCGATCCACTGGGCGGACTCCTGCACCGGCCAGGGGCGCGAGCATCTCGACCGGCTCTGGGCGGAGCGCCGCCACCTCGGCCACCTCCTGATCGCACCGCGTGGCCTGGGCGGGAGCGCCGTGCTCGCGAGCTTCAGGGCGGCGCTCGGAGTGCGGCGCGCGACGGAAGGCGCGGTCGATCGTGCGCGCCGCTCGCTTGCCCGGCTCTACCGCCAGCGATAGAGGGCGCGGGGCTCGGACGCAGCGAGCGGAGTCGCGGGATTGCCGATCCTGGTCGTCGATGTCGGCGGCAACAACGTCAAGCTCCGACTCTCGGACGGCGAGGAGGTTCGACGTGTCCCGTCCGGGCCGCACCTCCGGCCCGGCACGATGGTCGAGCGCGTGCGCGCCGCGACGGCCGACTGGGCCTTCGAGCGCGTCAGCGTCGGCGTTCCGGGACCGGTGAAGAACGGCCGGCTCGTGGACGAGCCCGCCAACCTCGGAGGTGGCTGGCTCGCCTTCGACCTGGAACACGCCTTCGGTGTGCCGACCCGGGTGGTCAACGACGCCGCGATGCAGGCGCTCGGCTCCTGGGAGGGCGGAAAGATGCTGTTTTTGGGGCTCGGCACGGGGCTCGGCTCGGCACTCGTCGTCGAGGGCCTCGTGCTCTCGCTCGAGCTCGCACACCTGCCCTACCGGCGCAAACGGACCTACGAGGATTGGCTCGGCACCCGCGGCCTCGAGAGGCTCGGCAAGAAGCGCTGGCGCGCCGCGGTCGTCGACGTCGTGGCGAAGCTCGCCGCCGCCATGGTCGCCGACGAGGTGGTGCTGGGCGGCGGCAACGTTCGCAAGCTCGACACCCTGCCGGCGGGCTGTCGGCGCGGCGACAACGAACGCGCCTTCCTCGGCGGCGCGCGGTTGTGGGACAGCGGCTGGCGCGTGCTGTGAGCCGCCGCGAGCGGGCCGAAGACGGGCTCACGAGCGGTCCGATCCCGGTCCTGGTGCGCCGCATCGCGGTACCGAGCGCCACGGCCATGGCGGCGCAGACCGTCTTCAACGTGACCAACAGCTACTGGGCCGGCACCTGGTCGACCGAGGCGCTCGCGGCGCTGGCGACGGCCTTTCCCATCTTCTTCACCATCATCGCGGCGACCTTCGGCTTCTCCCAGGGAACCGCAGCACTCCTCGCCCACGCGCTCGGTGCCGGCCGGCCCCAGGAGGCCCGCCGGCTGTGGGCCCATGCGCTGGGCCTCGCCCTTCTGGCCGGCCTCGTTCTGGGCGGCGCCGGCGTGCTCGTGGCACCGGCGCTCGCAGGCGTTCTCGGCGCACGCGGCACGGTTCTCGATCTGGCCATCCTCTACCTCGTCCCGATCTTCGCGATGGCCCCACTCTTCCTGCTCGCCGCCGTGACCAACGCGGCGCTCACCGCGAACGGCGACAGCCGAAGCCTGCGCGACGCGGTCCTCGCGGCCACGCTGCTCAATGCCGGCCTCGTCCCGGTCTTGATGTACGGCCTCGGCGGTGTCCCGGGCCTCGGCATCGCCGGGATCGCGGCCTCGCACCTCTTGGTACAGACGGGCCAACTCGCCTGGCTCGCGCTGCGAGCCTCGCGGACCCCGATCGCGACCGGTCTCGGCCGCGCCCTGCGCGAGCCCGATCGCCGGCTCGCAGGCCGCATCCTGGCTCAGGTCGTCCCGAACACGCTCACGCTGATGACGACGGGCATCGGCTTGGCGATCGTGACCGGGTTCGTGGGACGGTACGGAGCCGCCGCCGTCGCGGGCTACGGCGTGGCTTTGCGCATCGAGCAGCTCGTCTTGCTGCCGGCGCTCGGTCTCAACGCCGCGACCGTCGCCCTAGTCGGTCAGAATCTCGGGGCCGGGCGGATCGATCGGGTCCGCGCCGCCGCCGCCGCGACGCTCGGGACCGGTGTGGTTCTCATGGCACTGGGCGGCGTTTTAGTGTTTTTCCTGAGGCGCCCGCTCCTCGCGCTGTTCAGCGACGACCCCGCCGTTCTGTCCCTGGGCGCGCTCTATCTGGGCTTCGCGGTCCTGGCGTTTCCCGCCTATGCGATCGTCGTCCTCGGGGCCGGGGTCCTGCAGGGTCTGCGGCGGCCCGTACCGGCTCTCCTGGTCGGCACCGGCCGCCATCTCTTGGCACCGCCGCTCGTCTTGTGGTCGCTCGATGTGGGCCTCGGGCTCGGCTTTGTCGGGATCGCCTTGGCCGTGCCCGCGGTCACCTGGGCGGGAGCCTTGGCGAGCGGGCTTCTCGTGCTGCGATTTCTTCCCCGTCCGTCGGATCAGGCCGCTGCCCGCTGACCCTCGCGGCGGATGCGTTCGGCCTCGGGATTGGAAGCGTGGACGAACCGACGCCCACAATATTTGCACGCGGCTTCGCCCCTCGGCGCGAGCGTGATGTACTCGACCGGATGGCCGAGCAACCCGTTGCCGTCGCAGCGCACCGCCCACTTCTGCGTGATGACGACATCGCGGTCGCCCACCAGATAGGTTTCCTCGGCCATCCGGCTGCCTCCGTGCTCGCGTCCCGCTCGCTGCCAGCCACGCGCGCGTTCCGCAAGGGGTGCCGGGACGTCGTCCCGGACCCTTGGCGAACGCTGCGGCGGCTCGCTATATAGGCGCCGGGCGCCCGTAGCTCAGCTGGATAGAGCGTTAGCCTCCGGAGCTAAAGGTCAGAGGTTCGAGTCCTCTCGGGCGCGCCATCGAGCCGCCGCCGCTGCGGACGCACGGCCCCAACGAGCGATCTTGCCGCGTGAGCGTCTGCGCAGCCGATCATCCCGTCTTAGGCTCTCTCGCGGGCGATGCGGAGATCGCCGCACTCTTCGCGGTCGAAGCCGAGTTGGAGGCGATGCTCCGATTCGAGGCCGAGCTCGCCCGCGCGCAGGCCGCCGAAGGTCTGATACCCCTCGAGGCCGCCGAGACGATCGCGGCGAGCTGTGCCCGGTTCCGGCCGGATCTCGCGGCGCTTCGCGACGGCACGGCTCGCGACGGCGTGCTCGTCCCCGAACTGGTCCGACAACTCCGCGCTGCGGTCGGCGAGACGCACGGTCGCCACCTTCACCTCGGTGCCACGAGCCAGGACGTGATCGATGCGAGCTTCTTGCTGCGCGTGGACCGGGTGCTCGCGATCCTCGACGATCGTCTCGACGGTCTGATCGATCGGCTGCACGAGCTCGAGGCAGCCTGGTGCGACGGACGCTTGTACGGGCGCACGCGCATGCGCCGCGCTCGGCCGATCACCTGGCCGCACAAGCTCGCGAGCTGGCGAGCACCCCTCGAACGCCAGCGCACCCGGCTCGAGCAACTTCGGCCGCGGCTGCTCCGGCTTCCCTGGGGCGGTGCGGTCGGCGATCGGGCCGAGCTCGGCGAGAGTGCCCAGCGGGTCGCCGATCGGCTGGCCGATGCGTTGGGCCTCGCCCGCTCCGCGCGCGCCGGTCATACCGAACGAGACGGCATCGCCGAGCTCGCGAGCTGGCTCGCACTTCTCGCGGGCTCGCTCGGCAAGCTCGGGGCCGACGTCACCATCCTGGCCCAGGACGAAATCCGGGAGCTCGAGATCGAGGGCGCCGGTGGCTCCTCGGCGATGCCGGGGAAGGCCAATCCGGTGGCGGCGGAGCTGCTCGTGACCCTGGCACGCTTCGCAGCCGTGCTCGCGGGCGGCGTCCACCAGTCGCTGGTGCACGAAAACGAGCGCTCCGGTGCCGCCTGGACCCTGGAGTGGCTGCTCCTGCCGCAGTTGTGCGTCGCAGCGGGCGCTTCGACCCGGCTCGGCGCCCAGCTCCTCGGCTCGATTCGCCGTCCGAGTGCCGACCGCGGCGCGTGAGGCCGGATGCTCGACCTCGTCGATGTCACCCTGCGGATCGGCGGCCGCCCTCTGCTCGAGGGAGCCTCGTTGCACCTCGCAGCCGGCACCCGGATGGCGCTCGTCGGACGCAACGGAAGCGGCAAGTCGTCGCTTCTGAAGCTCGTCACGGGAGAGCTGCACCCGGATGCCGGCTCGATCCGCTTGCAGGCGGGTGCGAGGATCGGGACGGTGGCGCAGGACGCCCCCGGCGGAGCGATCAGCCCGCTCGAGGCGGTGCTCGCCGCCGACCGCGAACGGACGGCGCTGCTCGCCGAGCGCCTGCGAGCGGATCCGGTTCGCGCGGCCGAGATCGAGGAGCGGCTTCGGGCAATCGGCGCCGACTCCGCCCCGGCCCGCGCGGCACGCATCCTGCGCGGGCTCGGCTTCGACGAGGCGGCGCAAACTCGGCCGCTGACCTCGTTCTCGGGCGGCTGGCGGATGCGCGTGGCGCTCGCCGCGGTCTTGTTCCTCGAGCCCGACCTTCTCCTCCTGGACGAGCCCACCAACCACCTCGACCTCGAGGCCGCCCTGTGGCTCGAGGATCACTTGCGGCGCTACCCGCGCACGCTCCTCCTGGTGAGCCACGATCGCGATTTTCTCAACGCCGTCGCCCAGAAGGTCTGCCATCTCGAAAGTGGCAAGCTCACCGTTTACACAGGCGATTACGATGCCTTCGAGCGCCAGCGGCGCGAGAAGCTCGCGCTCCAGCAAAAAGCGAGGGCGAGGCAGGAAGCCGAGCGCGCCCGCATCAAGGCCTTCGTCGACCGGTTCCGCTACAAGGCGAGCAAGGCGCGTCAAGCCCAGAGCCGACTGAAGATCCTCGAGCGCATGGAGCCGATCGCCCGGGCCATGGCCGAGCCCGAGGTGCACTTCTCGCTACCCTGCGGCAAGCTCCCGGCACCGCCGCTCCTGACCATGGAGAACGTGCGGGTCGGCTACGGCGCCACGGTCGTGCTCGATCGTCTATCGCTGCGAATCGACCCCGACGACCGCATCGCGCTGCTCGGTGCCAACGGCAACGGCAAGTCGACCTTCGCCAAGCTCCTGGCGGGTCGACTGGCACCGACGGCCGGGACGCTCACGGCTGCTCGCGGTCTCGTCGTCGGTTATTTCGCGCAGCACCAGATCGAAGAACTCGACCCGAACGCGACGGCCCTCGAACATCTCACCAGACTGCGGCCGCGCGCGAGCGAGCAAGAGTTGCGCGAACTGCTCGCCCGGTTCGGCCTCGTCCAAGAACGCGCGACGACCGTGTCGAAACATCTCTCTGGAGGCGAACGAACGAGGCTGTGCCTCTGCCTCGTCTGCCTGCAGCCGCCCAATCTGCTGATCCTGGACGAGCCGACCAACCATCTCGACATCGACTCGCGCGAAGCGCTGGTCGAAGCGCTCAACGCCTTCGAGGGCGCAGTCGTCCTGATCAGCCACGATCGCCACCTCGTCGAAGCGACGGCGGATGTGCTGTGGCTGGTGGCCGACGGCCGCGTGCGGCCCTTCGACGGCGACGTCGAGGATTATCGGCGATTGCTGCTCGAGACCTCGGCCAGCGATGGATCGGCTCGGCCGCCGTCCAGGGCTGGGCCCGGTAAGAGCAACGCGGCCGAGCGCCGAGCCCGGATCGCGCCACTGCGCCAGCGGGCGCGAGCCGCCGAGCGCGAGCTCGAGGAGCTCGGCGCGCGCCGTGCCGCGATCGAACGCGAACTCGCCGATCCCGCCGTCTACCGAGACGGGGCAGCCGTTGCGGCGCGCCGCCGTACCCTGGCCGAGCTCGCCGAGCGGATCGCCGCCGCCGAGGCTCGCTGGCTCGAGGCAGAAGCAGAGATCGAGGCGATCGAAGCGCGCTCTCCGGCGGCTCGAGAAACAGAGAGGGGCGCGGAGGCCCGCGCCCCGAACGCTCGTGGATAGGATCGGCTCAGCGACGGCCGAGCAGGTCGCCGACGTCGAGCAAGACGAACTCGTTGGCGTCCGCCGTATTCGGCAAACGCCCGGCCGAGAAGGGAAGATTGTTGTCGTTGGCGACCACGATGTGGCGCTCGTCCACCACGTCCACGTTTTCGATCGTCACGAACGGGAAGGTGAACCGTCCGTCGACCGTGCCGGCCTTGGCGACTCCCTTCGGGTCGGCGATGTCGAGAAGATCGATATGCGCGATCTTCTTGACGAGGCCCGCATCGTTGACCTGCGCCATATCGATCAGGTAGACGCGCTTGAACTCGGCGACCTTCGGAAAACAGCCAGACTTCTGTTCCGGCTTGCAAAGCAGGCGTGGATCGCCCTCGTTGTTGTCACGCTCGATCACGAGCGCACGCGTCGAGTCGATCATGTTGAAGTCGCCGATATTGTTGCCGGCGACCTCGAGAGCGTACTTCCAGCTCTTGCCGGTCCACTTGCGGGCCTGAACGTCGAACTCGAGGATCCGCAGGACCTCTTTGCCGTTCACCGTCTCGACCGCCGGCGGATCGCCGAGATAGATCGGACCCTCCAGCATCGCGTAGAGGAAACGGCCGTCGGGCGACGCGGCCATGCCCTCGTAGCCGCGCGAGCGGCGCACCTCGAAGCGGACGGGGCCCGGTGTCGCGGGCGTGTTCATCGTATGGTGATCGGGCGAGCGAACGACCTTGCCGTCGATTTCGGTCTCGAAGAACGCCACGACCTTACCGTTGCGATCGGCGGCGATCAGGTACGGTCCGAACTCGTCGCCGATCCAGTGCAGATCGCCCACCGTCTGGATCGACTCGACGTCGAGGTCGGCACCGGTGAGATAGCGCTCTCTGGTGAACTCGTTCGCGATCCGGAACGGGATCACCTTGTCCGGGTCGTGCAGGAAGACGCTCTTCTCGAGCCGAACCCGACCGCTCTGCCAGTCGATCGCGACGTCGTGGAACGACAGCAGCGCATCGGGCGAGTTGCCCTTGCTGCCGAAGCCGTTGTCGATCAGCACCCGATAGCGGTCTCGCGCCAGTTTCTCGACGCCCGAGAAGCCTTGAACGGGCTGACCGACGAAGGGCAGGGCGATTCCAGTCGTCCGGCCGTCGAGGAAGGACTTGCCTTCCACCGCCGCGATCTCTTCGATGCGCCGGTTGGGGACCGCCGCGAACCGCCCCGACACGACGAAGCCGGGGCCGGCCTCGCTCGGCGGCGGGAGAAAACTCATGGCCGGCAGAACGGCGTGGCCGACCAGCGTCGCCTTGACGGCCTCGGTCGCCGCGACCGAACCCGTGAGCGCCGTCCCGAGCAAAAGCCCGAGGGACAAGCTCGTAACGAAGCCGCGCATGATGCCTCCGCTCCCTCTCGTTCGCGGGGGCGGGGCTAGAGCCGCTCCGTGACCGTCTCGCGACCGATCCGCGACCGCTCGTTCACAAACCTTCGCGTTCAGCCGCGCGCGAGCTCCTCGCGCAGGATCTCGAGCGCCATGCGCAGGAGGTTGATGCTGGCCTCGCGACTCATGAAGGCGGCGTGCGGGGTCATGGTGACGTTGGCCAGCCGCCGGAAGGGATGGTCTTGGGGCAACGGCTCCTCGACGAACACGTCGAGCGCGGCATGCCCGATCCGACCGCTCTCGAGCGCCTCCACGAGCGCCGCTTCGTCGACGATCGCGCCGCGCGCGGTGTTGACGAAGATGGCGCCGGGCTTCAACAGGGCGAGCTTGTCTCGGCCGAGCAGCCCCCGCGTTCCGTCGTTCAACACCAGATGCAGTGAGACCACATCCGAACGGCGCAAGAGCTCGTCGAGTGCGACCGCCTCGCAGGGGAGGTCCGAGGGGACGCCCGAGCGGTTCCAGGCGAGGACCTTCATGCCGATCCCGGCGCACAGCCGGATCATCTCGCGGCCGATGCCACCCGTGCCGATCACGCCCACGGTCTTGCCGAGCAGCTCGATGCTGTTCTTGGGTTGGAACAGGCCGGCGCGGATGTCACGGTCCATTTCGGCGACGCGATGGGCCGCAGCGAGCATGAGCGCGAAGGCGTGCTCGGCCACGCTGCGATCGCCGTAACCCTTGTAGGAGCGCACCGCAATCCCGAGCCGCTGCGCCGCCTCGAGGTCGACGAAGCTGGCCGCCCCGGTCCCGAGAAAGACGATGCAGCGGAGCGACGGGCAACGCTCGAGGATCGCGGCCGAAAAGCGACTGTGATCGTTCATGACATGGGTGCGGCCGGCACAGAGGGCGACCAGCTCGTCGCCGGCGGGATCGCCCACGTGGATCTCGAGGTCCGGAACGAGTCGATCCAACCCCGCTTCCTCGTAGAGTTGCTTCAAGAACGGCGGGCAGTCGACGAACAAGGGTCGCATCGGCCTCTCCCCGATCGCACTGGGCGGCCGGAGCATGCCCGGCCACGCCGTTGCCCGCCAGCCACCTCGGCGAAGTGGGGATCGGCCGTCGACGCGCGCGGCTGCGAGCGGCTTTCACCGGTTCCAGGGGTTCTGGCGCCAGACGCCGCCGCGGCCGGCACCGCCGGCCTCGGGCACGCTGCCGCGCCGGGTCCCGAACTCGGCCGGGCGACGCGGCGCGGCCCGCATCCCGGCGCCCGGGCCCGCACCCATCTCGCGCGCCAGCTCGACGAGCGCGGCCACGCGATGCTCGGTCGCCGGGTGCGTGCGGAACAGATTGTCGATGCCGCCCATGCGCAACGGGTTGACGATGAAGAGATGCGCGGTCGCCGGGTTGTGCTCGGCGGTCGGCATCACACGATCGCTGGCGACCGCCTCGATCCGCTGTAGTGCCCCGGCCAGCCACAAGGGATTGCCGCAGATCTGCGCCCCCAGACGGTCGGCCGCATATTCGCGCGTGCGGGAGATCGCGAGCTGGACGAGCGTGGCGGCCAGGGGCGCCAGGATCATCACGAGCAGAGCCCCCAACGGTCCGAGCGGGTTCTGGCGATCGTCGCGATGGTGCGCGAAGAGAAAGCCGAAATTGGCGAGCATGCCGATCGCACCGGCGATCGTCGCCGCTACCGTCATGATGAGGGTGTCGCGGTTCTTGATATGTGCGAGCTCGTGCGCGATCACGCCCGCGAGTTCCTCGCGCGGCAGCACCTCGAGGATCCCGGTGGTGACCGCGACCGCGGCGTGCTGCGGGTCGCGACCGGTGGCGAAGGCGTTCGGCTGGTCGCTGTGGATCAGATAGACGGCCGGCATCGGCAGCTCGGCCCGGCGAGCGAGCTGGGCCACCATGTCCCAGAGCTCCGGGGCGGTGGCGCGCGAGACGGGCTGCGCGTTGTGCATGCGCAGCACCATCTTGTCGGAATTCCACCAGGCGAAGGCGTTCATCCCGACGGCGAGAACGAGGGCGACGACGAGACCGCCTTCGCCGCCGATCAGGAAGCCGGCGGCGAGAAAAAGCGCAGTCATCGCAGCGAGCAGAAGACCGGTTTTGACCAGGTTCATGGCGTGCCCCCAGCCCGAGACCATCCACTAGGTGGCGCGAGGCGCCGAGCCCGCAAGGGCCGAGGCTTGCCGTGACCGGTCGCCGCGGTGACAATATCGTGGCGTCCCGCCAGTGGAGCGCGGGGTTCGCGGGGGATCGAGATGATCGGCAGGGACGAGGGAGCGCCGAACGCAGGTGGCCCGGTGACGGCCGAGGAAGCACTCGAGCTGCACGCCAAAGGCCGTCCCGGCAAGATCGAGATCGCGCCCACCAAGCCGCTGGCGACGCAGCGGGACCTCTCGCTCGCCTACTCGCCGGGGGTGGCGGCTCCTTGTCTCGCCATCGCCAAAGACCCCAACAAAGCCTACGACTATACCGCCAAGGGCAATCTCGTGGCGGTGATTTCGAACGGCACCGCCGTGCTCGGCCTGGGCGATCTCGGAGCCCTGGGCGGCAAGCCCGTGATGGAGGGCAAGGCGGTCCTGTTCAAGCGCTTCGCCGACATCGACGCGATCGACCTCGAAGTCGATACCAAAGACGTCGACGAATTCGTCAATTGCGTTCGCCTCCTGGGCCCGACCTTCGGCGGCATCAATCTCGAGGACATCAAGGCTCCGGAATGTTTCGTCATCGAGCAGCGGCTGCGCGAGCTCATGGACATTCCGGTGTTCCACGACGATCAGCACGGCACCGCGATCATCGCCGCAGCCGGTCTGATCAACGCGCTCGATCTCACCGGTCGCTCGCTGCGCGAGGTGAAGATCGTGATCAACGGTGCCGGCTCGGCCGGCATCGCCTGCGCCGAGCTCATCAAGGCCATGGGCGTGCCGCATGCGAACGTCGTCCTCTGCGACACGCAGGGGGTGATCTGGCGCGGTCGCGAGCGCGGCATGAACCAATGGAAGTCGGCGCACGCGGTCGACACCGACGCCCGCGACCTGGCCGATGCCATGCGCGGGGCCGACGTCGCCTTCGGGCTCTCGGTCAAGGGTGCCTTCACGGCCGAGATGCTCGCGTCCATGGCGAAGAACCCCATCGTCTTCGCCATGGCGAACCCCGATCCCGAGATCACGCCCGAACACGCCCGCGAAGTCCGCAAGGACGTCATCATCGCCACCGGGCGCAGCGATTACCCCAACCAGATCAACAACGTGTTGGGCTTCCCCTACATCTTTCGCGGCGCTCTCGATGTCCGTGCCTCGACCATCAACGAGGCGATGAAGATCGCCGCTGCCTACGCGATCGCAGCGCTCGCGCGCGAGGACGTCCCCGACGAGGTCACGGCGGCCTATCGCGGTAGGCGGCTGCGCTACGGTCCCGATTACTTCATCCCGACCCCCTTCGATCCGAGGCTGATCACCCATGTCCCGACCGCCGTGGCCAAGGCGGCGGTCGAGACGGGGGTCGCCCGTCGACCGATCGTCGATCTCGAACGCTATCGTGCTCAGCTTCGAAGCCGCCTCGATCCCACCGCCTCGCGGATGCAGCTCGTGATCGACCGGGTGCGTGCGCAGCCCAAACGCGTCGTGTTCGCCGAAGGCGAGGAGGAAAAGGCGATCAGCGCGGCGCTCGCTTGGCGCGATCAAGGTCTCGGCACGCCGATCCTGGTCGGCCGCGAAGAGCGAATCGCCGGCACGCTGCAGACCATGGGCCTCAAGAGGCTAGAAGGGGTGGAGATCCACAACGCGCGGCTATCGGAGCACAATCGGAGCTACGCCGAGTTCCTCTACCGCCGTCAGCAGCGAAGCGGGCTGCTCTTCCGCGACTGTCAGCGCCTGGTGAACCAGGACCGTAACGTCTTCGCCGCCTGCATGGTAGCGAACGGCCATGCGGATGCGATGGTCACGGGCCTCACGCGGAACTACCACGATTGCCTGCAAGACGTGCTGCGCGTGATCGACCCGCGGCCGGGCCATCGGATCTTCGGGTTGACCATCATGGTCGCCCGCGGGCGCACCGTGTTCATCGCCGACACCAATGTCCACGAGCTCCCCGATACCAAGACCCTCGCCGATATCACGATCCAGACGGCCCGTGCCGTCCGCCGGATGGGGGTCACCCCGCGCGTGGCGCTCCTGTCGTTCGCGACCTTCGGCAATCCGCCGGTCTCGAAAGCGGCCCGGATCCGCGAGGTCGTGATCGAGCTCGACCGCCGGCAGGTCGATTTCGAATACGACGGCGAGATGGGCGCCGACGTGGCGCTCGATCCCGACCTGTTGGCCCTCTACCCCTTCTGCCGCCTCAAAGGACCCGCCAACGTCCTCATCATGCCCGCGCTCCACTCCGCCAACATTTCCTACAAGCTCTTGAAGCAGCTGGGCGGCGGCACGGTGATCGGCCCCTTGCTCGAGGGGCTCGCCCATCCCGTGCAGATCGTGCCCATGAACGCTACCGTCTCCGATGTTCTCAACATCGCGGCGATGGCGGCGCACGATGCGATCCGCGAGCCCGAACTCGTGGCCGCCCGCGCCGCTGCCGAGTGAGACGGGAAGCGCCGGCCCTCAGGTGGTGGCCGGGATCGCTGGCACGCTCGTCGAGCGGCTCGGCGACAGGCCCTCGAGGCTCGTGGCACTGTGGCCGTCGAGGACGAGCTCGACGAGCACGATACCGACGGCCGGTGCCAGCATGAAACCGTGGCCAGAAAAGCCGAAGGCGTGGAACAGGCCCGGCACCACGGTGCTCGGGCCGATCACCGGCAGATCATCGGGGGTCCGTCCCTCGATCCCCGCCCAGGTCCGGATGATCGACGCGCGCGCGAGCTCGGGAACGACCCGACACGCTTCCTCGATCGTCGAAAGCGAGGTCGCAAAGAGTGGCCGACAGCGTCGTCGTTCGAGATCGACCGAGCCGCGACCGCCGCCGAAGACGACCGAGCCGCTCGGCACTTGCCGCAGATAGATACCGGGGCCGGCCATGCCGATATTGGGCTCGATTTTGAAAGGCAAGGGCTCGCTCACGAGCATGTTGGGCGCGATCGGTTCGCTCGGCAGGTGCTCACCGAGCATGGCCGCGATCGCCGTGCCCCAGGCCCCGGCGGCGTTCACGAGGACGCGCGCCTCGACCTCGAGCTCCGGTTCGGCGCGGAGCAGAAAGCCGCGCGAGGTGCGCTCGATCGAAACGACCGCGCGACCCTCGAGGATCGTCGCCCCCTCTTCTCGTGCGGTGCGCGCGAACAGCGGTGTCACGATCCGCGGATTCGCCTGCCCGTCGTCAGGGCAATAAGACGCTGCCGCGAAACCCTCGCCCAGCCAAGGAAAGCGCGACCGGAGAACCTCGGCCGGCAGCAGCTCGCACCGCACGCCGTGACGCGCGGCTTCTAACGCCCAGCGTTCGAGCGTCGCCGCCTCGGCCTCGTCGCGCGCGATCCGCAAGTGGCCAGTCGCGCGGAACTCCCCATCGGCGCCGACGATCCGGTCCAGCCGTCCCCACCTCCGACGCGCGCGCTCGGCGAGCGGCAGCTCGGCGAGCGCCCGCCCCTGGATGCGGATGCCGCCGTAATTGACGCCCGAGGCATGGGCACCGCAGCGCTCGGCCTCGAGAAGGACACACGGCACCCGCCGGCGGGCGAAGTGCAACGCGGTCGAACAGCCGACGAGGCCGCCGCCGACGATCGCCACCTCGGTGAGAATGCGGCCGGCCACCGTGTTACGCCACCGCGTCCGGGGCCGTTCGCCGAACACGAGCCGGCAGAGGCTCGATCGGCGCTTGGGCGCGCAGTCGGCCCGCCTCGGCGAGTGCCACGCCGGCCGTCACCGCCGCGATCCGTGCCGCGGCGAGCCCGCACAGCCGTCCCTGGCACCGGCCCATGCCGCAGCGGGTCAGCGCTTTCACCGCATTGACCTCGTGACACCCGAAGGCCCGCACCGCCGCGGTGATCGCGCCGGCGGCGACACCCTCGCACCGGCAGACCACCGTGTCGCTCGCGATGCCGGCCTCGAGGCCGGCCGGAAACGGGAACGCTCGGGCGAGGCCGCGCGCGAAACGCACGTGCCGCTCCAAGTCTCGCTCGAGCCGAGCGGCGCGGTCGCGGTCGAACGGCCGACCGATATCCTCGAGGATCGCGAGCGCAGCACGCTCCCCCGAAAGCGCCGCTGCCGCCGCTCCGAGCGGACGAGCGCCGTCGCCGGCGACGAAGACCTTCTCGACCGGCGTCCGGCCCGCTCGATCGGCCCGCGGCAGCCAGACGCCGCTTTCGGCGTCGAGATCGAAGGGCGCGTCCAAGAGATCGAGCAGCTGTGTCTGCGGCACCAGCCCGACGCCGATGGCGACCGCGTCGCAGGCGAACCGCCGGGGACCGCGCCGGGTCGCGAGCGCGATGCCGGTCACATTCTCCCCGCCCTCGATCGCTGCGGCGCGGATCCCTCGGCGTATCGGCACGCCGGCACCGCGCAGCATGCGCAGGCAGCGCAGGCCGAGTGCGAGGCGGGCGCGGTCCGCCAGAAGATCCGGCAGGGCGCGCATCGCGCCGGTCCATCGACTCGTGTCGGCGACGACCGCCACCTCGACCCCGGCGACGAGATGCTGCGCGGCCGCGAGCCAGAGGAGAGGTCCGGTCCCGAGGAACCCGACGCGCCGGCCGACCGCGCATCCGAGCGCTTTGAGCGCGGTCTGGGCGCCGCCAAGCGTATAGACGCCCGGCAGCGTCCAACCCGGGAGCGGCACGACCCGGTCCAGGGCACCGGCAGCGACCAGGAGCGCATCCCAAGAGGTCTCGTCGACCTCCCCGCCCGGCCCCATGGCCCAGAGCCGACCACGCGTCGCGTCGACCACCGTCGTGCCGGGATACCAGTCGATCCGTTCGGCCAGATCCAGGAATTCCTTGCGCGCGCGCTCGGCCGTCTCGGCATCGTGGCCGGGAAGGCCGCACGGCTGCCGAGATCCTGCGGGCTGCTGCCACATCCGCCCGCCGGGGGCTGGTTGTTTGTCGAGCACGAGCGGCCGCAGCCCGCCCTCGACGAGCGTCCTGGCTGCCGCCATGCCGGCCGGCCCGGCTCCGACCACGACCACGAGCGGATCGCTTTTCACCACGCCCGATCCGACGTTTCGAGCCGGATCGCCATTCCCGGCTCCAGAGGGGTGGTGCAGGCGCGCACGCGCCGGCCGTCCTCGAGACGGACCCAGCAGTCCTGGCAGAGGCCGATCAGGCAAAAACCGGCCCGCACACGGCGGTCCGGTGGCAAGGGCCCGAGATCGGGTCGCACGGTGAGAATGGCGGTGAGCAGCGTGTCGCCGTTGCGGCCCTCCGCCGGCTCGCCATCGATCGTGAACGGAACGCCCTCCGGCTCGGCGCCGTCGAGACGGACCCAGCGTCCGAAGCGGGTATCCGGGGGATCGGCGGGCTCGTCCAAATCGGGGGCTCCTCGGCAACGGCGGGCGCCGGCAACGAGGCCCGTGTCCTACCCCTCGTCCGACCGCGGCGGAAGTGTTCCGGCGTGGGCGGAGCCCGGCGGGCGCAGGCCCGACCCGCGATGGCGCCGAATTTCGCAGCAGGGCTTCCGTTGATCGTGACACGGCGCCGATCGGCACAGGGCAGCCCGCTCTGCGGACCGAGGATCGGGCGGGTCTGGAGGAAGGCGCGGCGCGGACCATGAGCCGGTCGCGGTTGCCCGCCTCGTCGACGTTTCCGGAGCGGCCTGGTCGCAGGCCGTCCGTCGCCGCTCACGGCACGAGGATCTGACGGATCGCGGCGCCCCGTGCCAACCGGTCGAAGCCCTCGTTGATGTCGTCGAGCGCCAGTCGGCCGGACATCAGCCGGTCGACCGGCAGCCGCCCCTTCTTGTAGAGCGCGATCAGTCTCGGCACGTCGCGCGCCGGTACGGCCGTCCCGATGTAGCTGCCCTTGAGGACCCGCTCCTCCGCCACGAGCTGGACGATCGGAACCGGCAGGCGAGCGGAAGGATGCGGCAGCCCGGCCGTGATCGTGGTGCCGCCTCGGCGGGTGATCGACCAGGCGAGCTCGAGAGCCTTGGCCGAGCCGGCGAGCTCGAAGGCGAAGTCGACCCCGCCTCCCGTCGCTTCGCGGATCGCCTCGGCGACCCGCTCCTCGCGGGCATCGAAGGTCGAAGTGGCACCGAGTTGCCGCGCGAACGCCAGCTTTTCGGCGAGCAGATCGACCGCGACGATCTCGCGCGCACCGGAGGCCACCGCGGCCAGGAGCGCGCACAGGCCGACCCCGCCCAGGCCCAACACGGCGACCGTCTGACCCGGCCGGACCCCAGCGGTGTTGATCACCGCACCTGCCCCGGTGAGCACCGCGCATCCGAACAGCGCCGCCTCGTCCAGTGGCAGCTCCGGATCGATCTTGACGAGCGAGCGCCGCGACACGGTCGCGTACTCGGCGAAGGCCGAGACACCGACGTGGTGATGGATCGCCTCCCCGTTCCGCCGCAGCCGCCGGCTTCCCGAGAGCAGGGTCCCGGCCCCGTTGGCCGCGGCCCCGGGCTCGCAGAGTGCCGGCCGTCCCTCCATGCAGGGCAGGCAGTGCCCGCAAGCCGGCACGAACACGAGGACGACATGGTCGCCCCGGGCCAGGTCGTCGACGCCGGCCCCGACCTTTTCGACGATCCCGGCCGCCTCGTGGCCCAGCACCATGGGCAACGGCCGCGGCCGGTCGCCGTTGATCACCGAGAGGTCGGAGTGGCACAGCCCGGCGGCCGCGATCCGCACCAACACCTCGCCGGGCCCCGGCGGCTCCAGCTCGACCTCCTGCACGCGCAGAGGTCGGCTCACAGCGTAGGGCTCTGGCGCACCCATCGTCTCCAGGACAGCGGCCCGGATGCGCATCGCTTCCTCTCCCGAGCCTCAGAAGACCTCGAAGACCCGCCCGGTCAGGCGGCCTTCGACGCTCTTGGCATAGGCCTTGGCGACCCTTGCCGCGGCGACCGGGATGTGACCCGGAAAGAACGAGCCGAACGCGACGGCCGTCTCCTCGAGCAGCCCCGGGCTCACGCAGTTGATCCGCAGCCCTCGCGGCAGCTCGATCGCCGCCGCCTGGACCCAGGCTTCTAGGGCACCGTTGACCATCGACGCAGAGCTTCCGGCCACAACCGGATCGCGCGAGAGAATGCCGCTCGTGAGCGTGAACGACCCGCCGTCGGCGATGAACTCGCGGCCGATCAGGACGAGGTTGACCTGACCCATCAGCTTGTCGGCGAGGCCGATGCCGTAGCCGGCCGCGTCGAGCTCGGCGAGCGGTGCGAACTTGACGGTCCCGAAGGTCGCAACGAGCGCATCGAAGCCGCCGATCAGCTGCAGACCGGCGCGGATCGACGCCGGATCGGTGGCGTCGAAGCACACCTGGCCGCTGTTGCGGCCGACTTCGACGATCTCGTGCCGCTGCCCGAGCTCGGCCACCACCGCCCGGCCGATCGTGCCCGAAGCCCCGACCACCACGATCCGCATGCCGCGGCCCTCCCCGTCGTCGGAGGGTGATAAGCGTCGCGCACGGCGCCGTCGAGGGGCCGGCTCGAGCTCGCCTCAGTGCCCGCCGCCCGAGATCGCCTTGACGATGTCCTCGGTCATCTTCTTCGCGTCGCCGAACAGCATCATCGTGCGATCCATGTAGAAGAGCGGGTTGTCGATCCCAGCGTAGCCGGCCGCCATGGATCGCTTGACGAAGAACACGGCCTTGGCCTTGTCGACATCCAGAACCGGCATGCCGTAGATCGGCGAGCCGGGATCGGTTTTCGCAGCCGGATTGGTGATATCGTTGGCACCGATGACGTAGGCGACGTCGGCCTGACCGAACTCGTTGTTGATCTCTTCCATCTCGAAGACGACGTCGTAGGGGATGTTGGCTTCGGCCAGAAGCACGTTCATGTGCCCAGGCATCCGGCCCGCCACCGGGTGAATCGCGAACTTGACCTCGACGCCTTTGCTGGTGAGCGTATCGTAGAGTTCGCGCACCGCATGCTGCGCCTGGGCGACCGCCATGCCGTAACCCGGCACGATGATTACCTTCTGGGCGTTCTCCATGATGAAGGCCGCGTCCTCGGCCGAGCCCGCCTTGACCGTCTTGTCGCCGGTCTCGGCCGCAGCGGCACCCGTCTCGCCGAACCCACCGAGGATCACCGAGACGAACGAGCGGTTCATCGCTCGGCACATGATGTAGGAAAGAATCGCACCCGAGGAACCCACCAGCGCGCCGGTGATGATCAGCATCGGATTCTGCAAGGTGAAGCCGATGCCGGCCGCCGCCCAGCCCGAATAGGAGTTCAACATCGAGACCACGACCGGCATGTCGGCGCCGCCGATCGGGATGATCAACAGGATACCGAGTGCAAAGGCGAGCAGGGTCATCAAAAGGAAAACGCCGCCGTTCTGTGCGACCATGAAGAGGCCGAGCAGCACGAGCAGAGCAATGCCGATGGCGGCGTTGATGACGTGCCGCCCCGGTAAGAGAATGGGTCGGCTCGACATGGCGGCGGCCAGCACGGGCTTCACGAAGCCCGGTATCCACGCGTCGACGCTCGGCGGAAACTTGGCCTGCAGCTTGCCGAAGGCGATCAACGAGCCGGTGAAGGTCACCGCGCCGATGATGGTCCCGAGGCCCATCTCGAGCAGCGAGAGCGGCTTGATCGAGCCGTCCGGCCGCGTGATGCCGAAATCTTGCGGTTCCAAGAAGGCACCTGCGGCCACGAAGACGGCGGCGAGGCCGACGAGCGAATGGAATGCCGCCACGAGTTGCGGCATCGCGGTCATCTGGATGCGTTGGGCGATCGTGTAGCCGACTGCCCCGCCGGCCGCGAGCGCCACGAGGATCGCGAGATAGCCCATGGCCCCGGCGTGCGGCAGCAACAACAGCGTGATGACGATGGCCAAGGCCATGCCGGCCATGCCGTAACGATTGCCCATCCGGCTCGAAGCCGGCGAGGAGAGGCCGCGCAAGGCCAAGATGAAGCAGACCGCGGCGACCAGATATCCGAGCGCGGCGATGTTGACGTTCATCGGACCCGCCCTCTCAACCGCGCTTCTTGAACATCGCGAGCATTCGCTCGGTCACGGCGAAGCCGCCGAAAATGTTCACCGCCGCCAGGAGTGCTGCGAGGAAGCCGAAGATCGCTGCCACTCCACCGGCGCCGGTGGCGATCAGCGCGCCCACCACGATCACCGAGCTGATCGCGTTGGTGACGCTCATGAGCGGGGTGTGCAGTGCCGGTGTCACCGACCAGACGACATAATAGCCCACGAAGATCGCGAGCACGAAGACGATGAGGTTGAAGATCCCCGGGTCGATCGCCGCCATCGGTCGTCTCCTGTCAGCCCGCCGGCTGGAAATTCGGGTGCACGATCTTGCCCTCGTGCGTGAGTAGGGTTCCTCGGATGAGCTCGTCGTCGAACGGGATCGCGAGCTTCCCGTCCTTCGACACGATCAGCTGCACGAAATTCAAGAGGTTCTTGGCGTAGAGCGAGGAGGCGGCCGGTGCCAGCTTGGAAGGCAGGTTGCGCGCGCCGATGATCCGTACGCCGCCGACCTCGACCACCTCGCCGGGCCGGCTGCCCTCGACGTTGCCGCCGCTCTCGGCCGCCATGTCGAGGATCACCGAGCCGGGCTTCATCGACGCCACCATCGCGGCCGTGACGATCCGCGGCGCCTTGCGCCCGGGGATCTGCGCGGTCGTGACGACGATGTCCTGACTTTTCAGGTGCTCGGCCACGATCTTGGCCTGCTCGGCCTGCTCCTCGGGCGTGAGCGGCCGCGCGTAGCCGCCGGCGGTGGCCGCGTCTTTGGGAATGAAGCCCACGAACTTGGCCCCGAGGCTCTCGATCTCCTCCTTGGCCGCCGGCCGCACGTCCGTTGCCGTGACGACCGCGCCCATCCGCTTGGCCGTCGCGATCGCCTGGAGGCCGGCGACACCGGCACCGATCACGAACACTTTGGCCGGCGTCACCGTCCCGGCCGCCGTCATCATCATCGGCAGCACCCGGCTGTAGGCCGCCATCGCCTCGACCATGGCCCGATAGCCCGCGAGGTTGGCCTGACTCGAGAGCACGTCCATGGCCTGCGCCCGGGTGGTGCGCGGCAGGAGCTCCATGGCGAAGGCCGTGAGGCCCTTCTCGGCGAAGGTCTGAACCTGCTCGCGGTTCATGTACGGATCGAGCATGCCGACGAGCACCTGCCCGCTTCGCAGGCGCGCCGTCTCCTCCTCCGTCGGCCGCTGGACCTTGAGGACGATGTCCGCGGCGAGCGCTTCCTCGGGCCCGTCGACCAAGCGTGCACCGGCCTGCGCGAAGGCCTCGTCGAGCATGGCGGCGGCGATCCCGGCCCCGCGCTCGACCACGGGCTCCAGTCCCATCGCCTTGTACCGCTTGACGGTATCCGGGCTCGCAGCGACGCGCCGCTCGTCCTCGCGGCGCTCCTTGACGATGCCGATCCGCATGGGCGCCTGCTCCCTGGTCGTTGGAGCCGCAAGCGAGGCGGCCGGTGACGTGCCCGGGGCTGATTAGGGAAGGATCCGCAAGCTCGCAAGGCGAGCCACGTGTCCGCGACGAGCGTGCGACCCTTTGCAGCCGAGCGCGAACGGCTCTAGCGTCGACCGCCGGGGAGACGAACGGCGTCCCAGCGGAAGGTGCGCCCATGTGTAAAATCTACGCCGGTACCGATCCGCGCGACTACCAGCCGGTGACCCGCTCGGTCAGGCTGCACGGCGCCGTGACGAGCATCCGGCTCGAGGCGCGGTTCTGGGCGATTCTCGACGAGATGGCCGCGGTCGAGGGTGTGAGCACGCCCAAGTTCATCGCCACACTTCACGACGAAGTGCTGGAGTTTTCCGGCGACGTCCGCAATTTCGCCTCCCTGTTGCGCGTCGCCTGTGCCACCTATCTCGCGCGCGATCGCCACGCCCGCGGCGCCGCGGCAACCGATCGGCCGGAGGCCGCGGCCGCGTAGTATCGCGCTGTTACCACCGCGCCGGCCGGGTCCTGTAGGATTCGCCGCACCGACACGCGAAGCCGGGAGGCGATCCGAGATGGCCAAGGCCATTCACATGATGATCCGGGTCCTCGACCTGGACCGTTCGATCGGCTTTTATCGCACCGCGCTCGGCCTCGAGCCGGCCGAGACGATGGACTTCGAGACGTTCACGCTCGTCTATCTGCGCAATGTCGAGGCCGATTTCGAGATCGAGCTGACCCTCAACAAGGGCCGCACCCAGCCCTACAGTCACGGCGAAGGCTACGGGCACGTGGCGTTCTGTGTCGACGATCTCGACGCCGAGCACAAGAGGCTGACCGAAGCCGGTATCGCACCGCAACCCATTAAGGAATTCTACCGCGAGGGCAAACTGCTCGCGCGGTTCTTCTTCATCCAGGACCCGGACGGCTACAAGATCGAGGTTCTGCAACGTCACGGCCGCTATCGCTGAGCGGCGACTCGGTGGGGAGGCGAACGCAATGAAGAGAATCCTGGATCGGCGGCTGTTCCTTCGAACCGCCGCGAGCACCGCCGCGACCGTCGCCGTGGCCGGCGGCACCACGGTCATCGCCGCGAGCAACGGTGCCTGGGCGATGACGCTCTCGGCGTTCGACGCCGCGACCGCGCGCGTCCTTTTGGTCATGACGCGCGACCTTTATCCCCACGACATGTTGGGCGACGTCTACTATGCCGAGGTCGTCGAGAGCCTCGACAAGAAGGCGAAGGCCGATCCTCGCCTCGCGGAGACCATCCGGGAAGGTGTCGCCGCTCTGGACCGGGCGACCGGGGTGCCGTGGCTGCAGCTCTCGCCGGGCGGCCGGCTCGAGGTCCTGAAGGCCATGGAGACGTCGCCCTTCTTCCAGACGGTGAAGGGCGAGACGCTGGTCGGCCTCTACAACAACAAACTCGTTTGGCACCACTTCGGCTATCAGGGAAGCTCGGCCGAGTTCGGCGGCTATCTGCACCGCGGTTTCCAGGACGCGGGCTGGACGATGCAGCCCGACGCGGAAGCGAGCCCGCCGCCGCCGGCCTGAGGCGGACCCGGCATCGAGGACAGAAGACAGGGAGGCCAGGACCATGGCGCGTTTCGAGCTCGGCGACGATTCGGTCGTCGTCGTCATCGGCAGTGGTGCGGGCGGCGGCACGCTCGCCAACGAGCTCTGCCAGAAGGGCATCAAGGTCGTTCTCCTGGAGGCGGGCAAGCGGGAATCGCCCGAGACCTTCGTCAACGACGAATGGGCCGCCTTCGTCCAGACCGCTTGGCTCGACAAGCGAACGACGAGCGGCAGCTGGCGCGTGGCGCGGGACTTCCCGAACCTTCCGGCGTGGATCTGCAAGACCGTCGGCGGCTCGACGGTGCACTGGGCCGGCGCCTCGCTGCGCTTCCAGGAGCACGAGTTCAAGACGCGCTCGGTCTACGGCGATATCGCGGGTGCCACGCTCCTCGACTGGCCGATCGGCCTTGCCGACCTCGAGCCCTATTACGCCAGGGCCGAAGCCAAGATGGGCGTGACCCGGACCAACGGCATCCCCGGGCTGCCCGGCAACAACAATTTCCGCGTCATGTACACGGGCGCCAAACGGCTCGGTTACAAGACCGTCCACACCGGCCGAATGGCGATCAACAGCCGGGCCCGCGACGGCCGCTCGCATTGCCTGCAGATCGGCTTCTGTTTTCAGGGTTGCAAGTCGGCCGCCAAATGGTCCACCCTCTACACCGAGATCCCGGCCGCCGAGGCTACCGGCAAGCTGGACCTGCGCAGCGAGTGCCAGGCGTTGCAGATCCAACACGACGCCTCGGGCAAGATCACGGGGGTGCTGTACGCCGACAAGGACGGTCGCCAGCACGTCCAGAAGGCTCGCGTCGTGTGCGTCGCCTGCAATTCGATCGAGAGCCCGCGCCTGCTCCTCAACTCGGCCTCGAGCAAATATCCCGACGGGCTCGCCAACTCGTCGGGTCAGGTCGGCCGCAACTACATGCGCCACACCACGGGCTCGGTCTACGCGACGTTCGACCGGCCGGTCCACATGTTCCGCGGCACCACCATGGCCGGGATCATCCAGGACGAGGCCGGCCACGACCCCAAGCGCGGCTTCGCCGGCGGCTACGAACTCGAGACGCTTTCGCTGGGCTTGCCCTTCATGGCGGCGTTCCTCGACCCGGGTGCCTGGGGCCGCGAGTTCACCCGCAAGCTCGAGGGCTACGCGCACATGGCCGGGATGTGGATCGTCGGCGAGGACATGCCGCAGGCGAGCAATCGGGTGACCCTGCATCCGACCGAGAAGGACCGCTTCGGGCTGCCGATCCCGAACGTCCATTTCGACGACCACCCCAACGACATCGCCATGCGGGCGCACGCCTATCGTCAGGGTGCCGCCGTCTATCGCGCCGCGGGCGCGCGCGAGATCCACGAGGTGCCGCCCTATCCGAGCACGCACAATCTCGGCACCAACCGGATGAGCGCCCGGCCGCAGGACGGCGTCTGCAACAGCTTCGGCCAGACCTGGGACCACAAAAACCTGTTCATTTCGGACGGCAGCCAGTTCACCACCGGTGCGGCGGAGAACCCGACGCTCACGATCGTGGCGCTCGCGATCCGTCAAGCCGAATATCTGGCCGACCAGATGGCCAAGAACGCCATCTGAGGGGAGTTGGACGCGTCCGCGCCGCCCGCGGCGCGGACGCGTCGGTGTGCGCGGCTTGACCCGCCGGGCCGGTGGACTACTCTTGGGCTCGGCCGAGGATCGCGCGTGGGAGAGTCCGCGCCGGGGTGACCCGAGCCGCGCGGCGCCGAAGGAGCAACCGCCCCGGAAACTCTCAGGCCGAAGGACCGCGCGCGAGCTGGCCCTCTGGAGAGCGGGTGCACCCGCACCCCACCGAAGGGGACATTTCCGGCCGGCGACGGTCGGGGGTGGAATCTCTCAGGTCGTGGACAGAGGGGGCACGACGGCGCGACTCGGTGGTCGCGTGCGTGCGAAGCGCCTGGAGGCCACGACCGGTGGGAACGCTCTCCCGGACTCCGCTATTCGACCTGCACCGCGAGCTCAGCGCCAAGGTCGTACCGTTCGCCGGCTACGAAATGCCGTT
>JANWZN010000059.1 GCA_025054575.1 Geminicoccaceae bacterium | reverse complement strand
CGCACGGGCCCCTGACGCCCCTCCCCGCCCGTCGGGTCCTTCCGAAGGGGGCGGGGTGCTCGGCAGGCGGCAGCGCGCGGCATCGCCAGTCATGTCCGCTGGGGCGGGGCCCCGGCGACGGCGGGGACGCGCGGCGGCCGAACCCGCGCTGCTCCGTCAGGACCACCCACGGTCCTCGGCAGAGCTCGGGCGACCAGACGACGCGCGAAGGCGGCCGCCGTCTGGCGCGCGCCCCGGGTGCATCGACGCTTGGCGTTGGTAGCTCCGTTGGTAATCGCACCGCCGCCGCCGCACCGACACGTTGATCAGGATGATCTTTTCGGCGTTTCTGCGGAGCCCTCCTGCGGCACCACATGACCGTCCCGGCCGGTCCCCGCCGCGTCGCGCCCGTGGTTCGGGCGAGTCCGGCTCAGGCGCTGGCCAGGCGACCCTCGACGAAGCCGGCGAACGCCTCGGCGGCCCCGGTCGGGCGCCCGCTCGCGAGCAGGCAGATGACCGCGGGTCGCAGCGGCGGCCAGCCCGGGCCGGCGACGGCGAGATCGTCCGGCACGCGCCGCCGCGGCAGCACCGTCCACCCCAACCTGGCGCGCACCGCCGCGATCTGCCCCACCTCGCTCGGCGAGGCGTAGACCACGTCGCCGATCAGCCCGACGCCGACCAGGGCCTCGAGCGCGCGGGCGCGATAGACGCAGGGTGCCGGCGCCAGCGCGAGCGGGACCGGTCGGTCGGCAGGCGGCGGCGTGCCGTCCGCGCCGGGCGGCCCGACCCAAGCGAGCGGCTCGTGGCGGAGCGGCCGAGCCCCGGGCAACAGCCGCTCCGGGTCCTGTTTGATGATGACGAGGTCGAACGCCCCGGCCTCGAGCTGCTCGACGAGATGCAGCGTCAGGTCGCAGCGCACGTGCAGCCGCACGCGCGGATGGGTCGCCGCGAAATCGAGCAGGATCGCCGGCAGATCGGCACTGGCGACGTCTTCGGGACATCCGAGCCGGAGATCGCCCGCGACCTCGGTCCCGCGAAAGCGCGCGAGCAGCGCCGAGGCCGCGTCGACCACCGCACGGGCATGCGGCAGGAGCCGATCGCCCTCGGCGGTGAGGGCGACCGAGCGGGTCGTTCGGGCGAACAGACGCACGCCCAAGATCTCCTCGAGCCGACGCAGCTGGGCCGAGACGGCGGACTGGGTCACCCCTTGGCGCACCGCGGTCCGGGTGAAGCTGCCGGTCTCGGCCAGGTCGAGGAAGGTCGCCAAAAGGCCGACATCGAGCTCGCGCATGAGCACACAGGCTGACGGTCCGAGCCCGTCTCGTCAAGGCGATCGATCGCATTTCTTGCACAATCGACTGCCAGGACCGGCCGAGGGCCGTCGCTCCGGCGTCACCCAGCGACTTCTGTTGTGAACGCCCCCCGCGGGCGAGCGGAGGAGGGCCCGCCCCACTCGCCGCAGCCGCACCGCGCTCGGCGCGACCGCAGCCGGCGCAGCCACGGCGATCGCGAAGCGCCGCCGCGGGCGCACGCCGAGCGCGACCTCCCTCGCACGAAAAACGCCCCCCGGGCTCTCGCCCGGGAGGCGTTCCGTTCGACGACGCGACGGGTCGCGTCAGCCGACGAGCTTCAGGTTCTCCGCCGAGCTCTTGCCGTTGCGCCCGCGCACCAGCTCGTACTGGACCCGCTGGCCCTCGCGCAGGCCGTCGAGGCCGGCGCGCTCCACGGCGCTGATGTGGACGAAAGCGTCGGGCCCGCCCTTCTCCGGCTGGAGAAAGCCGTAACCCTTGGTGGCGTTGAACCACTTGACGATACCGGTCTGCAACCTCGTAACTCACTCGCTCAGGGTCGTGGACCGCACCTTTGCGGCCCACGGGTGACGGCGCTGGGCGAGGGGGTCACGGAGACGACCGACGCGCAGGGCTGAGATCACCTGCGACCCATATGGCCGAGTCTGGCGTCGCCCACAAGGGCCCGGCGCAGAAATCTCTCGCCCGCGCGATCGGGCTCAGGCGGCACCCTGCACCGAATAGCCGCCGTCGACCGGGATCGCGGTGCCGGTCAGGAAGTCGGAGGCGGGCGAGCACAAGAACACCGCGATCCCGGCGAAGTCGTCCGGCACGCCCCAGCGGCCGGCCGGGGTACGCGCCACCACCTTCTCGTGCAGACCCTGGATCTGGGCGCGCGCCTGGCGGGTCAAGGCGGTATCGATCCAGCCCGGCAGCACGGCATTGACCTGGATGTTGTCCTGTGCCCAGGCGCAGGCCATGGCCTTGGTCATCTGCACGATCCCGCCCTTGCTCGCGGCATAGGGTGTCGTGAAGGAGGCACCGAAGATCGACATCATCGAGCCGATGTTGACGATCTTGCCGCCGCCCGCCTTCTTCATCTCCGGGTAGGCCGCGACCGAGCAGACGAAGGCCGAGGTGAGATTGGTCTCGAGAACGAGCCGCCATTCGTCGAGCGCGTATTCCTCGGGGCGCTTTCTGATGTTGGTGCCGGCATTGTTGATCAGGATGTCGAGCCGGCCGAGCTCCCGCACGGTCCGCTCGATCATGGCACGGCAGGAGCCCTCGTCGGTGACGTCGACCGGCACCGCGATCGCCCGGGCGCCGAGCCGGGCGAGCTCGGCCACCGCCTCGGCGTTCTTGGCTTCGTTGCGCCCCGCCACCGCGACCGCCGCCCCCGCCTCGGCCAGGCCCTTGGCCATCCCGAGCCCGATTCCGCCGTTGCCGCCGGTGACGATCGCCACCTTGCCCGAAAGATCGAACAGCCGCATCGAGCCCTCCCTACCCTCGCGTTGTTCTCGGTCCGCCGCCGCGGCGCTAGCAAGCAGCGGCGCAGCCGTCCACGGCGCCGAGGCGGGGCAGCCGTGCCGCCACCGAACGGTCACCGCCGCGCGTCATTCCTGCTGCCCGGAGCGAGAAGGGAGACGGATCGCACCACGATGCGCAGCGAGCGCGCCGGCGCCGAGCATCGCCCGGGCTTCCGCCTCCGGGCCTTCGTCGTCTTCGTCGTCGCCGCGACCTTTCTGATCATGCTCGTGACCGGGCTCGTGCTCTTCATCGCCCCGCACGGGCGCATCGCCCGCTGGAACGATTGGCGGCTCTTGGGCCTGGGGCTCGATCCCTGGACGCGGATCCACGTGCTCGCGAGCTTCCTCTTCGTGCTCGCCATCCCGGTCCACCTTTTCTTCAACTGGAAGCCCTTCACGAAACATCTGGCCGACCGCTGGCACGAGCATCTGCGCCCGCGCCTCGAGCTTCTGAGCGGGGTCGCGGTCGCCCTGTGCCTGGCGCTCCTGGCCGGCTTCGGCCTGCCGCCCGCGGCCCAGCTCTTCGCCTGGCAGGACGAGATCAAGGCCAGTTGGCAGCGCGCCGGTGCCGCCGAGCCGCCGTTCGGCCACGCCGAGGAGCTGCCGCTCCCCGAGCTCGCGAGGCGGACCGGCCTCGATCTCGAGGCGACCCTCGCGCATCTCGCCGCCAAGGGCTTCCGGGTCGAGCGGATGGAGACGAGCCTGCTCGATGCCGCTCGCGCGCTCGGCGTCACACCCGTGGCGCTGTTCGCCGAGCTGCCGAAGCGTCCGGTAGCACCGCCGAGCCTGGCCGAGCGCTACGGCCCGGGCAGCGGGGTCGGGCGCAAGACCGTGGCCCAGGTCGCGGGCGAGCTCGGCATCCCGCTCGAGGATGCGCTGCGCCGGCTCGCCGATCGCGGCGTGCCGGCAACCGCGGACACCGCGCTCAAGAGCCTCGCGGAACGGACCGGCGGCGAAAGCATCGAGCTCGTTCGGATCATCGCCGGCGAGCGCTGAAGGCCGCGCCCGTCAGACCAGCAGCGGCCGCAGCTCCTCGGACGCCCGGCGGCCGGCCTCGTCGAGGCCCTCGAGCTCGATCGCGGCGGCCGAGGCCACGCCGATGCCGAGGGCCGCTGCCCGCGCGAGCTGCTCTTGCGCGAAGATCGGACCGCGGGCGACCTCGGCCGTGGTCCCGTAGCGGCGCAGGATCGCCACCCCGACCGCATCGATCGCCACCGGATCGCGGCTGGCGAGAAAGAGGCCCGGCTCGACGAGCGTGCCCGATTCCGGTCCGCCCGTGCGGAACCCTTTGCGCGCGTCCATGATCACGAGGTCGTGGCGAAAGGCGGTCGAGATCTCGGCGATCATCGCGCGCTGGTGCGGCGAGGCGTGCAGCTTGCGCATGTAATCGTAACCGTCCGCGGGATCGACCTTCGCCACCGCGCCGACCGCGTTCTTGAGCGCCATGGTGAAATGGCCGCCGAAGCGATGGGTCTTGAGGCAGCAGGTCTGCACGACGAGCTCGGCCTCGGCGAAGGCCCGCGCCAGGAGAAATCCGCGCCGCCAGTGCAGGTCAGGCCATCGCACCGCGACCCAGCCCTCGGGCCCGAGCTCATCGAGGACCAGGACCTCGAGGCCGTGGCGGGCGGCCAGCGCCGGCACCCCCGCCTGGCGCAGCACCGCGCGCGTGTCGCCCATGCCCGAGCGCTCGGCGAGGGTGAATCGGCTCGGCCGCATCGAGGCCAGCCGGGCCACGAGCGCGTCCAGCGTGTCGGGTGCCGAAGCCGCCGGGAACGGGTCGGCGCTGTTGAAGTTGGCCTTGAGCACGAGCCGCTTGCCGCTCGCCAGATCGCGCGGCAGGCGGGCGAAGACGAGATCCAGCGCGCGGACGGGGTCGCCGGCGGCGGTGATCCAGACCGTGGCGCGCGGCTCCGACGCGCGCAGCGGCCGTGCCCGCGCTGCGCTCGCAGCGAGCGCACCGAGCGCGAGCGCCTGGCGACGCGTCGCCTCCATTCCCGTGCGGCCGGAATTTCCGCGATCCCGCATGCTCGCTCCCGGGCCTCCCGCTCGTACCATGGCCCGCCCGGCCGGCACGGGCAAGCCGCCCCGACCGCCCTGCCTGCGTGCCCCGCCTGGCCATCCACCGCCCGCAAGGACCCGGCTCCCTTCCCCGCCCGGCGGCCGCGCTCGCCGCCCTCCCCATCGGTTCCGGTCGCCGCGGCCGCTGGCCCCTCCGCTCCGCGAAGGCCCGCCCCTCGCGTGGCGCATCGGCAGCGGGCGCGGTCCCGCCGCCTTGACCCGTGCCGCGCGCCCAGGCACCTGGGCCCGCGGAGAACCCGGAGGCGGCGCATGCGATCCTCCCCGAGCCTGGTGGTGAGCATCGGCTGGCGGATCGGCGTCGCGCTGCTCGTCTTCAACCCGCTCTGGTCGGTCTCGCACTGGCTCGCCGACAATTGGCAGACCCGGCCCGGGATCGCGCTGATCGTCGCCGCCTTCGTGCTGGTCGTCTTCCTCTACATGCTGAGCCTCGCGCGCGATTTTCCCGGGGCCACGGCCACCATGGCCTTCCTGATCGCGGCGCTGATCGTCGGCGCCGCGCTGCAGGGCTGGCTCGACCCGACCGACCTCGCCTTCTGGAAGTGGGCCGCCCCGGTGATCGCCGGCCTCCTCTTCTCGGCCGGTCCGCTCTTCAGCCTGGTGCGCCGGCGCGAAGCCGGCATCGGCACGACCGACGAGACCCCGACCTGACCGCTGCACGCGCCGGGGCCAGAGCGTGTCGGCGCGCGAACGGCGGGCATCGGCGATCGGCACCATGCTCGGGATCCGGAGACGTGCGCCGGGTCGAGCGTCCGACAGCCCGATCACGAGCCGAGAGCCGCCCGTCCCCGCCTCCCCCCGACCCCGTGCACCCGCCTCGCGGCCGCCCCCGCCGCCCCGACCCGACGCCCACCGCCGGACGCCGCGACGAGCCGCGGGCTTCCGTCCCCTCTAGCGAGAGCCGGCCATGGCGAGCGCGATGCGCACCGCCTCGAGGCTCGGGCCGAGCGCCGCCTTGCGCGTGCCCACGATGTCGAAGGCGGTGCCGTGGGCCGGGGTGGTGACCGGTACGGGCAGCCCCCAGAGCACCGTGACCCCGCTCTCGAAGCCCAAGAGCTTGATCGCGATCTGGCCCTGGTCGTGGTACATGGTGACGACCGCGTCGAAGGCGCCGGCCTTCGCCCGCACGAAGACCGTGTCGGCGGGAAAGGGCCCCTCGGCCGGCAGGCCGAGCTCCCGGGCGCGGGCGACCGCCGGGCCGATCACCTCGATCTCCTCGCGGCCGAACGCACCGCCCTCACCGGCATGCGGGTTCAAGGCGGCAACCGCGATCCGCGGCCGGGCGATCCCGGCGGCTGCGAGCGCGTCGCGGGTCATCGCGATCCGCTCCACGATCCGCTCGACCGAGAGCAGGCCCGCGACATCCTTGAGCGGCACGTGCGAAGTGACCCGGGCGTTCCAGAAGGCGGCGATCACGTTGAACTCGGCACAGGGCGTGCGGATCCCGAGATGCTCGACCGCCTCGACCACCTCGTCCTCGTAAGATCGATGGACGAGGCGGATCGCCTGCTTGTTGAAGGGCGTGAAGGTGATCGCGTCGATCCGGCCGGCGCGCGCGAGATCGAGCGCCGCCCGATAGGCTTCGAGCGCTGCGAGGCCGGCGGCGGCCGAGACCCGAGCGGGCGGGCAGTCGGCCGGATCGCAGTCGCCGCGGTCCCAGAAAGCGGGCGCGCCGACTGTGGCCCTGGCGAGTGCTGCGTCGAGGTCGCGCTCGACCGCGATCGCCGGCCGAACGCCGGCCTGCTCCATCCCGCGCGCGAGCACGCGGGCGTCCCCGATCCCGAGGATCGCGGCCCGAGCGCGCACGGCCGGCTCGGCCAGCAGCCGGACGAAGAGCTCCGGGCCGATCCCGGCCGCATCGCCCATCACGAGGGCCAAGCGCGGCGGGCTCAAGGCGGTTCTGCCGATCGCGGCCGGTCCGCCGTCGCGATCGCCCCTTCCTCGCGGAGCGCGGCGATCTCCTCCGTAGAGAAGCCGCATTCCTCGAGGATCGCCACCGTGTCCTCGCCCAAGAACGGCGGCCCCTTGCGCGGCCCGGTCGAGACACCCTCGACCTTGATCGGGCAGCCGAGGGTGGCCACGCGGCCGAGGCTCGCGTGCTCGAGCTCCACGACCATGTTGCGCGCCCGCGTCTGCGGGTCGGCGAGCATCTCGAGGATGTCGTTGACCGGCCCCGCCGGCACCCCCGCTTCGTCGAGCCGGGCGAGCCAGTCGGCGGCCGGCCGCCGGCGGAAGAGGTCGGCCAGGATCGCCCGCAGCTCGGCGAGGTTGCGCATGCGGTCGGCGTTGGTGGCGAAGCGGGGATCGTCGGCCAGCGCCGCTGCCCCGAGGATCCCGCACAGCCGCCGCCAATTGGCCTGGTTGGCCCCGCCCACCACGATCCAGCGGCCGTCGGCGGTGGGGAAGGCCTCGTAGGGTGCGGAGAGCGGATGGGCCGAACCCAGGGGGCCCGGCGCCTTTCCGGTCGCGAGCGCGATCGCCGACTGCCAATAGGTGAAGACGATGCCGGCCTCGAAGAGCGAGGTCTCGACCAGCCGGCCCACGCCCGTGCGCTCGCGCTCGAGAAGGGCGGCCAGGATCCCGACGGCGAGCAGCATGCCGGCGCCGATGTCGGTCAGAGGCGGCCCGCACTTGACCGGCGGCTCGGCTCGGCTCGTGCCGGTGATGCTCAAGATGCCGCTCATCGCCTGGGCGACCAGATCGAAGCCGCCCTTCTCGGCATAAGGGCCGGTGCGACCGAAGCCCGAGATCGAGGCGTAGACGATCCTGGGCCAGCGCGTCCGCACGCGCTCCCAGCCGAAGCCGAGCCTGTCCAGGGTCTCTTTGCGGTAGTTCTCGACCAGGACGTCGGCCCGGTCCAAGAGCCGCTCCATCACCCGCCGGCCGCCCGCGCTCTTGAGGTCGAGGGCGAGGCCGCGCTTGCCGCGGTTCATCATCGAGAACGCGGCCGACAGCTCGCTGCCGTCGGGGCCGCGGAGGACGGGCGGGATCGTGCGCCGGGTGTCGTCGCCGTCCGGGATCCGCTCGACCTTGATCACCTCCGCACCGAGATCGGCCAGGAGCTGGGTGCAGGTGGGCCCCGCCATCACGTGCGTGAGGTCGACCACCCGGACGCCCTCGAGCAGGCTCACCGCGGGCCTCCCTCAGCGGCCCTTGAAGACCGGGGGGCGCTTCTCGAGGAAGGCGCGGGTGCCCTCGGCGAAGTCCTCGGTGCCGAAACAGAGATAGGACTCGGCCTCTTCTTCGGGCGAGAGCGGTCTGGGGTCCATGAGCCGATTGACGAACTTCTTGTGCCAGCGGGCGACCAAGGGCGCCCCCTCGGCGATCCGCCGGGCGGTCGCCATGGCCTCGGCCATCACCGTCCCGTCGGGGACCACCCGGTTGACGAGGCCGATGCGCAGCGCTTCCTCGGCCCCCAGGAGATCGCCCTCGAGCAGGATCCGCAGCGCGTTCGACTTGCCGACGAGCCGGACCAGAGGTGCGAGCTCGCCATAAGCGACGACCAAGCCGAGCTTCTTGATCGGGATGCCGAAGCGCGAGCCGGCCCCGCAGACCCGAAGATCGGCATTGGCGGCGAGCTCGAGGCCGCCGCCCACGCACAGACCCTCGATCGCCGCCACCACGGGATGGCGCAGCGCGCGGAGCGCATCGAGCGCGGCATGGGTCCGCTTGGCATAGGCCTTGGCCTTCTCCACCGTCGAGCGGATCGCCTCGAACTCGGTGATGTCGGCGCCGACCGAGAAGGCCCGCTCGCCCGCACCGGTCAGGATCACGCAGCGCAGGGAATCCTCGCGGTCGAGCTCGGCCAGGATCGCCCCGAGCCGGTCCCACATGGCCTGGCCGATCGCGTTCAGCCGCGCCGGCTGGTCGAGCACCACCCGGGCGATGCCGGGCTCCGGGGTCTCGAGGTGGACCGTTCCGCTCATCGCCGCCCCCCGCCCGCTGCCGCTCGACTCGGGCCGCGGCGGGCCCCGCGCATGCTCGACTCGCCGGCACGACCCGGCCCCGTTCTCTTCCCCCTCACGCATCGCCTCCCGCGCTCGAACGCGTCGGGCCCGCCGCGGCCTCGTAGAGCCGCGCCACGCTCGCCGAATCGGCCATGGGGTGGGCCTGCGCGAAACCGTGGTAGCGCTCGACGGCGAGCGCGACGAGCGGCAGCTCGAGGCCCATGGCCGTCAGGAAGCGGCGGACGTTCTGGAGGTCCTTGTCGAGCTGGCGGGCATAAGAGCGCGGCGGGTCGAAGTCGCGCTTCTGTTGTTGCGGGAAGATCCGCTGCAGGACGGTCGAGTCGGCCATCCCGCCCGCGAGCGCCTTGGGCAGGAGCGAAGCGTCGAGCCCCGCCCTCTCCACCAGGGCCAGCACCTCGGCCATCAAGAGATAGCCCACGCCGACGATCGCCTGGTTGGCGATCTTGGCGGTCTGGCCCATGCCCAAGGGGCCCATGTGGGTGAGGTTGGCGGCGAGCGCTTCGAGTACCGGCCGCGCCCGCTCGAGGTCGGCCGCGTCGCCACCCGCCATGATCGTGAGCCGACCCTCCCGCGCCGGCCCCGGGCCGCCCGAGACGGGCGCGTCGAGCCAGCGCCAGCCGGCCTCCTCGGCGAGCCGGCCGGCGATCCTTCGGGTGTCGTCCGGGTTGACGGTCGAGAAGTCGATCACGAGGCGGTCCTGGCCCGGAACGGTGGCCACCCCGTCCTCGGCGAAGCAGCAGCGCTCGACCGCGGCCGCGTGCAACACGCACTGGCAGAGGATGTCGCAGGACCGCGCCACCGCCGCCGGGCTCTCGGCCGCCACCGCGCCGTGTGCGGTGACGAGCGGCAGCCGCTCCGGCTCGAGGTTCCACACCGTGACGGGAAAGCCGCGCTCGAGGAGACGCAGCACCATCTCCTTGCCCATGATGCCGATGCCGAGAAAGCCGAGCCGCGGCAGCCCGCTCATCCTCCCTCTCCTCCCCCGGCCGCCGGCACCCGACCGGCGAGCCGCTCGTACGCGCGGATCACGGCGTGATGACCGAGCCCGCCCTCGCCCGCTGCGGCCTGGGCCAGCATCAGGCTCGAGGCGAGCGCGGTCGCCGGCAGGGGCACGCCGGCCTCGAACCCGGCCTCGAGCGCGAGCCGCAGGTCCTTGAGCATCAGCGCCATGCGAAAGGCGGGCGCCGGATCGTCGATCGCCATGCGCTTGCCGAAGGTCTCCATGAGCCAGGAGCGAGCCGCACCGCCCGCCAGCACCTCGAGCACCGCGTTCGGATCGAGCCCCTGGCCGCGCGCCATGCCGATCGCCTCGGCGACCGCGATCAGATGCTGGGCCACCACGAGCTGGTTGCACAGCTTGGTCGCTTGGCCCGCGCCCGGTGGCCCCATCCGACGCGGCCGTCCCATCGCCCGCAAGACCGGCTCGGCCCGGGCGTAGGCCTCGATCTCGCCACCCACCATGATGGCGAGCGTGCCGGCCTCGGCCCCGCCGGGGCCGCCGGTGACCGGCGCATCGAGCATCGCGATCCCGCGCCCGGCCGCCTCGTTCGCGAGCCGTCGGGCCGCCGCCGGTGCGATCGAGGAGCAATCGATCAGGAGCGCGCCCGGCGCGAGGAGCTCGAGCAGGCCGCCCGGGCCCGCGACCACGGCCTCGACGTCGGGCGTGTCGGGCAGCATCGTGACCGCCGCCTCCGCCCCGCGCATCGCCTCGGCGAGGCTCGGGGCGACCGCGATCCCCCGCGCTGCTGCCGCGGCCCGCGCCGTCGCCAGCGTGTCGAACCCGCGCACCGTGTGACCGGCCCGGACGAGGTTCGCCGCCATCGGCGTGCCCATCGTGCCGAGCCCCACGAAACCGATCCCTGCCACCTGGCCTCCCTTCTTCTTCTCCAGAGCCGAGCCTATCGGCCGGCCCCGGCGTCGACCAGCCGCGCCGTCGCCGAGACGGGGCCGCGCCGGCGAAGGGGCGCGACGTGGCGGGCTCGCCTTCGCTCGCCCAGCCCCTCGCCGACAGCAGCCGGGGCCCGCACGAGCCGAGGGTCGGCGCGCGCGATCGACAGCGCCGCGGGCGCACCGCACCGGCCGAGGCCGCGATCCGCCCGCGAGGCGATCCCGTCCCTCCCCGGCCCTCGCCCCGCCCCTCGCCGACGGCCCGGAGGGCCGCACGCGCGACGGCCGACGAGCCCAATCGACAGCGCCGCGGGCGCACCGCACCGGCCGAGGTGGCGATCCGCGCAGCCGGCGATCCGTCCCTCCCCGGCCCTCGCCCCGCCCGTCGCCCACGGCACCCGGCGGGCGCACGCGCGAGGACCGATGAACCCGATCGACAGCGCCGGAGCCGCGCCGCACCGGCCGAGGCCGCGATCCGCACAACCGGCGATCCGTCTTTCCCCGCGCCGCTCAGCCCGGCTGTCGCCCACGGCAGCGGAGGGCCGCCGGCCGAGCCGTGGCCGTGGGCACCGACGGTCTACCGCCCGGGGCCGAACCGAACCTAGCCCTCCCCCGGCTGCGGGCCGTCCCAACCCTGCACGATGACGAGATCCAGGGTTGACCTTCCCTGTCGCAGCGCTGCCGCGGCCTGGTACTCGGGCGAGCGGTAGCAGGCGAGCGCCGCTTCCCAGCTCGGGAACTCGATCACCACCACACGCGAGCGCGGCGATCCCTCCGGCGCCTCGAACGGCCCGCCGCGAACCAGGAAGCGGGCGCCGTACTTGGCGAAGGCCGCCGCATTCGCCCTGCGGTAGGCCTCGTAACCCTCGGGATCGTGCACCTCGGCGAACGCGACCCAGTAGCCCTTGGCCATCCGTTCTCCCCCGCCCGGTCGAACCCCCTCCCCCGGGCCGCCCGCCCGGCCTTCGGGCCGGCTCGGTGCAGCCGCCCTTCGAGCCTAGGCCGTCGCGGCGAAGCCGCCCAGACCGGCCGCTGCGGAGGCCCGGGATCACCCGCGGGCCGGCTCGCCGCCCGAGCCGGGTGCCATGAACACCAGGATCCGGCGCTCGCCCTCGGCCACGAAGGTCGAGAGCGTGACCTTGGCCTCGGGCAGCCAGAGCCGGATCGCGCCGCGAAAGCGATCGAGGTCGGGCATCGGCTGGCTCGCGAAACAGACGGCCGCGACGGGTCCCTCCTGGGCGTGCCAGCCGAGATCGATGCGATCCGGCCGGCAGCCCGAGAGCAGGCAGGCCCGCGCGAGCTCGGCCGCGACCTCGCCGAAGCTGCGGCCGAGGGCGTAGGGCTCGAGCCGCTCGAGCTCGTCCAACGGCAGTGGCCGGCGCGAGCGCCCGATCCGGGCCGAGCGCGTCACCACGGTCCGCGCGAGCGGTGCGTCCTCGCCGCGCGCCAGCGCCTCCAGTCGGTCGAGCGCCGCGCGTCGTTCGGCCGCGGGCGTGCCGGCGTGACAGATGAGCTCGCGCAGCTTCTGGAGCCGTGCCTCGCGCGCGTTCGCCCGCTCGCTCTGCATGCCCGCCCGATCCCTCTCCTCCTGCTCGCGCTCGAGGCTAGCGAGGGCGGGTTGAGAAAGGGTTAAGCGCGGCCCGCGGGGCTCTGGCGATGCGCCCGCCGTCCGAGCAGGGCACCCAAGAGCGCGAGTGCCGCGCAGACCGTCATGCCGAGGGTCACGGGCACGGGCGTGCCGGTCTGGAGCGAGCCCACGAGCTGGGCGGCCGCCGCCGCGATCGCCATCTGGGCGAAGCCCGCGAGCCCCGACGCGGTGCCGGCCAACTCCGGTCGGACGCTCACGATCGCGGCTTGCGCGTTGGGCATCGCCAAGCCTTGGGCGAAGCCGCCCAAGGCCGTCGGCAAGAAGAGCGCCACGGGCGTCCAGACGCCGGCCAATGCCAGCGCGAGGGCGAGCCCGGCGCCGGCGAGCGAGCCCAGCGAACCCAGAACGATCATCCGCTCGCTGCCGAGCCGGGCCGACAGTCGGGCGGCCGTGAAGTTGCCGGCCATGAACGCACCCGAGACGAGCACGAAGAGAAGGCCGTACTCGACGGCGGGCCGGCCGTAGACCTGGACGACGAGGAAGGGTGCGGCGGCCAGGAACGCGAAGAAGACCGACATCGAAAAGGCCGCCTGCATCGTCCAGCCGCGAAACGCCGGCTCGCGCAGCAAGAGCAGGAAGGCTGCGAGCATGCCGCCCGCCCCGGCTGTGCTCGTGCCGGGCCGGCCGGTCTCGCGCAGCAGGGCGAGGCTCGCCCAGAGCACCGCGCCCCCGACCAAGAGACCGAGGAGGAAAATCGACCGCCAGCCGAAGAGATCGACCAGGAGGCCACCCAGCGCGGGCGCCATCATCGGCGCCACGACCATCGCCATCGTGATCCAGGCCAGCGCCTGGGCCGCCTGCTCGCGCGGGTAGAGATCGCGGACGACGGCCCGCGACAAGACCATGCCGACACAGCCGCCCGCGGCCTGGACGATCCGACCCAGGATCAACAGCCAGAGGCTCGATGCGAACGCGCACAGAGCGGTGCCGCCGAGATAGACGAGGAGCCCGCCGAGCATCGCCGGCCGCCGGCCGATCCGGTCCGAAAGCGGCCCGTAGACCAGCGTGGCGACGGCAATGGCGAGGGTGGAGAGCGAGAAGGCGAGCTGGGCCTCGGCCGGCGAGACGGCGAATCCGGCCTGGATCGCCGGTAAGGCCGGGAGGAACACCTGCATCGCGAACGGGCCGAGCGCGGTCGAGGCCACGAGCACGGCCAACAGCCCGCGGCCGGCGGACCCCGGGGTCGCCGTCGCGGCCGGCTCGGACACCATGCGCCTCGTGACACCGGCCATGCGCGCCGAGATAGCGCCGGGCGGCGCGCGGGAAAGCCGCCATCGGTGCATCGCCGCCCTGCCCGCCTCGCCTCCAGCCGGCCGGCGTGCTATTCCCGCCACGCGCCGGGTCGGTGATCGGCCGCGCGCGAGCCATGGGAACCGCTGCGTGGCCAGCTCCGTCCGCCCCCCGCTCACGATCCTGTTGGCCGGCCCGCGCGGCTTCTGCGCCGGGGTCGACCGGGCGATCCAGATCGTCGAGCGGGCGCTCGCCGAGCACGGGGCGCCGGTCTACGTCCGCCACGAGATCGTCCACAACCGGCACGTGGTCGAGGATCTCGAGCGCAAGGGTGCGGTCTTCGTCGAGGAGCTCGACGCGGTGCCGGAAGGGGCGCTCGTCGTCTTCAGCGCGCACGGGGTACCCAAGGCGGTCCCCGCCGAGGCCAAGCGGCGTCGCCTCCTCTACGTCGATGCGACCTGTCCGCTCGTCTCCAAGGTCCATCGCGAGGTCGAGCGGCACCACAAAGAGGGTCGCACCGTCCTCTTGATCGGCCATGCCGGCCATCCCGAGGTGATCGGCACGATGGGCCAGGTGCCCGAGGGCTCGGTCGTGCTGATCGAAACGGTCGAGGACGCGCTCCGGGTCGAACCGCCCGATCCGAGCCGCCTCGCCTATTCGACCCAGACCACCCTCTCGCTGACCGACACGGCGGCGATCGTCGCCGTGCTCCAGCGCCGCTTCCCGACGATCGAGGGACCGCGCGGCGAGGACATCTGCTACGCCACGACCAACCGCCAGCGCGCCGTGGCCGCGATCGCCCCCGAGGTCGACTATTTTCTCGTGGTGGGCGCGCACAACTCGTCGAACTCGCGCCGGCTGGTCGAGACCGCCCTCGAGGCCGGCTGTCCGCGCGGCCGGCTCGTCGCGGATGCCCGGGCGATCCCCTGGGACGAGCTCCGCGGCGTGCGTCGGCTCGGCCTGTCGGCCGGCGCCTCGGCCCCCGAGATCCTGGTCGAGGAGGTGATCGCGGCCTGCCGCGAGCGCTTCGCGGTCGAGCTCGAAGAGCGCCGTCTGGTCGAGGAACGGGTGAGCTTCAAGCCGCCGCCCATCCCCAAGGCCCCGGCACGGGCGGCCGGCTGAGGCATGGCCGTCTACACGCCGGTCGGCGCGGCCGAGCTGCGCCGCTTCCTGGCGGACTACGATCTGGGCGAGCCGCTGGCGCTCGTGCCGATCGCGGAGGGGGTCGAGAACAGCAACTTCCGGCTCGAGACGACGCTCGGCCGCTTCATCGTGACGATCTACGAGAAGCGGGTCGACCCGGCCGATCTGCCGTTCTTCTTGGGCCTGATGATGCACCTGGCCGAGCGCGGCCTGCCCTGCCCCTTGCCCGTGCGCAACCGCGAGGGCGCGATGCTCGGCCGGCTTGCGGGCAAGCCCGCGGCGATCGTGAGCTTCCTCGACGGCAAGAGCCCGCGGCGCATCGCGCCGCGCCATTGCGGTGCGGTCGGTGCGGCACTCGCTTCCCTCCACCTGGCCGGCCGCGGCTTCGCCCTCCATCGCGCGAACGCGCTCGGGCTCGAGGGCTGGCGCGGGCTCGTGGCCGCTACTCGCGCGCGTGCCGACGAGGTCGCCCCGGGGCTCTCCGAGACGATCACGAGCGAGCTCGCGGCCCTCGAGCGCAGCTGGCCGCACGATCTGCCGGCGGGCGTGATCCACGCCGACCTCTTCCCGGACAACGTCTTCTTCGAGGGCGAGCGGGTCAGCGGGCTGATCGACTTCTATTTCGCTTGCGACGATCTCTTGGCCTACGACGTCGCGATCTGTCTCAACGCCTGGTGCTTCGAGGGAGACGGTGCCTTGAACGTGACCAAGGCGCGCGCGCTCTTGACCGGCTACGGGTCCCGCCGACCGTTGGCTGCGGCCGAGCTCGAGGCCTTGCCGATCCTGGCCCGGGGGGCGGCCCTGCGCTTTCTCCTGACCCGGCTCTACGATTGGCTCAACCGCGTGCCCGGCGCGCTCGTCAAGCCCAAAGATCCGCTCGAATATCTGGCCAAACTGCGCTTCCACCAGGGCGTGGCGAGCGCCAGCGCCTACGGCATCGCATGAGCGCGCCCGCGCGGCCTCCGGCGAACCGAGCCTCCGACCGGGACACGGCTGTGGTCGAGATCCACACCGACGGCGCCTGCTCGGGCAATCCCGGCCCCGGCGGCTGGGCCGCGATCCTGCGCTGGCGCGATCACGAGAAAGAGCTCGTCGGCGGCGAGCCGCTCACGACCAACAACCGCATGGAGCTCACCGCCGCGATCGCGGCGCTCGAGGCGCTCAAGCGGCCGATGCGCGTGCGGCTCGTCACCGACAGCGACTATCTCCGCCGCGGCATCACCGAATGGCTGCCCGCATGGAAAGCGCGCGGCTGGCGTACGGCCGACAAGAAGCCGGTCAAGAATCTCGATCTCTGGCAGCGCCTCGACGCCGCCGTCGCCCGTCACGCCGTCGAATGGTGCTGGACGCGCGGCCATGCCGGCGATCCGCTCAACGAGCGGGCCGACCGGCTGGCGCGGGCGGCGATGCCGCGCCCGAGCGCGGGCGATCCCGCGCCCGCGCTCAGATCTGACTCAACAACACCTCGGCGCTCGAGCGGTCCATGACGCCCGGCGCCTCCTCGACGTTGAGCGCCTTCACCACCCCGTCCTCGACGTACATGCTGTAGCGCTTGGAACGGGTGCCGAAGCCCACGCCCGTGCCGTCGAAGTCGAGGCCGATCGCCTTGGTGAAGGTCGCGTTGCCGTCGGCCAGGAACAGGATCTTGCCCTCGGCGCCGGTCTGCTTGGCCCAGGCGTCCATGACGAAGGCGTCGTTGACCGCCACGCAGGCGACCGTGTCCACACCCTTGGCCTTGAAGGCGTCGAGCTTGGCGAGGAAGGAGGGCACGTGCTTGGCGTGGCAGGTCGGCGTGAACGCGCCCGGAACGGCGAACAGCACGACCTTCTTGCCGGCACAGAGCTCGCGCGTCGTCACGTCCTTGAGGCCGTCCGGGGTGCGGACCTTGAAGGTCGCTTCGGGCAACCGGTCGCCGACGGCGATGGGCATGATCGGGTCTCCTCCGCGGGTTGGCGGCCGGAACATGGCGCCGGCCGACCGATCCGGCAACCACGACGGGAGGGTCCGTTAACCGAAAGGTAAGGGTCGGGGGGCTAGAAGGGAGGGGCGTGCCGGCCCGGGGGCCGGGCCGCCAGCTCGCGGAGTCTTCGTGCCTCGCTCGCTCGCCCTCCTCGTCTTCTTCCTTCTCGCCTCGTCGCTCGTGCCGGCGATCTCGGGCGCTCCGGCCCGAGCGACCGCGCTCGCACCGTGGCCGAGCGGCGACGGCCGGCTCTGCCATGCGGCCGCGAGCCGGATCGAGCGGGAAGAAGGCCTGCCCAAGGGCATCCTCGAAGCGATCGCGCTCGCCGAATCGGGCCGCTGGGATCCCGCCCGGCGGGCGGCCTCGGCTTGGCCGTGGACGGTCAATGCCGGCGGCGAAGCAGCCTATCTCGCGAGCCGCGCCGAGGCCGTGGCACATGTCGAGCGGCTGCGCGCGGCGGGCCGCACCAACATCGACGTGGGCTGCCTGCAGATCAACCTGGGTTGGCACCCGACCGCCTTTCCCGACCTCGAGAGCGCCTTCGATCCGCTCGCCAACGCCACCTACGCGGCGGCCTTTCTCCAGACCCTGCGCGAGGAGGCGGGCTCCTGGGAAGGTGCCGTCGAGCGCTATCACTCGCGCGATCCCGACCGCGGTCGCTCCTATCGCGAGCGCGTTTGGCGGATCTGGGCCGGCCTCGACGGGCGGCCGGTCGAAGACGAGCCGCCGATCCGGCTGGCCCTCGCGGGCGAGCGCGCCCGCGGCACCGCACCGCCGGCCGCGAGCCCGCCACCGACGCGGCCCGTGCGCACCGCCGCGGTCGAGAGCTCGACGTTGCGCGCCGTGGCCCGCCTGCAAGCGCGCGCGACCTGGCGCTGGCTCCAGCTCCAGGCGCCGATGCCGAGCGAATTCTTGCCGGCGCCGCCGGCAGCCGTGCTCGCCGCCCTCGATCCGGCCGCGGCCGAGCCGGCCGAAGGGGCTCTCGTGCCGGTCGCGGCACTGGGCCGACCCTTGGTCTTCGCCGGCCCGATGCGCGGCCCCGCGACCGCCGCGCCCGGGCGCATCCCGGGCGTGATCCTGCTGCGCCCGCCACGCTCCTCGCCGGCCGGTCGGCGGGCCCG
>JANWZN010000058.1 GCA_025054575.1 Geminicoccaceae bacterium | reverse complement strand
CGCCGCCGCGGCGAAGAGCGGCAGATCCTCGGCGAGTCGGGCCGGGGCCGAGCGCGGCTCGCCCTCCTCGAGCCGGCGCAGCACCTCCTCGGCGCGGCGGATCACCGCTGCCGGCAGGCCCGCGAGCTTGGCCACGTGGATACCGTAGGAGCGATCGGCCGTGCCCCTCGCGACCTCGTGCAAGAAGACGACCTCGCCGCGCCATTCTTTCACCTTCACGGTGTGGGTCGAGAGCGCCGGCAGGCGGGCGGCGAGGGCGGTGAGCTCGTGGAAGTGGGTGGCGAAGAGGCCCAAGCAGCGGTTGACGTCGTGGAGATGCTCGAGCACCGCCCAGGCGAGCGAGAGCCCGTCCCAGGTCGCCGTGCCGCGGCCGATCTCGTCCAAGATGACGAAGGAGCGGGGGCCCGCCTGGTTCAAGATGGTCGCGGTCTCGACCATCTCGACCATGAAGGTCGAGCGACCGCGGGCGAGATCGTCGGCCGCACCGACCCGCGAGAAGATCCGGTCGACCACGCCGATCGCGGCCGATTCGGCCGGGACGAAGCTGCCCGTCTGGGCGAGCAGGACGAGAAGCGCGCACTGGCGCAGGAAGGTCGACTTGCCGGCCATGTTGGGGCCGGTGACGAGCCACAGGCGATCCTCGGGCCCGAGCTCGAGATCGTTGGCGACGAAGGGCTCGTGCCGGGCGGCGAGTGCGGCTTCGACCACCGGATGGCGACCGGCCACGATGCGGATCCGCGGCTCCTCGTCGACCGTGGGCCGGGTCCAGCGCCGCTCGCGGGCGAGCGTGGCGAGCCCGGCCGCGACGTCGATCTCGGCCAAGGTGGAGGCCCAGCGGCCGAGCGGCTCGGCCGCCTCCAGCACCGCCCGGCGGAGCTCCTCGAAGATCGAAAGCTCGAGCGCGAGTGCTCGCTCGGCGGCGGCCGCGATGTTCTGGGCGAGTTCGGCGAGCTCGCTCGTCGCGAAGCGGCCGGCCCCGGCCATGCTCTGGCGCAGCGCGAAGCGCTCGGGCAGCTCGCCGACCCGGCTCTGCGGCACCTCCACGAACCACCCCAGCACCTGGTTGTGGCGGATCTTGAGCGAGCCGATCCCGGTCTCCTCGCGATAGCGGGCCTCGAGCGCGGCCAGGTGCCGGTGCGCCGCATCCCGCAGCGAGCGCTCGCGGTCGAGCTCGGGATCGGCCCCGGGGCGGACGAGGCCGCCGTCGCGGGCGAGAAGCGGCGGCTCCTCGACCAGGGTCCGCTCGAGGCGCTCGCGCAAGGCGGCGAAATCGGGAAGCTCGGCCACGAGCAGGGCGAGCGGGGGTCCGGCCTCGGCGAGCCGGGCCGCGATCCGCTCGGCGGCGGCGAGGGTCTTCGCGACGGCGAGCAGATCGCGCGGGCCGCCGCGGCCGAGGGCCAAGCGGGCGAGCGAGCGTTCGAGATCGGGGCAACGGGCGAGCTCGGCGCGCACCTCCTCGCGCAGGCCCTCGTCCTCGAGGAAGGCCTCGACCCGGTCGAGCCGGGCCCGGATCGCGGCCGGGTCGAGGAGCGGTGCGGCGAGCCGCTCGGCCAGAAGCCGCGCGCCCGCGGCGGTCTTCGTCCGGTCGATCGTGTGCAGGAGGCCGCCCTCGACCTCGCCCGAGAGCGAGCGGGTGAGCTCGAGATTGCGCCGGGTGGCGGGATCGAGCTCGAGGACCGAGCGCGGTGCCACCCGCTGCGGCCGTGCCAGCCGCGGCAGCGCCCCTTTCTGGGTTAGCTCGAGATAATCGAGCAGCGCCCCGGCGGCGGCCAGCTCGGCCGGCGAAAAGGAGCCGAGGGCTGCGAGATCGGCGATCGCGAAGAAGGCCTCGAGCCGGCGGGCGGCGGTGCGCGGCTCGAAGGCCGCATCGCGATGGCGGGTCAAGCGCTCGCGCAGCTCGAGGGCGATCGCGGCGATCGCCGGATCGGCCGCGAGCCGCTCCGCCACCAAGAGTTCGCCCGGCTCGAGGCGGGCCAGGAGGGCGGCGAGCCCGCTCGCTTCGACCAGCTGGGTGCGGAAATCGCCGGTCGAGATGTCGACCCAGGCCGCACCCCAGCCCTCGCGGCCGCGGGCGACGGCCGCCAGATAATTGTGCCGGCGGGCCTCGAGAAGGCCGTCCTCGGTCAGGGTCCCGGGTGTCACGATGCGGACGACGTCGCGGCGCAACAGCGGCCGACCACCGCGCTTCTTGGCCTCGGCCGGATCCTCGAGCTGCTCGCAGATCGCCACCTTGCGGCCGCGGCGGATGAGCCGCTCGATGTAGGGCTCGGCATTGTGTGCCGGCACGCCGCACATCGGGATGTCGCGGCCCTGGTGGCGTCCGCGGCGGGTGAGCGCGACGTCGAGGAGCGGGGCTGCCTCGACCGCGTCTTCGAAAAAGAGTTCGTAGAAGTCGCCCATGCGGAAGAAGAGCAGGGTGTGCGGGTGCGCCGCTTTGAGCTCCCGATACTGGGCGATCATCGGCGAGACGGGCTCGCCGGCCGGGCTTTCCGCTTCGGTCATTCGCCTGTCACCGTGTTGGCGTCGACAGGGGTGGCCGCGATCGCGATAATGGTGCCGCCGGGGACCAGACCGCCGGATGAGGGTTGACGCGATTTCGCCTTTTGGTTGAAATCCGTGGGTGACGAGCGCGCTCGCCCGAGCTGTTGCCGGCGAAGCGGGCGCTCGGCCGAAAGGTGGTGCCGCATGCTGCGCGCGAGTCCGACAGGAATGGTCGCGCCCCGTGGTCGAAGGGTTCGTCGGCGATGACCGCCGACCAGGCCGCGCTCGAGGCCGTGCTCGCCGCGCGTCTGCCGGGCGACTGGCGGACGGCCTTGGCGACGGCCGAGGATCTGGCGCGCCGCCTTCAATATCTGAGCTGGGCCGACCGGGCCAAGCTCCTCGACGAATATTGCTGGGCGCAAGCGCGCACGCGGCTGTCGACGGACGGGGTCACGGCCGTGGTCAACCGCCACGCCGAGGTGTTCAAGCGGGGCCACCCGAGTGCGGCCTATGCGACCTGGTGCAGCGCCATCGTCGCGAGCGTCCTCTTGCTGCTCGACGAGCCGGGCCCGGTGGTCGGGGCCGAGCAGGCGCTCACCCATCTGCTTTCCTCGCACCCGCCGCATCGCGCCGCGGTCGACGCTTGGCTCGCCGAGAGGACGCCGGCCGAGCTCCAGCGCGAGCTCGCCCGCTTTCCGGGCTACGCCTTCCTGTTGTTGACGCTCTGCCCGAACGACACGGCCGAGAGCTTCATGGCGCGGGACGCGTTCTGGCAGGCGATGCTGGGCTGAGCCCGGCCGCGGCGCCGGCGAGCCCGCGCCAGAGGATCCGCACCGAGACCGCATCGCTGCGCCCAAGGGCGTCGACCACGCGCAAGGTGGCGAAGCCCTCCTCCTGGGGCTCCCACTGGGCGCTGCGACGCCGATCGGTGGCCTCGAGCGGGCGGTCGTCGACCAGCCAGCGATGCGGTAGGCGACCGCCGCTCGCGCGCAGCGGGACGCGCTCGCCTTCGCTGAGGAGGAGAAGGCTTCCCTCGACCGGAAACGCGATCCGCGGGCCGTCCGCGGCGAGCCGCACCGACCGAGCGGGCTCTAGCCGGGCGAGTGCGGGCGGTGGCGATCCCGAGAGCGGATGATCGGGCGGCAGGGCCGGCAACGGCCGATCGGGCAGGAGGGCGAAGATGCGGAAGAGGATCGGTGCGGCCCCGCCCGGCCCGTTGCAGACCGCGCAAGCGGCACCGTCGGCGCGCCCCAGCCAGACGCCCACCACGTGGCCGCCGTCGAAGCCCAGGGCCCAGCCGTCGCGGAAGCGGTGCGAGGTGCCGGTCTTGTAGGCGATCCGACGCCCCTGGGCGGGGATGCCGACGGGCCGGGGGACCTCGGCCAGGATCGCCGCCGTCGCCCGGGCACTCTCCGCGCTCAAAAGCGGGGCCGGCTCGCGCGGCGGCTCCGCGGGATCCTCGCGCAGTGGGACGACCGCACCGTCGCCCGCGAGGGCGCCGTAGGCCGCCACGAGATCGACGAGCCGCACGCCGACGCCGCCCAGCACGAGCGGCAGCCCCGGTGCCGTGCCCTCGGGCCCGAGCACGAGCGGCACGCCCGCTGCGGCGAGACGATCGGCGATCGCCACCGGCCCGAGCCGATCGGCCAACAGCACGGCCGGCAGGTTGAGCGAGCGCTGCAGCGCATCGCGCAGCGAAAGATCGCCGTCGAAGCCGCCCTCGAAATTGCCGGGCGCGTAGTCGTCGAAGCGCAGGGCCTGGTCGCGCACGAGCGTTCCCGGGTGGGCGAGGCGGGCGTCGAAGGCGAGCCCGTAGACGAAGGGCTTCAAGGTCGAGCCGGGCGAGCGCACGGCGCGGGCGAGATCGAGCTTGCCGGCCCGCCTCGGATCGCCCCAGTCGCCGCTGCCGATCCAGGCGCGGATCGCGCCCGTGCCGTGCTCGACGACGAGGATCGCCAGGTCGACCGGGGGCGGCAGACGGTCGAGCTCGGCCCGCGCGAGCCGCTCGAGCGTGCGCTGCAGATCGCCGTCGAGGGTGGTGGGGACGAGACCACCCGAGGGGGCGGTGCGGGCGCGGCGCTCGGCGAACTGGGGTGCGGAAAACGGCATCGGCCGGCGGGCGATCGGCACGGCCGATGCCTGCGCCGCGCGCAGCCCGGCGGCATCGATCAGGCCCGCTTGTGCGGCCTTGGCGAGGACCCGGTCGCGGGCACGCCGGGCCCGCTCGGGAAAGAGATCGGGCCGCAGCCGCGCGGGTGCTTGCGGCAGCGCCACGAGCAGCGCCGCCTCGGCCTCGCTCAGCCGTGCGGGCTCGTGGCCGAACCAGGCGAGGCTCGCGGCCCGCACGCCTTCGAGGTTGCCGCCCATGGGGGCGAGCCGCAGATAGGCCTCGAGCACGCCGCGCTTGCCGAGCCGCCACTCGAGCTGGAGGGCGCGCAGGCTCTCGACCAGCTTGGCCGATAGCGTGCGCGGCCGCGGCTCGAGCAGCCGGGCCAGCTGCATGCTGAGCGTCGAGGCGCCGGAGACCGCTCGCCCGTGCCGGATCGCCTGCGCCACGGCGCGCAGCACGGCGAGCGGGTCGACCCCCGGATGCCACCAGAAGCGGCGATCCTCGATCGCGATCAAGAGGTCGAGATAGAACGGCGCGACCTCGTCGAGCCGCAGCGGTAGGCGCCAGGTGCCCTCGGCCGTGGCGAAGGGGCGCAACAGCCGGCCGTGGCGGTCGACCACGAGCGTCGAGGTCCGCTCGAGCCGGTCGAGCGGCGGCGGGAAGGTGCTGTCGAGCGCGAACAGACCCGCGGCAAGCGCGGCGAGCCCGCCCGCGATCCAGAGCGCGAGCCGGCGCGCGGGCAAGGGCGCTCAGCGGCCGGTGATCACGACCCGGCCCGGCGCGGTGCGGGCGAACTGGGCCGGTGCGTACATGTCCTCGACCTGGGCACCCGGCAGGAGAAAGGCGCCGGGTGTGACGGCGCGAACCAGATAGGCGACGCGGAAGGCAGGATCGTGCGGGTAGAGGTCGAGCGCGGCCACGAACCGGTCGTCGCGCAGGCCCGTGAAGACGGGCTCGCTCAATGGTCCGAGCCAGGCGAAGCGGTCGAGCTGGGCCCCGCCCACGAGCCGGACCGGCTCGAGCTCGAGCCCGGCGGGCAACAGATCGACCAGGAGGGTGCGGCGGAAGCCGGGCTCGACCGCACGGCCCTCGAGAAGCACGATCAGCTGCTGGCTCTGGCGGATCTTGGCGAGATCGGCGGGCTTGCCGTCGGGGGTCAGGATCGTGCGGGCGAGCGCGTAGCCGCGGCTCTCGGCGAGACCGGGCGCGGCCGGGATGCCCGTCACACCGATCGCGGCATAGAGCGGCGCCGTCCCGCTGTTGCGCAAGGTGCGCGGCGGGCTGCCGGGTGCCAGCGCGAGGCTGCGCGACAGCGGGCTCGGGCCCGCGAGCCGCTCGCCGTCGAGCGTGGCCTCGAGCGCAGCTTCGCTGCCGAGGGTAGCGGCGGCGCGCACGAGCCAGGCCTGCTCCTGGGTCGAGAGCCAGCGCTCGGCCGCGGCCCGGCGGGCGGCGCGCTCGGCGATCGGCAAAAGCTCGCGGGTCGAGAGAAGACGGGCGCTGCCGGCCACCGCGACCACGAGCGCGTCGTCGCGCAACAGCGAGCCGTAATCGGCGAGCCAGCGATCGGGCCGCTCCTTCCTGCCCTGGCCGAGGCCGGCCACGAGCCGGGCCGAGAGCTCGCGCTCGCCGAGGCTCGCAAGGGCGGCCGCGAGCTGGACGCGGGCGGCATCGCTCGGCAGGTCGGGCTCGGCGCGCAGTGCCAGATAGCGCAGGCGGGAGGGATCGATCGCTCCCTCGCGCGCCAGCACCCAGGCGCCGTAGGCGCCGGCGGCGAGCTCGATCGGGCTGTCGGCGAGGTCGGCGAGCCGGGCGCCGAGCCAGGCGCGGGTGCGGGCCACGAGCCCGTCCGGCACCGGGACCTTGGCGGCGCGTGCCTCTTGCAGGAAGTCGAGCACGTAGGCGGTGAGCCAGAGCTCGCGCTCGGCCGAGGGCGACCAGGCGGCGAAGCCGCCGGCACTGCCCTCGAGCGCGGCGAGCCGACCGATCGCCCGCTGGGCGGGCTCGCTCGGATCGGCGATCCCGGGCACGGTCCCGAGCCGGGGGGCGTAGAGGAAGGGCATGGCACGGCTCACCACCTGCTCGGCGCAGCCGTACGGGTAGCGCTCGAGCTCGGCCAACAGGCCCGGCACGTCGAAGCTCGGGACGGTCGAGAGCGAGAGCGACAGGCGGGCGGTGCCGGGCAGGAGCTCGGCAGCGAGGGCGGCTCCGAGCTCGAGCGTGCGGCCGGGCTCGAGGGCGACGAGCTCGCGCCGGGTCGACCAGGCCTGCGCCGGGCGGACCGCGAGCTCGAAGCGCCGCTCGAGGCGGAACCCGTCGGGCCCGCGCAGCTCGAGGCCGATCCGGCCCGTCCCGGTCGAGGGGCCGGCCGCGAGCTTGAGGATCGCGAAGCGGCGGCGCTCGGCGGTGACGTCGCGGAAGGTGAGGAGCGTGCGATCGAAGGCGAGCGGGCCCTCGGTCGACAAGCGGGCCTCGTAGGTGCCGGGCGTGGCTTCGCCGAGCGCGAGGTCGAGGCGGATCTCGGCCTGATCGCCGGGGGCCAAAAAGCGCGGCAGCGCGAGCTCGGCCAGAAGCGGCGGGCGGACGCGGACCGCGGTCGCGGCCGCGCCCACCCGCGTGCGACCCCAGGCGACCGCCATGAGCCGCAACCGGCCGGTGAAGTCGGGCACCTCGAAGCGGGCGCGCACCGCGCCGTCGGGGCCGGGCTCGAGCGGGCCCGTGACCGCGGCCACGGTCTTGAAGGTGCGCACGTCGATGCCCTGGAGCTGTAGCGCGGCGCGGCGATCGCCGCCCGAGACCACGCGGCCGATCTCGCCCACCGGGTCGATCAGCCGGCCGTAAGGGTCGCGCAGCTCCACGCCGAGCGCGCGGCGGCCGAGATAATGCCCGGCCGGATCGGGTGGCTCGAAGCGGGTGAGGCCGAGCACGGCGTCGTCGACCATCATCAAGACGAGGCGGACCGGCTCGTCGGCGGGCGGGTTGGCGAGCCGGGCCGCGACCTCGAGCGTGGTCGAAGGCCGAATCGCTTCCGGGGCATCGAGCACGAGGTCGAGCCGGCGCTCGGCCGAGGGACCGGGCAGCCAGGCGACCCCCACCGCGCGCACCGGCAGGCGCGGCAGGACGGCACCCGTGGCGCTCACCGCGGAGGCGAGCAGATGGAGCCCGCCCGGGCCGATGCCGCCGACCTCGAGCTCGAAGCTCGCGCCGCCCTTCGGCACGGCGAGCTCGTGGACGGCGCGCACCGCGCTGTCGGCGGCGACGAGCGTCACCCGGGCGTCGAAGGCGGGCTCGATGCGGACCCGCGCGCGGCCGGGCGTCTCCGAAGGCTCGGCCGAGAGGGCGAGCTTCTCGGGCCGGTCGCTGCCCTCGCCCGCGGCCCACCAGCCGACCCCGAAGCGGATCGAGCTCGCAGCGCCGCTCTCGGGGTCGAAGAGCTCGAGCCGGTAGCGGCCGGCCGGCTGGCCGGGCAGGTCGAAGGCGAGCCGACCCTCGGCCGGGATCGCGAGCTCGCCGCTCGCCACCGCACGGTCGCGGACGACCTCCTCGTACTCGAAGCGGCCGCCACGCTGGAACCAGATCCAATCGCGCTCCTCGAAGAAGAGCTCCCACCCCAGCCTCGCCGGGCCGAGGAGTCGACCGCGAGCGTCGACCAGGACGACCTCGAAACGCGCCTCGGCACCTTCGGCGAGCGAGCCCGGGAAGGCCGCGCGCAGGCCGATCGCACGCGCGGGCCCGGCGAGCGGGACGACGGTCTCGGCCGTGACCGGCCGGCCGTCGAGGTCGAACAGGCGGGCGCGCACCAGGGCTTCGAGGAGCTTGCTCGTCTGCGGCGCGGTCTCGAGACCGAGTGCCACGCTCGCCCGGCCCTTCTCGTCGGTCTCGAACTCGACCGGCGGCGTGCCCTGCGGCAGGAAGGTCTCCTCGACCAGGCCGAAGGCGAAGCCGCGCAGGTCGGGGAAGGGCGTTTCGGCCGGGCGGACCAGGAGTTCGACCTCGCCCGCGAGGCCCGAGGCGGGTGCGCCGTAGAGCCAGCGGCCGGTGAGCGCGAGCGGGATCGGCTCGGCCGGATCGGGGAAGCGGAGCTGCGGCTCGATCGCGAGCTCGAGCCGGGGCGGGACGAAATCCTCGACCACGAAGCTGGTCGAGCCCACGGGCGGACCCTCCTCGCCCACCCGCGCGGTCACGGTCCACACACCACTGTAGGCGTCCGGGGCGATCGGGAAGGAGCGGAGACCGGCACCCAGCGGATCGGGCGGCAGCACGAAGCGGTCGACCTCGAGCCCGTCGGGTCGGGCGAGGATCAGGGTGAGCGGGAGATCGCTCACCGCGCGGGCCTCGGCGTCGCGCAAGAGGGCGCCCAGATGCACGGTCTCGCCCGGCCGGTAGACGCCGCGCTCGGTCCACAAGAAGGCGTCGAGCGGGCCGGGCGGGGTGCGCCCCTCGATGCCGAGCTCGACCAGATCGAGCGGCGGCTCGTCGAGGCGGAGGAAGGCGAGATCGCCCTCGCCTCGGCGCGCGAGGACCAGGCGCGGGGCGGCCCCGCCCTTGCCGCGCAGCCTCGCGGCCGGGATCCGCGCGAGCCCGCGCGCATCGCTCGCCACGCTCGCGAGCGGCTCGTTGTTGCGGGCCAGGAGATCGATCCGGACGCCCGCGAGCGGCTCGGCCGTCTCGAGCGAGCGGGCGAGGAGGGTGAGACCGTCGGCGCCGCGGACGAGGGTGAGCGCAAGATCGGAGACGGTGAACCACTGGGTCGCCCGGCCGTGCCAGGGCTCGGGGGCGGTGCCCTCGGGTGTCGCGACCGCGACCCACAGGCCCGGGCGGAGCTCGGGGGCGAGGCTCTCGAGCGGCAGCAGGGTGGTCACGTCCTGGTTCGGCCGGCGCGCGATCGCGACCGTGCCCGCGAAGGTCGGCTCGCCCAGGCTCTCCGCGAGCCGCTCCTCGCTCCAGGCATCGAGGGCCTCGCCGAAGAGGCCTTGATCCAAGAGCGGCAGGAGGTTGCGCTCGCCTACGCGGTAGAGCGCGATCCGCGCGCGCTCGACGTTGACGGTGCGGATCGGCAGGCCGGTCCCGGGCCGCAGCGGCAGGAGCGTGCCGCGGCCGGCGAAGGCGAGGCTCGGGGCTCGGTCGGGGACCAGGAGCTCGACCGCGACCTCGCGCGCGAGCGCCTCGCCGCTCGCGGCCGGCAGGCCGGGGCGCAAGGTCACCCGGTAGCGCTCGCCGTGCCGCAGCCCGCTCGCGCAAAGCCGCGCACCCCGGGTCGAGAGCCCGTAATCGCCGGCCGGCGCGATCGCGACGAAGGGGGCGAGCTCGGCTTGGCGCAGCCGCGGCAGCGGCCGGTCGAAGGAGAGGCAGACGGCGGGCGGGGTGCGGTCGCTCTGCAGCTCGTAGGCGAGATAGTCGAGCGCGCGCGCGGCGGACGGTGCGGCCGCGAGGAAGACCAGTGCCGCGAGGCCGGCCACGAGCGAGCGGGCGAGGCTGCGACGGCATCGGCTCATCGGCTGTTCTCCTCGCAGGCGAGCTCGGAGGGTAGGATCGACGAAATCGGTGACGAGATCGAGGCCGGACCGGGAGCGGGCGCGGGGGCCGCGCGCAGCGCTTCGGCCACGGGCGCGAAGAGGCGGCGATGGTGCGGGCAGGGGCCGAGCCGGCGCAGCGCGGCCCGATGCAGGGCGGTCGGGTAGCCGGCGTTGCGGTCGAAGCCGTAGCCCGGCCAACGCGCATCGAGCTTGGCCATGAGGCGGTCGCGGACGACCTTGGCCACGATCGAGGCGGCGGCGATCGCGGGCTCGCTCGCGTCGCCGCGGACGATGCAGCGGGTCGGCAGCCCCAGGCGCGGGTCGCGGTTGCCGTCGACCAGCACGAGGGCGGGGCGGACGGGCAGGCGCGCCACCGCCCGGCGCATCGCCAGCAGCGAGGCTTCGAGCACGTTGAGCCGTTCGATCTCGCGCAAGGACGCCGCACCGAGCGCGATCCAGGCGGAATCGGCGAGGGCGCGGGCGAGCCGCTCGCGCACGGCCGGCGCGAGCTTCTTGGAATCGGCGAGGCCCGGGACCGGGCGGCGCAGGATCACCGCAGCGGCGAGCACGGGGCCGGCGAGCGGTCCGCGGCCGACCTCGTCGACCCCGGCCACGGGCGGGGCGGCCTCGCTCACCGCGCGGCCTCCACGGGCCAGCCCGGGACGGGGAGGATGCGGCCGACCGGCTCGCCCGCGTGGTTGCGCAGGATCGGCCGGGCGAAGGGCTCGAGGGCGGTGGCCGCCGCGGCCGGCAGCCAGCCCATGGCCGCGAGGGCCGCCAGGAGCGCCGGTTCGGCGGCGCGCGCGGCGCCGTCCTCGACCTTGAGGGCGAGGCCCAGGCCGCGCTCGGGCAGGGCCGCCACGTAGACCCCTTCCGCTCCGGTTTTCGCGAGCAGGCCGCCGCCCTGCTCGAGGAGCGCGGTGCAGAGCCGCCCGGTGCCCGCGACCAGGACCGGATGGCGCAGCATGGCGCGGGCGATCCGCCGGGCGGCAGCGGCGCGCGGTGGCGGGAGATCGTCCGGGGCGGCGAAGCGGGCGAAGGCGGTGGCGAGGGCCGAGAGCGGGATCGCCCAGGTCGGCACGCCGCAGCCGTCGATCGCGGGCGGCGTTTCGAGACGGCCGTCGGCGAGGGCGGCGAGCACGTCGCGGATCAGGACCTGGACCGGGTGCTCGGGCCGCGCATAGCCCTCGAGCGGGGCGCCCAGGTGTCGGGCGAGGGTGAGCATGCCCGTATGCTTGCCCGAGCAATTGTTGTGCAGCCGGGTCGGCCGGCCGCCGGCCGCCAGCAGCCGTTCGGCCGTGGGGCCGTGGAGCGGCGGATGGGCGCCGCAGGCGAGCCGGCTCGCGTCGAGACCGATGCGGTCGAGCCAGGCCCGGACGACCGCCAGATGCTCGGGCTCGCCGCCGTGCGAGGCGCAGGCGAGGGCGAGTTCGGCGTCCCCCAGGCCGAAGGCGTCGGCAGCACCGCTCTCGACGAGCGGCAGCGCCTGCAGCGGCTTGATCGCGGAGCGCGGGTAGACCGGCCGGTCGACCTCGCCCACGGCGAGCAGGAGCCGGCCGGCACGATCGGCCACGGCGAGGCTCGCCCGATGCCGGCTCTCGACGCGATCGCCGCGCCAGACCTCGATCGCGATCGCTACCATCGCGCCCCCGCGCCGAGTGGCCGCAGGACAGCGCGGCCGCGCTCAGGATAGTGGCGCGCCGGACCAGAGGCGAGGTCGGCCATGCGGGACGGGCGGATCGGACGGTGGCTCGCGGTCGCGGCAGCGCTCCTCGGCGCCACGGCCGTGGCGATGGGGGCGTTCGCGGCACACGGCCTGCGCGCCGCGGGCGATCCGCGCGCGGTCGAGCTCGTCGAGACCGCGAGCCGCTACCAGCTCGCGCACGCGCTCGCGGCCCTGCTCGCGGGCGCGCTCCGGCCCGCGCGGATCGCCGCCCGGCTGGCCTTCGTCGCAGGCGCGCTGTTGTTTCCGGGCAGCCTCTACGCGCTGGCCTTCGGCCTGCCGCGCGGCCTCGCGATGCTCGCACCGGTGGGCGGCGGGCTCTTCGTCCTGGGCTGGCTCCTCCTCGCGCTGGACCTCGCCCGGGGCGAGCCGCGCGGCGGCGCGGGCTCGCTCGAGCACCCTTGATGCCGGCCAACAGGCGCGCGAGCTCGTCGCGGCCCACGACCCGGCCGGTCGCGGGATCGAGGCTCACGGCGACGACGCCGTCCTCGGCCAGGATCGGTGCGCCGGGCGGCGGCAGCGAGCCCGTGGGCGCAGCGCCCGCTGCCGAGGGCGCCAAGGGAACGGGCGGGCCCGGACGCGGCACGTGCAACAGGACGAGCTCGGGGGCTTCGCGCTCGTGGTCGAGCACGGCCCAGGTCGTGAATCCGTCCTGCGTGCGGACTTCGGCGAGGCTCGAGGCGCCCAGGACCCGCTTCAAGGTCACGATCTTGTCGCGGCCGACATAAAAGCCGCGCGCCTGGCCGCCGGCGCCTGCGACCTCGACGATCGCCCGCTCGGCCGCGGCAGCGTCCGGTGGTGGCGGGGCGGCTCGGCGGGAGGCGGCCCGCGCACCGGTCGCTGCCGGGGGTGCCGGTGTGGCCGGCGCCGACGCGATCGCGGGGCCGCCCGGGGTCGACCAGGCCGCCAAGAGGGCCGCGAGGTCGCCCGGCCGGCCCTCGCCCGAAGCCACGGCCGAGGCGAGGGCCGCGAGCTCTTCGGAGAGGCGCACCGGCACGGGCGCGGCGGCCGCGAGCTCGAGCCGCGCGCGATCGACGAGCCGGCCGGCACGATCGCTGCCGCCACGATCGCGGGGATGGAGACCGTCCGCGACGCTCAGGACCTCGCGAAGCTCGAGCGGCCGCTCGATCGTCCAGTAGCGGGCTCGCTCGCGATCGAGGAGGGCCAGGCGGAGGCGGCCGCGGCGGACGAGCTCGGTCTCGCTCACGGCGATCGGGTACGCCTCGACCCGCTCTTCCTCGAGCAGGCGCGGGATCGTCTCGAGCCGGGCCTTGGCCTCGGCGAGCTCGGCGTCGCGGGCGAACTGACCGATCCCGGCGAGCGCCATGCCGCCCAGGAGTGCCAGCCCGTCGACGAGCGGGTTGCCGGTGGCGGTGAGCCGGCCGACGTCGCGGGCCTGGGCGCGATCTTCCTTGTCGAGCCGGTCGGCCAGCCGCTCGACCTCGCGCCGGGCCCGCTCGTACTCCGGGTTCGCGCGCCGCTCGACCGCGACCACGCGCTCCGACCAGAGCTCGCGGCGGGCGAGCTCGCGGCGCTCGACCACGAACCGCGGCGGGGCCAGGACGAGCAGGCAGCGGGGCTCCCGGCCGGGATCGGCGGTCGGCAGCGGCAGATCGACGATCCAGCGGCCGCCGGCCGCACCACCCTCCTGCGTTTCCTCGCGGACCGCGAGCGGAGCACCCTCGGGCGAAAGCGGCAGCCTGCCCGCGGCCGTGGCGTTCGCGAGCCAGTGCAGCGCCTCCGGGCATGACGGCTCGGCGGGCCAAGCCACGCGGGCGGTCGTGGCGGTCGGGCCCGGGACCGGATCGGCCGCGGCGGCGGGCGGCGCGGAGCGCGGCTGCGGCGCGCAGGCGGTCGCGAGGCCGAGAACGATCAGCGCTCGCAGCGCGGCGAGGGACGGTCGTGGCTGCGGCATCGGCTCCTCCAGAGGGGAGGAGCCTAGCCGAATTCAATTTAAAGTTGAACGGCCCGCGCTCTCGTTTCGATCGCCTCGCTGATCGTCGTCAGCACCTCGTCGAGCAGACGCTCGTCCTCCGCTTCGACCATGACCCGGATGACGGGTTCGGTGCCGGACGGCCGGACGAGCAGCCGGCCATGGCCGTCGAGGCGGTCGCGCGCCTGCGCCACGGCCGCGGCGATCGTCGGATCGGCGAGATCGACCGGGCGGGCGGTGCGGACGTTGCGCAGCCGCTGCGGTACCGGCTCGAACACGCGGCCGACCTCGCTCAGCGGTCGGCCGGCGCGAACCAGGACGGCGAGGACCTGGAGGCCGGCCAACAGGCCGTCGCCGGTGGTGGCGAGGTCGGTGAGCACGATGTGGCCCGATTGCTCGCCGCCGACGTTGAAGCCGCCCGCCCGCATCGCCTCGACCACGTAGCGGTCGCCCACTCGGGTGCGCTCGAGCCCGAGACCGAGCCCGGCGAGGTAGCGCTCGAGGCCGAGATTGGACATCACCGTGGCGACGATACCGGGCCGGGCGAGGCGGCCTTCCGCCGCCCATTCGCGCGCGATCATGGCGAGGATCTGATCGCCGTCGACGAGCTCGCCGCGCTCGTCGAGCAGGACCAGGCGATCGGCGTCGCCGTCCAGCGCGAGGCCGAGATCGGCGCGATGATCGAGCACGGCGCGACGCAGCGCGGCCGTATCGGTCGAGCCGCAGCCGGCGTTGATGTTGAGGCCGTTCGGCTGGCAGCCGATGCGGACGACCTCGGCGCCGAGCTCCCAGAACAGATCGGAGGCCAGATGGTAGGCGGCGCCGTTGGCGCAATCGACCACGAGCTTGACGCCCTGGAGCGTGAGGCCTTTGGGAAAGCTCGACTTGAGGCTCTCGAGGTAGCGGCCGCGGGCGTCCTCGATCCGCTGGGCGCGGCCGAGCTCGGCCGGGCCGACGCGGCCGAGGCCGCCGTTCTCGTCCATCAGCTGCTCGATCTCGGCCTCGATCTCGTCGGAGAGCTTGAAGCCGTCCGGCCCGAACAGCTTGATGCCGTTGTCGGCGAACGGGTTGTGCGAGGCCGAGATCATCACCCCGAGATCGGCGCGCAGCGAGCGGGTGAGGAAGGCCACGGCCGGGGTCGGCATCGGGCCGGTCAGGATCACGTCCATGCCGGCCGAGACGAAGCCGGCGGTGAGCGCCGGCTCGAGCAGATAGCCCGAGAGCCGGGTGTCCTTGCCGATCACGACCCGGTGGCGATGATCGCCGCGGCGGAACCGCCGGCCAGCGGCGAGGCCGAGCCGGAGCGCGGTCTCGGCGGTCATCGGTTCGCTGTTGGCGGTGCCGCGGATACCGTCGGTCCCGAACAGCTTGCGTCGCATGATCGACCCGTCTCCTCTGGCAACGAACGGTTAGCTCGGGCGGCACCGCCGTGCGCCGACCGATCGCCAGGCTTTGCCTCGCGCAGCGGCTTCGCACAGCTTTCCCTAACCGCTTGTCCTAAAGGAATCGTGAAGGTCGGTGCAACGCCGCGTGGCGTCGCCGACGGGAGACGGGCGTCATGGGCAGCAACGGGCGCGCGCTGATCGTCCACCCGACTGCGCTGTCGACACCCGGCGAGCCGGTGGTCCTCGAGGCCGCGAACGGCGATCGGACGAGCCCGGAGCGCCCGCGCTCGGCGCCGCTGCGGCCGGGCGACCGCCGCCGCGGCCGCCGCCTACCCGATCGGCTGTTGCGCGGGCTCCTGGTCGACCGCCTGGCCTGAGCCGCCGGCGGCGAGCAAGCGAAGGCTTTCCGGTGCGCAGCTGCGGTAGCCCGGCCACACCTCGGCCCCGTCGACGCGCCGCCGTCGCAGCTCGCCCAGCGGCACGTCGCGCGCGATCAGGAGCGGCCCGTCCCCGCGCGTGCTCGGAAGCGGGCCGGTCTCGGCCCACACGCCCGTGGCTCCGAAGGCCATCTCGCAGGGAAGATAGAGGCCGGCGCCGGAGACGTTCGGCCGCTCGGGCGGAACCGGGACGGTCCCGACGCCACCGGCGACCGCGACCGCGGCGTAGAGCTCGACCGCCCGGGCCCGGGCGCAGGCGGTGACGCGGTGATAGCCCGAGAGCCTGCCGGTGTCGGTCGGAACCAGAACGAGATCGGGCGGATCGGCCGCGAGCCGGGCGGCGAGGCCGGGCTGCTCGACGTCGAGACAGATCAGCACCGCGATCCGCAGCCCGCGCCAACAGACGAGCTCGAGCGTGTCGCCGGGCTCGAGCATCCAGGCCGCCGGATCGCGCTCGTCGGGGGTCAAGGTGAGCTTGTCCTGGAGGTGGAGGGAGCCGTCGGGAAAGCCCAGGAAGGCGCGGTTGCGGTAGCCCGTGCCCGCCCGTGCGGGGAAGGTGCCGGCCAGAAGTGCCAGGCCGCGCGCGCGCGCGAGCGCCATGAGCGCGGGCACGATCGCTCGCGCCTCCTCGGCGATCCAGGGGATCTCTTCGGTCTCGGGCAGGCCCGCGGGCGCCCACTGTAGCCAGAGCTCGCCCAGATGCTCGGGAAAGAGGGCGAGCTCGGCACCGGCTGCACGGGCCCGGTCGAGCATCCGTTCGGCCACGGCCAGGAAGGCGTCGCGGCTGCGGATCGCGAGGCCCATGTTGGTGGCCCAGAGCGCCAGGGTGAGGGTCTCGAGCACCTGCGATCTCCTTTCGGGCCGGCCCCGTCGCGCGGTCCGGCCGGGCTGTCGCGATCGCTCTTGATGTCGCAACGCGGGGCTCTAGCGTTGGTTTCCGTGAGCACGCAACCGCGTCCCCCCTCCCCCTTGTGCGTCCTGCCGAACGGCGAGGCCGTCCGGGCCGAGGAGGTGCAGCGGATCCTGATCGAGCCTTCGGCCGCCCCGCCCCGCCTCGAGGGCCAGCGCTTCGCGGTCGTGCTCGCGTTCGCCGACGGTGCGCGGCGCCGGATCGCGACCGGGCTCACCCGTGCCGATGCCACGGATCTCGCCCGCCGCTGCGCGCGGGCCCTGGGCGAGCCGGGTGGAGCGGCGCGGTGAAGTCGCTGGTCGCGCGGCTGCGCGGGCTGCCGGTGCTCGCTCGGCGGCTCGCGCCGCAACGGTCGACGCCCTCGACCTCGCCGATCCTCCCCCCGATCAGGGTGCCGAAGACAATGAAGTAGAGCGCCATGGTGATCGCCGGGGGCACCAGGGTCTGGCCCCAGATGCGCAGGATGCGCCGGAGCTCGCGGCGGGCGATGGCGAGAAAGGCGAGGGGGCCGTTCGCGGCGATCCTCGCGGCGGTCCTGATCGCAGCCGGTTCGCCGCCGCTCGCTGCCGGTCGGGCAGCGGCATCGCCGAAGCTCGAGCTCGTCGCCGACGGCCTGACCGCGCCCATCGACCTTCTGGCTCTTCCCGACGGCAGCGGGCGCAAGGTCGTCGTCGACCAGAGCGGCCTCGTCCATCTGTTGGACTCGTCGAACCGCAAGCTCGAGCCGCCGTTTCTGGATCTGCGCGACCGGCTGGTGCCGCTCACGCGCGGGTTCGAGGAACGCGGGCTGCTCGGCCTCGCCTTCCACCCGGACTTCGCCCGCAACGGGCGGCTCTTCCTCACCTACACCGCCCCGTTGCGAGCGGGTGCGCCCCCGGGCTGGAACCACACGAGGCGCCTGTCCGAGTTCACCACGGCGGCCGGTAGCCGCGAGCGGGTCGATCCGCGCTCCGAGCGGGTCCTCCTCGAGCTCGATTGGCCGAGCCGCAAGCATCTGGGCGGCGGCCTCGCCTTCGGCCCCGACCGCTTTCTCTATGTCGGCCTCGGCGACGGCGGCGGGGTGCACGGCGTCGGCCCCGAGGTGCTGCACGAGGCGTTCGACGTTCCGCCCGAGCTCGCCGCTTGGGACCGGCTGGCCCAGGATCCCTGGAGCCTCTACGGCAAGATCCTCCGGCTCGACGTCGATCGCGGCCTGCCCGGCTACGCCATCCCGCCCTTGAACCCGCTCGCGAACGGTCTCGGCCGGCCCGAGATCTGGGCCTGGGGCTTCCGTCAGCCCTGGAAGCTCTCCTTCGACGGTGCCGAGCTCTTCGTCTCGGCGGTCGGCGAGACGCTCTGGGAAGCGGTCTACCTCGTCGACCGGCCCG
>JANWZN010000057.1 GCA_025054575.1 Geminicoccaceae bacterium | reverse complement strand
CGGGCGCGCGGCCGGCTGCCGGCCCAGCGCGCGCCGGCCCCGCGCCGCGGGCCGGCGTCGGTCGGTTGTTGGCGATCGTCCTCGTGCTGGCTCTCCTCGGCCTCGCCGGCGTTTTCCTGGCCCCGCGGCTCGCCGATCGGACGGTGTCGGCGGAGGCCCGCCGGGCGGCCGACCCGACGCGCACTTGGATCGTCGCCGAGACGATCGATCAGCGCCAGATGCGGCCCGTCTGGACGCTGATCAACATGAGCGGGCTCGATCGGATCTGCGAGAAGGCGCGCGCCTACACGGTCGCCCGCCAGGCGGACGGCGCGGGCGCGGTCCCGACCCGGTTCATCGTCTATTGCCGCGACCAGGGCTTCTGGGTGGTCGAAGCGGATGCGGCAGCGGACCGGTTCGCCACGCTCGGGCCCTTGGCGACACCCGAAGAAGCGGAGGCGATGATCGATCGCGACGGCAACTTCGTCTGGGGTGCGCGACCACCCGGCCGGCGCTCCTTCGTGGGCGGGCTCGCCGAGCGCTGAGGAGCGGGCGCGCTGCGGGATGACGCGAGCAGCGCGCGGCTCTATCTGTCGAGGAGCGAGGACGGCGGTGGTCGGTCGAGGAGGACGAGCATGCAGGCACGAGCGGAGGCGAGCGGCGAGGCGGCGGGCGCTCGGCTGGCCGAGTTCGACTGGGCCGACCCGTTCCGGCTGCAGGATCAGCTGTCCGAGGAGGAGCGGCTCGTCGTCGAGACCGCCCGCGATTACGCCCAGAACCGCTTGATGCCGCGGGTGCTGGAGGCGTTTCGGCACGAGCGGTTCGACCGCGCCATCTTCCGCGAGATGGGCGAGCTCGGATTTCTCGGCTCGACCCTGCCCGAAGAGTATGGCTGCGCCGGTGGCTCTTATACGGCCTACGGCCTCGTCGCGCGCGAGATCGAGCGGGTCGATTCCGGATACCGCTCGGCCATGAGCGTGCAATCCTCGCTCGTCATGCACCCGATCTGGGCCTATGGCGACGAGCGCCAACGCCGCCGCTGGCTTCCGAAGCTCGCCCGCGGCGAGCTCGTCGGCGCCTTCGGCCTGACCGAACCCGACCACGGTTCCGATCCGGGAAGCATGCGCACCCGCGCCCGGCGGGTCGCGGGCGGCTTCTCCCTCTCCGGCACGAAAACCTGGATCACCAACGCGCCGATCGCCGACCTCTTCGTCGTCTGGGCCAAGGACGAGGAGGGCACGATCCGCGGCTTCGTCCTCGAGCGGGGTGCGGCCGGGCTGTCGACCCCGGCGATCGAAGGCAAGTTCAGCCTCAGGGCCTCGACCACCGGCCAGATCGTGATGGACGAGGTGGTCGTGCCCGAAGAGAACCTGCTGCCCAACGTCAAAGGCCTCAAGGGCCCGTTCGGCTGCCTCAACCGCGCCCGCTACGGCATCGCCTGGGGCGCCATGGGCGCGGCCGAGTTCTGCTGGCACGCCGCCCGCCGCTACGTCCTCGAGCGCAAGCAGTTCGGGCGACCGCTGGCCGCCAATCAGCTCGTCCAGAAAAAGCTCGCGGACATGCAAACCGAGATCGCGCTCGGGCTGCAGGCGGCCTTGCGGGTCGGGCGACTGATGGACGAGGGTCGTGCCGCCCCGGAGGCGATCTCGCTCGTCAAGCGCAACAATTGCGGCAAGGCCCTCGAGATCGCCCGGCTCGCTCGCGACATGCACGGCGGCAACGGGATCGCCGACGAGTACCATGTCATCCGCCACGTGCTCAATCTCGAGGCGGTCAACACCTACGAAGGCACCCACGACATCCATGCGCTGATCCTGGGCCGGGCCCAGACCGGGATCCAAGCCTTCACCGCTTGAGGGCGCGGCCCCTCCCGCGCAGACGCTCGGGACCACGATCCCGCGCCGCCTGTCCCGGGCGGCCCGGGGTTCGTGCGCGAGGCCCGGGGTCGGCGCGCTTTCGGTCGCGGGGATCAGACGCCTGCGGACGAGCTCGCTCGGGCTCGCTACCGGACGTCTGCGCGCGAGCCGCGAGGGTCGCGCGCAAGGATCGGTCGACTCGACGAGGTCGCCGGACGACACCGTCACCTCGCGAGGCGAGCCGCGAGGGTCGCGAGCAACGATCGGTTAACGGTGCCGCGGCTATAGCGGGTGTGCGGGTTCGCTGGCGCGGAGACACACCCGGTGGCAAGCTCGGGGTTCGGCCCGATCGGTTCGCTCGCCCGGTCGATCGCGCGGCTCCTGGCCGCCTTGCTCTGGGCATTGCTCGCGCGTCGGCCGCGAGCCGGGCGCTGCCGCCTCGCCAGCGCGGCCGCGGAGCGTGGTCGTTCAGCCGGCCGTGGCGGGTTCGGGCTCGAAGAGCGGATAATCGAAGGGCAGCCGGCCGCGGGCCAGCAGCATCGCATCGACCGCCGCTGCGCCCTCGGGGCCGAGCTCCTCGCGCCAGCCACCGATGCTCCCCTTGCGGGTCTTGAACGAGCGCGGATCGGACGGATCGCGCGGCCGCCCCCGGATCCCGACGAAGGCCAGCGCACCCTCGGCCTCGAGGCGTCGCATATTGTCGAGCCGCGCGAACTCCACGGCCTCGGCGATCTCCGCGGCCGTTGCCGGTGTGCCGAGGAAGTCGAGCAGGCGGGCGAGCTCGCCCGCGGTGTCGCGGCGCAGATCCTCGTAGCGAAGGAGGAGATGCCGGCGGATCGCCGGCAGCTCGCGCTCGAACAGCTCGAGCCAGTCGAGGATCGCCGGCAGCCCGACCACGGGATCGCGGACGAAATCGAGAAGGGTCAAGGAGGCGCCGGGCGAGGGGTACCGATTGAGCACGGTCTTCCAAGGCCGCATGCGGTGCCGCCATTGATGATATTGCGACACGGCCACGTCGCGCGGGTCGCGGATCAACAAAACCGTTCGAACGTCGTAAAAGTGTCGGCGGCTCGTCCAATCACCCGTATAGTCGCGGATGTAGTTGGCGTGGGTGAAGAACAGGCGCGGAATGCGCGGCTCCCGGCGGTGGAGATTGTCGAACTCCAACATCAGCCGAGGATCGAGGCCCCAGCGGCGGGTGTAGAGCCGGGAGAGCATCACCCGGAGCCAGGTACGGCCGGACTTGCCGTAGGAGACGATGGCAGCGTCACAGGCCCCGAGCCGGCGCGCTTCCTCGCGACCGCGCAACCAGCGGTCGACGACACGCCGCCGCTCGCGCGGCAACGGCCGCAGAACCCCGTGCACGAGAGCCTCGCGCAACGCGTCGCGCCAGACGTCGCGGATGGGCGGCATGCTTCCTCGACCGGTACGGCCGGCCGCCCGCTAGCACCGCCCTGCTCGCCGGTCGAGAGCGGCGCGCCGGGCGTGCTGCGGGGAAGGCGCGTGCGGTCCCGGCAGCCCGGTTCGGCTAGGCGCCCTTCGCGGGCGGTCGCGCCGTTCGACGACGCAGCGCCCCCGCCGCCGGCATGCCCGCCGGATCGACTCGCGGTGCAGGCTCGATCGATCGGCGGGACGTGCGCCCGCCGCTCCGGTTCGCTCGCGGAGAGCCGCGCACGCCGCGGGGGCCGAGCGCGCCGCCCCGGCAACCACCCGGACGAGGCACGGGTAGCCGGCTTTGCTCTGGCCTCCCGGGAGCGGCACACCCGCCCCGGCACACCGCGCTCGCGGGGGTGGCGCGGGGCTGCGCTCGAGCCGGCATGCGGCGTTCCGAGACGGGGCGACGCGTTGCTCGAGCCGGAGGCGCGAGGCGGCGAGCCCCTCGGGCTTGGGGACGGGTCGGGCAGGACGATGGCCGGCGACAGGAGGGACCGGGACCGGCTCACGACCGCCACGGTCCGCGACTCGTCGACCCGCTCGCCCGCCGGCTGCGGTCCGGGGCCCGCCTCGAACCCGGAACCACTCAACCGTGCCGTTGGTGCATCCTCTTCTCCCGCCCCGCTCGTTCACCGCGGAGCACGCGATCGGCCCGGCCCTGGCACCCAGGATGCGATCCCCGGCGCCGACGTCCTCGGCGAGGGCCGGGCGTCGCGGGCGCCCATGCGCGCGCATCGGACGGCGATCCGGGCGCTCCGGGGGATCGTCTCGGCACCTCCGGACGAACCGGCTCGCGAGATCGCGCGCGAGCGCGCGGACGGGAGCTGCGGCGCGGGCGCGGTGGTGCGGGGATCGCGAGCGAGCCCGTGGCTCCTCGGACATCGGGCCTTCGGCGCCGAGGCCCAGGATGCGGAAGGAGACCGGTGCCGTCCGCTGGAGCCGGGATCGGGGGAGCGGGTGCGAGCTCCCCCGCACCGAGGGATGCCGTCAGAGCTTCGGGCTTCGCCCTGGGTGCCGAGCGGCGCGGCGAGTACCGGGCGGGACGCGGCGGGATCCGCCGCCGCGGTACGAAGGCGCGACGGCCTCGCGCCGGAACGGGGCGGCGATCCCGGCTCGGGGCCGGCACGCCGCCACGGCGAGCCCGATCCTGCCGCCGGCGCACGCGTTCGCGAGAACCGTCCGCGACAGGGCGAGGCGCCGCGCGAGCGCGCGACTGCTTGCGCGCGAGAGGGTCGGGCCGCCTCGGCGCGGGGCGATCCGCGCCGCCGACGAGCGGCGCGGCGTACCGCTCGCGGACCCGGGGGTACCGAAGCTCGCGACTTCGAAGGCCTCACCCGGGACGAGCGGCGCAGCGCGCCGCTGGCGGGCTCGGGAAGGCCGCAGATGAGGTCGCCGCAGCGGTCGAGCGATGCCGGTTCGAGGTTGCAGCGGTGGACCGGCAGCGGCCTGCCGCCCGTCCGCTCGAGCACCGGGGCAGGACCGACCGCGAGCGGGCGTCTGCCGCCCCTGGCGCACGAAGCGCGGAGCGGCTGGCCCGACGACGCGATCGACAGCGAACGACGGCACGCCCGATCGTCCGCGGAGGTCGGCTGTGCGACCGACCGAGGGCACCTGCGCGCGTGCCGCGATCGAGAGCGGCTCGAAGCCGTCCGCCCCGTCGAACGCGCCCTCGGGCTTCGGGTCACGGGCGCAGAGCGGCAGAGGATCCGCCTCGCCCGGTCGGGCGCGGTGCCGCGACGGTCGCCGGGGTCGCGAGCGGCTCCGAGCACGGGAGACCGTGCAGCGCCTCGCGCGCCGACTTCCGGGTCGCCTTCGGCCGGGTCTTCGGGCGCAGACGATGGCGAGGGAGTGGGCCGGTGTTGGCGACGCGCGGCAGCGGCGACGGGCACGGGGCGCGCGAGGCGGGGTGGTCCGGGAGCGGGATCGGCGCGGGGACACCCGGTCTCGGCAGCGGGTTGCTGGCCCACCGAGAGAGCGCCGGTCCGTGGGCGAACCGGGTCGGTGTCGACCGGCGCGGCCTCGCGGCGCGAGCCTGGGTACGGATCAGAGGGGTTTGCCCACGAGCCGCGCGAGCTCGCCCACGATGCCGCGGCGAAAGGCGAGCACACAGGCGACGAAGATGAGCCCCTGCACGATCGTCACCCAATGGCCGAGGCCGGCCAGGTAGTTCTGCAGCGAGACGACGACCGCGGCCCCGACGATTGGGCCGAACACCGTGCCGAGCCCACCGACGAGCGCCATCAACACGACCTCGCCCGACATCGTCCAGTGCACGTCGGTGAGGCTCGCGAGCCGGAAGACGATGGCCTTGGTGCCACCGGCGAGGCCGGAGAGGGCGGCGGAGAGCGTGAAGGCCACGAGCTTGTAGCGGTCGGTGTCGTATCCGAGCGAGACGGCGCGCGGTTCGTTCTCGCGAATAGCCTTGAGGACCTGGCCGAAGGGCGAGTGGATCGTGCGGTAGATCAGCAAGAAGCCGGCGAAGAACACGGCGAGGACGACCCAGTACATGACGAGATCGTTCGCGAGGTCGATCAATCCGAAAAGTCGGCCGCGCGGGATCGCCTGGATACCGTCCTCGCCACCGGTGAACGGCGCTTGCAAGTAGAAGAAATAGAGCATCTGCGCGAGGGCGAGCGTGATCATCGCGAAATAGATGCCCTGGCGGCGGATCGCGAGCCAACCGAAGGCGAGCCCGAGCACGGCCGAACAGGCGGTCGCGAACAGAACGGCGAGTTCGGGCGGCAGGCCCCAGACCTTGGCCGCGTGCCCGGCCGCATAGGCGGCGGTGCCGAAAAAGGCGGCGTGTCCGAACGAGAGGAGGCCGACGTACCCGACCAGCAGGTTGAAGGCGCAGGCGAAGAGCGCGAAGCAGAGCACCTTCATCAAGAACACGGGGTAGAGCACGAGCGGGGCGAAGACGAGGGCCGCGGCCAGGAGTGCCATGCCGAGCTGATGATGGCGCAGCCCGTTACCCGTCCCGGTCGCAGCGCGGATCGCGGCCGGCTCGCTCCTGACCGCCACGGCTCAGCCCGCCCTTCCGAACAGGCCCGCGGGCCGCAACAGGAGCACGATCGCCATGATGACGAAGATCACGGTGCTCGAGGCCTCCGGCCAGAAGACCTTGGTCAATCCCTCGATCACGCCGAGACCGAAGCCCGTCACGATCGAGCCCAGGATCGAGCCCATCCCGCCGATCACGACCACGGCGAAGACGACGATGATGAGGTCGGCGCCCATGAGCGGGCTCACCTGGTAGATCGGGGCGGCGAGCACGCCCGCGAAGGCCGCGAGCGCCACCCCGAAGCCGTAGGTGAGCGTCACCATCTTCGGCACGTCGACGCCCATGGCCTGGACCAGGGTCGGGTTCTCGGTCGCCGCGCGCAGATAGGAGCCGAGCCGGGTCTTCTCGATCACGAGCCAGGTGGCGAGGCAGACCGCGAGCGAGACGACCACGACCCAGGCCCGGTAGTTCGGCAGGAACATGAAGCCGAGATTCTGGCCGCCGCGCAGCTCGGCCGGGATCGCATAAGGCAGGCCCGTGGAGCCGAAGGCGTCGCGATAGAGGCCCTGGATCACGAGCGCGAGCCCGAAGGTGAGCAACAGCCCGTAGAGATGGTCGAGCCCGGCGAGCCGCTTCAACAAGAGCCGCTCGATCAGGATTCCGCTGGCCCCGACCAGAAGCGGTGCCAGAAGAAGTGCCCACCAATAGCCGAGACCGAGCCAGTTCAACAACATCCAAGCGGTGAAGGCGCCCATCATGTACTGGGCGCCGTGGGTGAAATTGATGATGTTCAAAAGCCCGAAGATGACCGCGAGACCGAGGCTCAAGATCGCATAGAAAGCACCGTTGATCAGCCCCAACAGGAGCTGACCGAACAGCACCGGTGCGGGGATGCCGAAGAACTCGGTCATCGCGCGCTCGCCCCGTGCCTCGCGGTCATCGAATCCTCACTGCGCGAGCGGGCAATTGCCCTCGGCGAGCGGGCGGAACGCCTTGTCGGCCGGGATCGTCGCCTTGAGCTTGTAATAGTCCCAAGGTCCTTTGGACTCGGCTGGCTTCTTGACCTCGAAGAGATACATGGGGTGCAGCTTGCGGCCGTCTTTGCGGATCTCGCCCTTGCCGAAGAGCGGATCGTCGGTCGGCATGGCCTTCATCTTCTCGACCACCGCCTTGCCGTCGCCGTCCGCGCCCAGCGCGTCGAGCGCTTTGAGATAGTGCGTGACGGCCGCGTAGACCCCGGCCTGCACCATGGTCGGCACCCGGCCGTTCATCCGCTCGGCGAAGCGCTTCGACCAGGCGCGGGTCGAATCGTTCAGATCCCAATAGAACGACTCGGTGAGGATCAAACCTTGCGCGGTCTGCAAGCCCAGGCCGTGGACGTCGGAAATGAACACCAAGAGGCCCGCGAGGTTCTGGCCGCCGGCGACGATGCCGAACTCGGCCGCCTGCTTGATCGAGTTGATCGTATCGCCGCCGGCATTGGCGAGCCCGATGATCTTGGCCTTGGAGCCCTGTGCCTGCAAGAGATAGGAGGAGAAGTCGGGATTGTTGAGCGGATGGCGGACCGCACCCAGGACCTTGCCGCCGTTCTTGGTGACGACGGCTGCGGTGTCGCGCTCGAGCGCATGGCCGAAGGCGTAATCGGCGGTCAAGAAGAACCAGGAATCGCCACCGGTCTGGACGATCGCCGAGCCGGTCCCGTTGGCGAGCGCCCAGGTGTCGTAGGTCCAGTGCACCGTGTTCGGGCTGCATTTCGCGCCGGTGAGGTCCGAGGTCGCCGCCCCGCTCACGAGAAAGACCTTGTTCTTCTCGCGGGTGACCTCGTTGATCGCGAGTGCTACCGAGGAGGTCGGCACGTCGACGATCACGTCGACGCCGTCGGTGTCGTACCACTGCCGCGCGACATTGGAGCCGACATCGGGCTTGTTCTGATGGTCGGCGAAGGTGACCTCGATCGGCGCGCCCTTGACCTTGCCGCCGAAGTCCTCGACCGCCATCTGCGCGGCCACGACCGAGCCGCGGCCGGTGATGTCGGCATAGAGCGAGGACTGGTCGTTCAAGACGCCGATCCGGACCTTGCCGCCGGTGAAGTCGGCCAGCGCCGGCAGGGCCTGGCCCAACGCCAGGACCGCCGCGGCGGCGAGAAGGGTCGTTTTCGTGCGCATGGGTGCCTCCCGGATGTCGCGCGGCCGGTTCTAGCCTCAAACGGCGAGATGGGCCACGAGCCGGTCCTGGCCCGGGCCGATGTCGGAAGCCGCGATCTCGTCGACCACACGGCCGTGCTCGACGATGTAGTGGCGGTCGGCGAGTCGCGCGGCGAAGCGGAAGTTCTGTTCGACCAACAGAATCGTGAAGCCCTCCGCCTTGAGCTTGCGGATCGTCCGGCCGATCTGCTGGACGATGACCGGTGCCAGGCCCTCGGTCGGCTCGTCGAGCAAAAGGAGCCGGGCGCCCGTCCGCAAGATCCGCGCGATCGCGAGCATCTGCTGCTCGCCGCCGCTGAGCTTGGTGCCCTGGCTCGAGAGCCGCTCGGCGAGGTTGGGAAACAGCGACAACACCGCCGCGCGCGACAGGCCGCCCTCGGCCACTACGGGCGGCAGCAAGAGATTCTCGAGCACCGAGAGGCTCGCGAAGATGCCGCGCTCCTCCGGGCACCAGGCGATGCCGAGCCTCGCGATGCGATGCGGCGGCAGCGCGATCGTCTCCACACCGCGGATGCGGATCGAGCCCGAGCGCTTCGGCACCACGCCCATTACGGCCTTGATCGTCGTGCTCTTGCCGGCGCCGTTGCGGCCGAGCAGCGTGACGACCTCGCCCTCGCGGACATGAAAGCGCATGCCGTGGAGGACGTGCGATTCCCCGTACCAGGCGTGCAGCTCGTCGACCTCGAGGATGGGCGGCCCCGCCACGGCTCAGCCCTCCTCGCTGCCGAGATAGGCTTCGCGCACGCGGGGATCGGCGCTGATCTGAGCGTAATCGCCCTCGGCCAGCACCTCGCCGCGGGCGAGGACGGTGATGGTGTCGGAGAGATCGGCCACGACCGCGAGATTGTGCTCGACCATGAGCACGGTGCGGCCCTTGGCCACCTGCTTGATCAGGGCGGCGATCCGGCCGACGTCCTCGCGGCCCATCCCGGCCGTGGGCTCGTCGAGCAGCATGAGCGCGGGCTCGAGGGCGATCGTCGTGGCGAGCTCGAGCGCCCTTTTCTGGCCGTAAGCGAGCTCGGCTGCGGGTACCTCGGCCATGGCCTCGATCCCGACCGCGGCGAGGAGCTCGCGGGCGCGGCCGTCATAGGCCCGCAGGACCGAATGCGAGCGCCAGAAATCGAAGCTCTCGCCGCGCTCGCGCTGGAGCGCCACGCGCACGTTCTCGAGCGCGGTCAAGTGGCCGAACACGGCCGAGATCTGGAAGGAGCGGACGATGCCGAGCTTGGCCACTTGCGCGGGCCTGAGTGCGGTGATGTCGCGGCCTTCGAACCGGATCCGACCCGCGGTGGGTTGCAGAAACTTCGTCAAGAGGTTGAAGCAGGTCGTCTTGCCGGCGCCGTTGGGGCCGATGAGCGCGTGGATCGTACCCCGCCGGATCCGCAAGTGCACGTTCTTGACCGCGAGGAAGCCGCGGAACTCCTTGCTCAGCCCCTCGGTCTCCAAGATCGCGTCGTCGACCGCCACGCCGCCCTCCCCTCGGCCCCGACCATAGGCGCGGCCCGGGCGAGACGAAAGGCGGGCGCGGCGCGAAACGCTCGCGAGGCGAACGGCTTGACGGCCGGATCGACCGGTGGTCCCGTCCTCTCCAGGGCGTCACGGGGCCTGCGGGCGGGGCGGAGACGGGCCGATGCGCGCGCGGCCGTTCGAGGAGGAAGCGAGCGGGGTTCGCCGATCGTGGTGGGGCCCGGGCCTCCTCGCGATCCTCTTGCTCCTGCTCGCAGCTGCGATCGCGTGGCAGCAGGCGCGGCGGGCGCTCCTGCTCGGTCTCGAGGAGACGGCCGAGGCGCATCGGCGGGCCGTCCTCGCGGTACTCGACACGGGCGAGGGGTTGGAAGTGCCGGCGGCCGGCCGCGACGAGAGCGAGCGGCGCGAGCGGGCCCTGGCCGCGGCCGCAGCGCTCGTGGCGGCGCTCGACGGTCGTGCGATCCGGCTGGCACTCGTCGACGCCGATCCGGCCCCGGGGCTGGACCGCAGCGAGGCGATCGCGAGCGAGCTCGCCCCGCTTTCGCTCTGGTTGGTGCATCGCCTGGAGGAGGGGGCGCTCCTTCGCGCGAGCTTCGCCGCGGCAGCACCCTGGTCGGCTGCCGCCGGCCTGCTCGCGCTGGGGCTCGCGCTCGCGGCGCGACGGGAACGGCGGGAGGTGGTGCGGCGTGCGGCCCGCGACCGCGAGCGCGCGGAAGGCGAGCGTGCGCTGCGCGCGCGCTTGGCCGAGACCGAGGCGCACGAAGCGCTCTTGCTGGCGACGGTCGAAGCGATCGGCGAGGGGGTGGCGATCCTCGCGCCCGACGGCCGGCCGATCGTCGTGAACACCGCCTTTCGCCGCGGCCTCGCCGGCCGCGGGCTCGAGCTGCGGTCCGAGCCGGGGGCGAGATTCGACCTCGAGGCGCTGTCGCGGATCGAGGAGCTGCGGCGGTTCGAGCTCGCCGCCGGCCAGCTCCTGCTCTTGCTCGAGGCGAGCGCGGTGCTGCCGGCTCGGGCACCCCTCGGGCCCACCGGCCCGCGGCTTGCCGGGATCGTCCAGGAGCTCGGCGAGGCGTTGGCGCGGGTCGCCCGCGAGGCCGTGGTCCTGCACGAGCTGGCGAGCGATCCGGCCCTCAAGGCCCGTCTCGAGCGGCTGCGCGCGGCGGCCGAGCGCTGCACCCGGCTCGTGGCACCGCTGCTGGCACCGCCGCGGCCGGTGGTCCGCCGGCCGGTGGCGCTCGACCGGCTGCTCGAGGAGCGGACGACGGGCCGGGCGGGCGGGCAGCCGCCGGTGCTGCTCGGGATCGCACCGCGGCTGCCGCCCGCGAGCGCCGACCCCGAGCGCCTGGCGGCCCTCCTGGACGGGCTCGTTGGCGCGCTCGCGGCCGGGAGCGCGAGCGAGTCGGGCGACGGTCGCGGGGAGGAGCCCGCGCCGCTGCGGGTGCGGCTGCGCCGGGGCGGGGCCGGGCTCGTGCTCGATCTCGAGCGGCTCGGCAGCGGCGAGGAGGAGGAGCGGGAGCTCGACCCCTTGCTCTGGGCCGAGCGCGCGCGGGAAGCGGGGGCGTCGCTCGCGCTCGAACGGAGCGAGACGGTACGGTGCGTGCGGCTCGAGCTGCCGAACCATACGGCCGCCCAAGCGGCCCGCCTCGTGGTGATCGCGGGCGAAGGCGGCGGCCGGGCGGCCGGAGCCGCTACGGGCTGAACCGACCCGCTCGGCGCAGCGCGCCCGCGCGCCCGATCCGGTGGCTGCGCAGCCAGCGGATCCGATAGAGAGCACCCGGCGGCCCACCCGGCCGCCGATCGTTGGCGGGAACGACCACGACGAGCAGGAGCGCGCGGGCGAGGGCGTTTTTCACGGGCCGGATCCGTTCTCGAGCGAGGGCGTCGACAAGCTGCCGCGGACGGGGGCCACGGGCAGTGACGCCGATCACCGCAGCGCAGCGAGCTCAGGCGGGGCCGCGAACCGCCGGCGAAGGTCGTGCCGCGAGCTCGAGGAGCGCGTCCGCGAGGATGTCGAGGGCGCGGTCGAGGAGATCCTCGCCGATCGTGAGCGGCGGGCAGAGGGTGATCACGTTGCCGCCGCCGATCTTGAAGGAGAGCCCGCGGCGCAGCGCGGCATAGAGCACCCGCTCGGCCTCGGCCACGGCCGGCGTGCCGTCGGGCCGGGCGAGTTCGACCCCGACCATGGCGCCGAGGGCGCGGATCTCGCGCAACAGCGGCACGGCCGGGCGCAGCGCCTCGAGCCGCGCCTGCATGCGGCGGCCGAGCGCGCCGGCACGGGCGAGCAGGTCCCCTCGGGCGATCACCTCCAGCGTCGCGAGCGCAGCCGCCGCCCCGGCCGGGCTCTTCTCGTGGGTGTAGTGGCCGAGCGCGGTTGCGGGAAATCGGTCGAGCTCGGCTCGGGCGAGGAGTGCGGCCTGCGGCCAGATCCCGCCGCCGAGGCCCTTGCCGAGCACCAGCATGTCGGGGACGACGCCCAGCTGTTCGAAGACGAAGAGCGAGCCCGAGCGGGCGGGGGAGGCCGGGATCTCGTCGAAGACGAGCAGCACGCCCCGGCGATCGCAGATCGACCGCACCGCCTTCCAGTAACCCGGGGGCGGATGCGCCACCGTGGTCCAGCGCACGGGCTCGGCCACGAGCACGCCGATCTCGGGCGCCCGCGCGAGGGTCTCGTCGAGGAAGGCGAGGCAGTTGCCGTGCTCCTCGTCGCGGCAGCCGAAGCGGCAGGGCCCGCGGCCGGGCGGCGGCAGATGGTGCGCGCCGGGCAGGAGCGGCCCCAGTCCGTCGCGAAACAGAGCCTCGCCGCCGAGCGATGCGGCATCGAGCCCGGCGCCGTGGAAGCTGTCCCAGAAGGCGAGCGTGCCGAAGCGCCCCGTGGCGAGCCGGGCGAGCTTGAGCGCGATCCCGATCGCGAGCGAGCCCGATGGCACGAGAAGGCACTTCCAGGCGCCATTCCCGCCCGGCATGGCCGAAACCAGCCGCTCGGCCAGGCGCACGGCCGAGGGGTTGGTGTAGCGGCGCGGGCAGAAGGGCAGCTCGGCGAGCGCCCGTGCTACGGCCGCGCGCACGCGCGGATGGCCGTGGCCGAGCTGGTGCACGCTGTTGCCGTGGAAGTCGAGGATCCGCTGCCCGTCGGCCGTCTCGAGCCAGGGGCCCTCGGCGCGCACCACCGCCTCGAGACAGGGTGTCGAGAGCACCTGGCGAAAAAACACCCGCTCGTCCGCCTCGAGCAGGGCACGCGCCGCGGGGCCGCGCTCGGCGCGGAAGCGGGCGCGCTCGGCCGAGCGGTTGCCGTCGCCCTCGGGCAGGCCTTTGGCTGCGAGCCCAGCCTCGGGAAGATCGAGTCCGAGCTCGGCCGCGCTCGAGCCCTCGGCTGCAGGATCGGCGGGCCCTCGGTTCATCGCGCCCGCGCGCGCTGGAGGCGGTCGCAGCGCTCGGCGAGGGCCAGCAGCGCCGTGGTGGGCTCGACCGGGTAGGGCGGGGCGGCCGGCTCGAGCCCGCGCAGCGGCTCGGGAAGCGCCGCGAGCTGGCGGGCGCAGCACGCGCGCGCCTCGGCCAGCGTCGGCAGCGGCCCGACCCGGCGGCCGCCGCGCATCACCGGGACGAGGAGCGGCTCGCCCTCGAGCGTCTCCTCGGCGAGGCCGAGCCGGTCGCCCGCCATGACCCCGTTCTCGTAGCGGCGCCAGACCTGCTTGGCGCCGGGCCAGGTGGCCTTGCCCTCGCTGCGCTTCCTGCGCGGCTCGCCGGCATAGGCCACGAGCTTGTAGGCGCAATCGAGGGCCGGCCAGTCGGTCGAGGTCGTGAGGCTCGTGCCGATGCCGTAGCCGTCGATCGGAACGGCTTCGGCCCGGTGGCGGGCGAGCGTTTGCTCGTCGAGCCCGCCCGAGGCGAAGATCTTCACCTGCGAAAGCCCGCCCTCGTCGAGGATGGCGCGCACGGCACGGGCGTGCGCGGCGAGATCGCCGCTGTCGATCCGCACCCCCTGGACCGGCGTGCCCTGCGCCTCGAGTTCGGGGGCCATCGCCACGACGAGCCGGGCCGCGGCCTCGACCTCGTAGGTGTCGATCAAGAGGATCAAGGCTCTGGGCCGCGAGCGGGCGAAGGCTTCGAAGGCCTCGCGCTCGCTTCCGAAGGCCTGGACGAAGGAGTGCGCCATGGTGCCGTAGATCGGGATGCCGAAGAAGGGCTCGGCCGGGACGGTGGCGGTGCCGGTGAAGCCCGCGAGCCAGGCGGCGCGCGCGGCCAAGAGCCCCGCCTCGGCGCCGTGCGCGCGGCGCAGGCCGAAATCGAGGAGGATCTTGCCCGGTGCGGCGAGCACCATGCGGGCGGCCTTGGATGCGATCAGGATCTGGAAGTGGAGGAGGTTGATGAGGCGCGACTCGACGAGCTGGGCCTCGGGCAGCGGTGCGGTGACGCGCACCACGGGCTCGTCGGCGAAGAAGACCGTGCCTTCCGGCATCGCGTCCACGTCGCCCGTGAAGCGGAAGGCCCTGAGCCGCTCGATCGTCTCGGGCGCGAGGCGGCCGGTGCCGGCGAGCCAAGCGAGCTCTTCGTCCGTGAAGCGGGCGTTTTCGAGGAAGTCGACCAGCTGCTCGAGCCCGGCGGCCACGAAGAAATTGCGGCAGGGCGGCAGCTTGCGAACGAAGAACTCGAAGCTCGCGACGGCTTCCATGCCCTCGCGCCGATAGGCGTCGAGCATGGTGAGTTCGTAGAGGTCGGTGAGCAGCAGCGAGCGGGCGGGGTCGATGGGGGTGGGCATGGTGGCGGGCGCTGCCGGCCGTTAGGATCCGGGCGCAAAGCGTAGACCGGTCGGGTGCTGCCGGCCAGGGTCGGGGGAGAGCCGGAGGCGGGCCATGGAGATCCGAGGCTTCGACCACGTCAACGTGCGGACCGCCAACCTCGAGGCGATGGTCCGCTGGTACGAGGAGGTGTTGGGCCTGCGCGCCGGCTTGCGGCCCGCCTTCAGCTTCGGCGGTGCTTGGCTCTACTGCGGCGACCAGGCGATCGTGCATCTGGTGAAGGTGGCCGAGCCGCCGCGGGCGATCGAGCCGCGGATCGAGCATTTCGCCCTCAAGGGCAGGGGGCTCGCCGAGTTCTTGCGCCATCTCGAGGCCAAGGGGGTGGCCTACGAGCTCGGCAGTCCGCCCGGCAGCGGCATCACCCAGGTCAACATCCACGACCCGGACGGCAACCACATCCACGTGGATTTTCGGGAGGGGTGAGGCGCGGGGCGTGCCAGACCGTTTTGAGATCGTGGGCCGTTCTTCGCCGCAACTCGATCTTCGAGTCGACGATCTGCCGCCGCCGACAGTTCGGGAGCTCCACCGCCAGAATCCCTGGTGGGAAGGGCGCTCGGCGCGGCCGATCCCCGCGTTCCGACGCTGGCCGTTCGCGAAGCTCCGGGAGCGGCTGCTCCGACCGCTCGCACCGGTGTTGGTCCTTCGCGGTCCGCGTCAGGTCGGCAAGACGACGCTCCTCGAGCAGTTGGTCGGAGCGCTCCTGCGCGACGAACGGATACCTCCCCATCGGATTTTCCGTGTCCAGTTCGACGAGCTCGCCTGGCTCGCGAAACTCGGTGACGACCCGATCCTTCGGCTCGTATCCTGGTACGAGCGCGTGGTGTTTCGAGGGGATCTCAACGAGAGCGCGGCGCGAGGCGAACCGGCGTTCGTCTTCCTCGACGAAGTCCAGAACCTCGACAACTGGCACACCCAGATCAAGGCGCTGGTCGATCACACCGCGGGTCGGGTGCTGGTGACCGGCTCGAGTGCGCTCCGGATCGCGCGCGGTCGCGACAGTCTCGCCGGTCGGATCCAGATGATCGAGATGGGCCCGATGCGGCCCGCCGAGATCGCGGCCCTTCGCGGCCTCGGGGACCTGCCCAGCTATCAAGGGGCGAACGGTTACGAGGCTTGGCGCGACGAGGAATTCTGGCGCGGGCTCGCCGCCCATGGCGAGCGGTACCGCGCGCTTCGTGACGCCGCGTTCGCGCTGTTCGCCGAGCGGGGCGGGTACCCGCTCGCGCATCGTGAAGGCGTGGCTTGGGAGGAGATCGCCGACCAGCTCGTCCAGACCGTCGTCGATCGCGTGATCGAGCACGACCTGCGGCTGGGCGAACGTGGCCGGCGCCGCGATCCGGTCCTCCTGCGCGAGGTCTTCAAGCTCGCCTGTCGCTACACCGGCCAGGCTCCGAGCGTGCGAAAACTGACCGAGGACGTCCAACTCGTCCACGCGGGCAACGCGGGACCGCAACGGGTCGCGCACTATCTCGATTTCCTGCACCAGTCCCTACTCGTCACCCTCGTCGATCCGCTGGAGATCCAGCTCAGGCGGATGCGGGCGCCAAAGAAGATCTGCCTCACCGATCACGCGCTGCGCGCAGCCATCTTGCGCGAGGAAGTTCCCTTGGCTCGGCCGGTCGAGGATCCTCGGCTGGCCGAACTCGCAGGGCGCATCGCCGAAGGCATCGTCGGTGCGTATCTCGGGTCGATGCCGGGCCTGGTCCTCGCCTGGCGCCCGGAGCGGTCGGGGAAGCCCGAGCTCGACTACGTGGCTACCGTCGGTGACCAGCGCATCCCGATCGAAGTGAAGTACCAGCGACGCATCGATCCGGTTCGCGACATCGCCGCCCTGCGCTCGTTCGTCGAGGAACTGGGCGAGCGGGCCCTGTTCGGGCTGCTCGTGACGCGCTCCGATGGCGTGATCGTCGACGATCCGCGGATCGTCGCCGTGCCCTTACCGTCGTTTCTTCTTTTGAGCTGAAAGCACGAAAAAATCCCGCCGCGAGGGCGGGCTTCGCGAAGCGACGACCAAAAAAGAAAAAAATAAGTTCTTGCTCTTGTCGACGAGCTTCTTGGCGGCGATCCAGGGCATCATCGCCCGCAGCCGCTCGCCCACCTGCTCGATCGGATGCGCCGCGGCGCGCGCCCGCATCGCCTTGAAGCTCACCTGCCCGGCCTTGTTCTCGAGCACCCAGTCCTTGGCGAACTTGCCGGTCTGGATGTCGGCCAAGACCCGCTTCATCTCGGCGCGGACCGCATCGTTGATGATCCGCGGGCCGGTCGTGTAGTCGCCGTATTCCGCCGTGTTCGAGATCGAATAGCGCATGTTGGCGAGGCCGCCCTCGTAGATCAGATCGACGATCAGCTTCACCTCGTGCAGGCACTCGAAATAGGCCATCTCCGGCGCGTAGCCGGCCTCGACGAGCGTTTCGTAGCCGGCCTGGATCAGGGCACAGAGCCCGCCGCACAAGACCACCTGCTCGCCGAAGAGATCGGTCTCGACCTCTTCTTTGAAGCTCGTCTCGATGATCCCGGCGCGGCCGCCGCCGATCGCACTCGCGTACGACAGGCCCAGATCGTGGGCGGTGCCGGACGCGTCTTGATGGATCGCGAGCAAGCAGGGCACGCCGCCGCCGCCCACATATTCGGAGCGGACGAGATGGCCGGGGCCCTTGGGGGCTACCATCAAGACGTCGAGATCGGGGCGCGGTTCGATCAGCTTGAAATGGATGTTGAAGCCGTGCGCGAACATCAAGGCCGCCCCCTCCTTCAAGTTGGGGGCGAGTTCCTCCTTGTAGAGGTCGGCTTGCAGCTCGTCGGGGACGAGGACCATGACGACGTCGGCCCAGCGCGCGGCCTCGGCCGGGGTCATGCACTTGAGGCCCGCGGCCTCGACCTTCTTGCGGGTGGGCGAGCCGGCCTTCAAGGCGACCGCGACCTCGGGGACGCCGCTGTCCTTGAGGTTGTTGGAGTGGCCGAAGCCCTGGCTGCCGTAGCCCACGACGGCGACCTTCTTGCTCTTGACGAGGTTCAGATCGGCGTCCCGGTCGTAATAGACCCGCATGGTCTCCTCTCTCCCCTGGTTGGCTCGGGCCGGTTCGGCCGGCCCCGGTTCGGGCGCGCGCCTCAGCCGCGCTCGGCGGTCAGCGCCTC
>JANWZN010000056.1 GCA_025054575.1 Geminicoccaceae bacterium | reverse complement strand
GGATCGCCATTGGCGCGCGCCCGCCGCGCGCCGCCCGCGCCGGCGAGCCCCGCGCCCACGAGGAGGAGCCGCCGGCGATCGAGCAGGTCCATGCCAGCGAGGTTGGCGAGCGGCGTCCGAAAAGCAAGACGGCCCCCGAAGGGGCCGTCGGCGGGATCCCGGGCGGTCGGCCGCTCAGAGCGGCGTACCGGCCGGGGTGCTGGTGTCGAAGTCCGACAGACCGAGCACGACACCTTTGGCGACGGTGATCACCGTGACGTCGACCCCGGCCGTGCCGCCGGCCGCGGCACCGAGGTCGATCGTGACCTTGGTCCCCTTGGCGGTCACGAAGTCGTCGTCGGAGGTCAACTGATTGTCGCCGTTGGTGTCGAGGTCGCCGAAGGTCAGCTTCGTGCCACCGAAGCTCAAATAGCGGAGATTGAGCTTGTCCTCGCCCTGGACGAAGTCGCGGATCGTGTCGCGGCCCTTGCCCAGAAAGAACAGGTCGTTGCCGGCACCGCCGACCAGCAAGTCCTTGCCACCGAGCGTGCTGCCGTCGTCGCGCGCGAAATCGCCGAACAGAAAGTCGTTGCCGGCACCGCCGTTGATCTTGTCGGCACCGCCACGCGCGCCCGTCCGGCCCTCGTAGGCGTCGCCGAAGATGTAATCGTTGCCGTTGTCGCCGTTGAGCGTGTCGGCGCCGCCCACGGCGTTGTTCCGCATCACCTGGCCGTCGCCCTGGATGCTGTCGTTGCCGTCGCCGCCGAAGATACGGTCGCGACCGCCGGTGGCACCGTCGAGAATGCCCTGGGTGAAAACGCTGTCCGGGTCGTCCTCATCACCCTGGTTGCCCGCATCACCGAAGAGAAAGTCGTCGCCGAGGCCGCCCGTGATCTGGTCGGCGGCGCCGACCTGTCCGGCGGTCAGATTGAGCGCATCGCCGACCAGGACGTCGTTCTCGTCCGTACCGGTCAAGCGGTCGCGTGCCAGGGTCCCCGTTTGCCGCGCCATCGTCGTTCCTCCAGGTTGGGCTGGTCCGGCGGTCGACCGACAGCCCTGTCGCAGCGCCTCGCAGCCGCGCGCACCCCTACCCTCTGGATTGGGAGGCGGTCAACGCAAGGAACCGTTAACGATCACCGCCCTGCCACCCGGGTATGCCAGGGTGTTCATCCTAAAGGGCCTCGGCGCCCTCGCGCGCCCGACCGGGCCGCCCGCCGCACGTTCCGGTCGGCGGGCGCGGAGCTCGCGGCGGGGGTTTTCCCCCGGCGCCCCCCATGCCATGGTGGCGTCGTTCGGCAAGAGAGGATCGCCGATGCTCGACGCCAAGCGTCTCCTCGACTCCTTGGTCCAGGCGAGGATGACCGATTCGGCACCGCAGCGGATCCAGCACGCACTCGGGCCACAGGGGCTCGGCGAACAGGGCGGCGGCCTCTTGGGCCAGCTCGCCGGGATGCTGGGTGGACAGGGCCAGACCGGCGCCGGCGGCGGCGGGCTCGGCGCGATCCTGGGCCAGGTGCTGGGCGGGCTCCAGCAATCGGCCGGGCGTGCCGGCGAAGGGATCAAGAGCAACGATCCGCTGACCGTGGGCGGCCTCGGTGCCATCGCCGGAGCACTCCTCGGCGGCCGCAAAGGGGCCGTCGGTGGCGGCGCCCTGGCGCTGCTCGGCAGCCTCGCCCTGGCCGCGCTGCAGGCGAGCCAACAGGCGCAAGGCCAGGCCCAGCCATCGGCGGCCCAGCCGCCCACGGACCAGCTCGCCTCCGACGACACGGCCCTCCTCCTGGTCCGGGCGATGGTCGCCGCGGCCAAGGCCGACGGGCAGATCGACCAACAGGAGATCGCGCGCATCACCGGCAAGCTCGAGGAGATCGGCGCCGACGAGGAATCGCGCCGCTTCGTCGCCGAGGAGCTGCGCCGCCCGCTCGATCTCGAGGCGATCGTCCAGGCGGTTCCCTCGCCCGAGGTCGCGGTCGAGGTCTATGCCGCCTCGCTCTTGGCGATCGAGGTCGACACCCCGGCCGAGCGCGCCTACCTGCAGACCCTCGCCGGCCGGCTGAACTTGCCGCAGGCCGTCGTCGCCCAGGTTCACCGCGCTTTCGGCATGGTCTGAGCCCGGAGCTCGCGATCCTCCTCCCCGGGCGGCGGCCCGCCGTTAGGGGCGAGCGGCCCGGATCGCGCTCGGGCCGGAGGCGCGCTCGGTTCTTCGTCCGGCCGCGGGGCCGGCCGTCGGTCGGCACCGCCCGGCAAGAGCGCCCCAGGCCGCGAACGAGCACGCGACGATGGTGGCCTCGCGGCCGCGACGGCAGCCGTGTCGACCGCTGTTCGCCGCCCGGCAGCCTCGGCAGCCGTCCGCCCCGTTTTCCCCTCGCGGATCATCGTCCCGTCGCACGGCTGCCACGCGGCTGCCGCGGCCGCCAAGGGCGTCGGCCGGGGTCGCCGGGGCGCGGGTAAGATCATGACCGCCAACGTGGAATTTTGCTCTTTACAAGCGCCGCGATCGCCCCCATATGCGCGCTCCCGAGAAGGAAGCCCAAGCACTGCGGCGCGCGCGGCGGCGGCTGACTGATCGTCTTGACTCCCCCAGGGGTTGGGAGGTCGGTATGGCTGAGACCTTCGGCAGCGCCGCGGCGCTGCTGTCGCTGCGTTCCCCGGAGAACCCGGTGATCTGCGTTCGCCCGCACCTGATCGAGGCGCGGGCCCGACGGGTCACGGCCGCGTTCCCGGGGGACGTTCTCTACGCGGTCAAGTGCAACGACACGCCGATCGTGCTCGAGTCGCTGTGGCGGGGTGGCGTGCGCCACTTCGACACCGCCTCGATCGGCGAAGTGCGCCTCGTGCGCCGCCTGCTGCCGCAGGCGCGTTGCCACTTCATGCACCCGGTCAAGAGTGCGGAGGCGATCGCCGAGGCCTATCACCGACACGGCGTGCGCCGCTTCGTCTTCGACCACGAAGACGAGCTCGCCAAGATCGTGGCGGCGACCGACCGCGCCAGGGACCTCGAGCTCTTCCTGCGCCTCGCCGTCCCGGGCAAAGGCGCGCTCCTTTCGCTCACCGGCAAGTTCGGCGTCGAGCGCGAGGAGGCGGTTCGTCTGTTGCGCCGGGCGCGCGGCATGGCGGCCGAGATCGGCCTGACCTTCCACGTGGGCTCGCAATGCGTCGATCCGGAGGCATTCGAGCGAGCGATCGCGATCGCCGCGGACGTCGCGCACGCCGTGGGCGGCGTCGACCATCTCGACGTGGGCGGCGGCTTTCCGGCGGTCTACAAGGGCGACGAGCCCGAGTTCGAGGCCTTCGTCACCACGATCGTGGGCGCCGTCCTGGCGCACGGCCTGCACTGCCGCCTCCAGTGCGAGCCCGGCCGGTTGCTGGTTGCCGACGGTGCGTCGGTGCTGACCCGGGTCGAGCTCCGCCGCGGCCGGTCGCTCTACGTCAACGACGGGGTCTACGGGAACCTGGCCGAGCTCAAGTGGATCGGCCCGCAATTCCCGATCCGCCTGGTCCGTCCCTCGGGCATCGTGTTCGGCGAGCCCGACGCGTTCGATCTCTACGGCCCGACCTGCGATTCGATCGACAGCATGCCGGGGCCGCACTGGATCGTGCGCGAGGTCGGCGAGGGCGACTGGCTCGAGGTCGGCATGATGGGTGCCTACTCGAACGCCTTGAAGACGGCGTTCAACGGCTTTTCGAGCGAGGGCATCGCCATCATCCGCGATCGCGGCTGGTATCGCGAGCGGGGCTCGCCCGCGCCCGCGGCCCTCGCCGCTTGAGCCGGCCTCAGGCGACCGCACCGGCCGAGCGGCCCGGAGCGGTCGCCCGCTCGGCCAGGAAGCGGGCGAGTGCGGGGTAGTCCGGCTTGCCGGTCGCGAGCCGCGGCAGCTCGTCGAGCTCGACGATCTCGGAGGGCAGCAAGAGCTCGTTGGCACCCGCCTCGTGCACGGCCTGCACGAGGCGGGTGCGGGTGAGCCCGCGCGCGGTGGTGACCAGCACGAGCCGCTCGCCCTTTCTCGGATCGGCGAGTGCCAGGATCGCGTGCGCTTCCTCCGGCACCGCGGCAGCGACGATCTCCTCGGCCGCGGCGAGGCTCACCATCTCGCCACCCACCTTGGCGAAGCGCTTGGCGCGGCCGAGGATGGAAAGATAGCCCTCCTCGTCGATCGCGACGATGTCGCCCGTGTCGTACCAGCCGCCCTCGGGCGATCGGAGCCCGCCCGGACGCTCGGGGTCGAGATAGCCGCGCATCAGGTTGGGCCCGCGGACCAGAAGCCGACCACCCTCTTCGATGCCGGCCACGGGCTCGAGCCTCGCCTCCATGCCGGGCAAGAGGCGGCCGACCGTGCCCGGTCGGTTGTGCGCGGGCGTGTTGACCGAGATCACGGGGCCGGTCTCGGTGGCACCATAGCCCTCGAGCACCCGCACGCCGAAACGGTCCTGCCAGATCCGGCGGGTCTCCTCGTGCAGCTTCTCCGCACCCGCGAAGAGGTAGCGCAGACTCCGGAAGTCCAGCGGATCCGCGACCCGGGCGTAGCCTTTGAGGAAGGTGTCGGTGCCGAAGAGGATGGTGGCGTTGGTGCCGTAGACGAGCTCGGCCACCGTTCGATAGTGCAACGGCGAGGGATAGAGAAAGACTTCGGCACCGACCCGGATCGGCAGGACGAGCCCGCCCATGAGGCCGAAGGCGTGGAAGAGCGGGAGCGCGGCGAAGCAGCGATCGTGCCCGCCGAAGTCGAACAGGGCGGCGATCTGCGCGGCGTTGGCGAGCAGGGCCGCGTGGCTCAGCGCCACGGCCTTGGGCCGTCCTTCCGAGCCCGAGGTGAAGAGCAGCACGGCACTCTCCTCGGCCGAAACACCGTAACGGGCGTGGAACCGCCGGGCCCGGAAGCGGTCGAGGAAGGCCCGCAGCCGCGCCGCCGTGCCGAGCTCGGCGCGCAGATCCTCGAGGTAGAGGATGCGCGCGCGCTCTGCGATCGCCGCGAGCTCGCGCTCGAGCCGCGCTTGCTCGAGGAACGCGCGCGAGGCGAGGACGAGGCCGATCCGGCCGACCTCGACCGCCGCCAAGAGGTTCGTGATCCCGGCCGCGTAGTTGAGCATCGCCGGGACCCGGCCGATCGCCTGGAGCGCCATGAAGGTGGCGACCGTCGCACAGGCGTTCGGCAAGAACAGGCCCACAGCCTCGCCGCGCGCGGTCTCGCGCTCGAGCCGGCGGCCGAGCAGCAGCGCACCGAGCACGAGCCGGTCGAGCGACAGGCGGACGCCGCGCACGTCCTCGAAGCAGGGCGCGCGGCCGGCGCGGCGCGTGCGGGCCGCCAGGAGCGCCTCGAACAGGCTCGCGTGCCGCGCGTCGGTCCGGGCGATCGCCTCGACCAGGAGATCGTGCAGGAAGGTCGCGGCCCGCCGCCGTCGCGTCCGGCCGCGCAGCTCGGCCGGAAGTGCCAGCGGCCGCGGCTCGAGGACGTGTACGCGGATTTTCGGGAAGAGCGTGCGCCGGACCTGGCCGCGCTCGAGCCGCGAGAGGAAGCTGCGTTCGGCCCCCTCGATCCGCGCCGGCACGATCGTCGCCTGCGCCCGATCGGCGATCCAGGCCGGCCCGGCGTAGATTTTCATGAGCCCGCCGGTGTTGGTGATGCGGCCTTCGGGAAAGATCACGAACGGCTCGCCGGCGGCGACGAGATCGGCCAGCCGACGCGCCTCGAGCGGCTTCGTGGGGTCGACCGAGACGAGCCGCAAGGGCCCGCGGAAGGGTGCCAACCACCAGCGCGCGAGCCAGCCGTGCCAGACCGCGAAGACCGGGATCTCGTCGAGCGCTGCGAGCAACAGCGCGCCGTCGAGGAAGGAGACGTGGTTGGCGACCAGGATCCGCCTCGAGCCCGCCGTGGCGAACCGCGCCGCACCCTCGACCTCGAGCCGGAAGAGGAGCCGAAAGAGCGCGCGGAAGAAGAGCTGGATGGTGCGGCCCGGCAGGAAGGGGAGTGCGACCAGAAACCCGCCCGAGGCCGCCAACACGCAACCGGTCGCGAGCGCGGGGCCGAGGCCCAAAAGCGTAGCGAGGCCACCCGCCACCACCCCGATCCCTAGCAGGAGGATGCCGCCCGCGCGTAACAGCCACCGCCCGAGTGCCGCCCGCCGCTCGGCGTCGGGCTCGACCAAGAGCGGCGATGCGGTCCGCGCGACGCTCACGACGCGGTCGCCCGGCGCAGGCTCTGCACCCCTTCGACGAACCGCCGGAGCGTCTCCGAAATGGCCCCGCGCGGGATCACCGCCTCGACCAGTTGGAACCGGCCGCGGCGCTCGACCGCAGCCGCGAGTGCGGCGGCGAGCTCGGCCCGGGTCGCGACCCGCCTGCCCTCGCCGCCGAGGGCCGCAGCCGCCTCGGCGAAGCGCCAGTCGTCGAGATCGTTGAAGCGGCTCTCCGGCTCGAACACCCGCAGCATCTCCCAGCTGCGATTGTTGAAGACGAGGACGATCGGGTCGATCCCGAGCTTGCGGCAATTGCCGAGCTCCCAGCCCGTCATCTGGAACGCGCCGTCGCCCACGAGCACGATCACCCGCCTTCCCGTCACGAGCTGGGCCGCCATCCCGGCCGGCACCCCGTAGCCCATGCCGGCGTAATAGGCCGGCGCCGTGAGCGGACCGTGATCGAGCGACATGGCGGTGAACAGACAGTCGCCCACGTCGCAGGCGATCGGCATCACGCCGTGGCGGGCGAACAGGTCGTTGAGGCCGCGCGCGATGTCGTCGGGGGTGATCGGCGCCTCGTCGGCGACGAGACCGCGCGGGACGGCCGGCTTCGGTGCCGCCACCGCCGCCCCGAGCGGCCGGGCGCGCGCGAGCAAGGCGTCCACGAGCGCCTCGAGCGGGATCTCGGGGAAGACGTGGAAGCCCATGGCGACGCTGCGGTCGCAGACGCGGATCGTGCGGCGGAGGTCGATCTTGCCGGCGCCGACCCCGAAGTTGGTGTCGGAGAGGATCACCCCCAGAAGGAGCAGCCCGTCGGAGCCCTCGACCAGCTCCGCGATCGAGGGATCGCCGGCCGGTCCGAGATAGGTGCCGATGAGGGGCGCATCCGCCTCGGTGAGCAGGCCGCGGCCCATGAAGCTCGTCACGACCGGGATCGCGAGCCGGCGCGCGAGCTCCGCCACCCGCCCCTCGAGCCCGAACCGGCGGATCTCGACATCGACCAAGAGCACCGGCCGGTGCGCCGCGGCGAGCCGCTCGAGGATCGCCTCCGCACAGGCCGCCACGGCCTCGGGGTCGAAGGGCCAGGGGACGGGATCGGGCAGGGGCTCGATCGGCACCGCCACCATGTCGCGCGGGATCTCGAGATAGACCGGCCGGCTCTCCTCGACCGCCGCCTGCAGCACGCGGGCGATCTCGAAAGGGGCCGTGCGCGGATCGTCGAGCCGCGCCTGGGCGGCGGTGATCTCCTGGAAGACGCGGAACTGGGTGTCGATCCGCGGGCCCTGATGATGCAGCAAGAGGCCCGAGCGCAGCTCGTGCCGGCCGGGCGCCCCGGAGATCACGACCACGGGCGACTTCTCGGCGTAAGCGGCGGCAACCGCGTTGACGATGTTGAACGCCCCCGCCCCCCAGGTCACGGCCGCAACCGAGGGTGCCGAGCGGAAGCGCGCGGCGGCATCGGCGGCGAAACCCACGGCCGGCTCGTGACTCAAGGTGTGGATCGGCAACAGGGCACTCGCTTCGGCGAGCTTGAAGAACGGCAGCGCGAAATCGCCCGGAATGCCGAAGATCTCGCGCACCCCGCGCGCTCGCAGCGCCCGCAAGAGGGATTCGACCAGGGTCATGCGCCGCCTCCTCCGCCCGTCGTGACTCTATCACGTGCGGCCGCCCGCGGCAGGCTGCGCGAACCACGAGCGCGCGGGTGCGCTTCTCCGCCGGTTCGAGCCCGCGAGGCTCGATGTCTCTGGCATCGCGCCAGCGCCAGCCGAGGCGATGACCGCCGACAAAGCGAGCGGAGCCGGCTGCCGCGATCCACAGGGCGCAGCCGGTTCGGCTCGGGCGACCAAGCGAGCCCGACCGGTAGAGCGGCCGACGCCGAGGTCGTCTGCGACCCCCAAGTCACCCAGAGCAAGGCCGCGGGCGGTGCCGGATCAGGCCGCGGCGAGATCGGGTGCCGAGGCGAGTGTTGCGGCCAGGTGGCGGGCGAGGGCGTCGGCGGCGGCGCTGCGGCGATGCTCGGCCCGGGCGAGCGCGATCGCCATCGCCGGCAGCTCGGGCAGGCCCTCCTCCGACCCCAGGACCCGCAGCCCGGGCACGAGGCTCGCCCGCAGCACGACACCGACCGCGAAGCCGCTCTTCACGGCCGCCAGCACGCCGGCGAGGCTCACGCTCGTATAGGCGATTCGGTACCGCCTGCCGCTCGCGGCGAGGGCGGAGAGGGCCGCCCGGCGAAAGGCGCAACCCGAATGGAACAAAGCGAGCGGCAGCGGATCGCGCCGCTCGATCTCGTGGCCCACGGCCGCCACCCAGACCAGGGCTTCGCGGCGCAGGATCGTGGCCGCCCGCTCGCCGCAGCCGGCCGTAACCAGCGCCAGATCTGGCCCGTCCGGCCGCTCCAGCGCCGGCACGAGCTCGGCCGAGGGTGCGACCACGAGCTCGACCTCGACCTTGGGGTGCGTCTCGGCGAAGCGGGCGAGGCTCGCCGGCAGGAAGGTCGCGGCGTAATCGTCGGGCGCGCCGACCACCACCCGGCCCGCTACCGGATCCTCCGCGAAGAGGGCGAGCGCCTTGCGGTGCGCTTCCAGGATCGAGCGCGCGTGCGGCAGCAAGAGCTCGCCCGAGGGCGTGAGCACGGCACCGCGGGCCGAGCGCTCGAACAAGGCCCGCCCGAGCCGCTCCTCGAGCCGCTTGATCTGCATGCTGACGGCCGATTGGGTGCGATGCACGCGGGCTGCCGCCTCGGTGAAGCCGCCGGCCTCGGCGACCGCGACGAAACTCGCGAGCAGGTCGGGATCGAGCACGGGGGCTCCATCAACGTTCGTGATCGGGTCCGTCAACATTATTCGTTGGCGAAATCGAGCGAAAGGGGTCACCTCGTCGGTCGCAACCGATGGAGCACCGACCTCATGGCTTCGATCCCCGCTGCCAACCTGCCTCACCCAGGGGCCACGGCGTCTCGGCCGCGGCTATTGCGCCGGCTCGCGGAGGCGATCGCGCGCGCGCTGGCCGACTACCGGGCGCGGCGCGCCCTCTTGTCCCTGAGCGACGCCCAGCTCCGCGACATCGGGCTTACGCGGGGCGATCTCGGCGACCTCCACGGCGGCGGGCTGTTCGGCCGCGTCGACTGGCCGATGCTGCAGCGCCGCCGCGACGGCCGCGGCTTCTGACCCGGCTTGCCGCGGGCCCGGCCGCGTGCGAGATCGCGGCCGGGTGCGACCGCGAGGAGGCCGCGCGTGGTGCGTCTCGGGATAGCGATCGCGGCGATCGGCCTGGTCGTGGGTGCGGCTCCGGCCGGCGCCCAGCCGGGCGATCCGGTGGCGGGCCGGGCGCTCGCGATCGAGCTCTGCTCGAACTGCCACCTCGTGCCGGGCGTGGCTCGGCCCGTCCCCGACGGCGTCCCGACCTTCGCCGCGATCGCCCGCAAGTGGAGCGACACCGCGGCACTGGCCGACCGGCTGATCGCCCCGCCGCATCCCGAGATGCCACCGCCGCCGCTCGGCAACCGGCAGCGCTCGGACGTCGCCGCCTGGATCGCGACTTTGCGCGAGTGAAGGCCGGGGCCCCCGGCTCGGCCGCTCAACCGGCGCGGACGATCTGCGTCCCGAAGCCGCCGGCGGTAAAAAGCTCGAGCAGGATCGCGTGCGGCACGCGGCCGTCGAGGATCACCGCCGCCTCGACCCCCTGTTCGACCGCGGCCAGACAGGTTTCGACCTTGGGGATCATCCCGCCCGAGATCACCCCGTCGCGGATCCAGGCCCGCGCGGTGCCGGCGTCGAGCGTCGCCACGAGCCGCTTGTCGGCGTCGAGCACGCCCTTGACGTCGGTCAGCATCAAGAGCTTGCGGGCTTTGAGGGCACCCGCGACCGCACCCGCCACGGTATCGGCGTTGATGTTGAAGGTCTGGCCGTCGTCGCCGACGCCGATCGGCGCGATCACCGGGATGATGTCGCTCTCGGTCAAGACGTCGAGCACGTGCGTGTTGACCCGGGTCGGCTCGCCCACGAAGCCGAGATCGACCACCTGCTCGATCGCGCTGTCCGGATCGCGCCGGGTGCGGGTGAGTTTTCGGGCCTCGACCAGGCGGCCGTCCTTGCCGCACAAGCCCACGGCCATGCCGCCCGCGTTCTGGATCGCCGTTACGATCTCCTTGTTGATCCGGCCGGCCAGGACCATCTCGACCACTTCCACGGTCGCCGCATCGGTCACCCTGAGCCCGTCGACGAAGCTCGACTGGATCTTGAGCCGATCGAGCATCGCCTTGATCTGCGGACCGCCGCCGTGGACGACCACGGGATTGATGCCGACCTGCTTCAAGAGCACGACGTCGCGCGCGAAATCGGCCGCGACCTGCTCGTCGCCCATGGCGTGGCCGCCATATTTGACGACCATGACGGCACCGCGATAGCGCCGCATGTAGGGCAGTGCTTCGATCAGCGTGTTGGCGACGCGCTGGGTCTCGGGAGGCACCACGCTCGCGCTCATGTCGGTTCTCCGGGACGGCTCTGCACCGCGCCTGCGGCACGCGCGGCGAGCTCGGCGCGCAACAGCTCGAGCCCGCGGCGATCTCGGGCACTGGTCACGATCGGCTCGGGCAGTGCCGCCCGGCGCCGCAGGAGCTGGCCGCGCATGAGCTCGAGCCGAGCGGCGAGCTCGCGGGCCGCCACGAGATCGGCCTTGGTCAGCACCACGAGAAACGGAACCGCGGCCTTCGCCAAAAGTTCCATGGTCTCGAGATCGGCGGGCTTGGTCCCGTGCCGAGCATCGATCAGAAGACAGGCCAAGGCCAGGCTCGGCCGGCCGCGCAAATAGGCGAAAACGAGCCGCGTCCAGGCCTCGACCTTCTCTTTCGGCGCCCGGGCGTAGCCATAGCCCGGCATGTCGACGAGCAACAGCCGCTGGGCGAGCTCGAAGAAGACGAGCTCCTGCGTGCGCCCGGGGGTGGCGGAGGTCCGGGCGAGCCCCGATCGCCCGACGAGCGCGTTCAACAACGAGGATTTGCCGACGTTCGAGCGGCCGGTGAAGGCGATCTCGGGCAGCCCCGCTTCGGGCAATTGGTCGAGGCGGGCGACACTCAGGAGGTAGCGCACCGGCCCGGCGAAGAGCTTTCGCCCCTCCTCGAGATCGGCGCCGGCCGCGACGGTCGCGGCTTCCACCCGCGGCTCCGGCGCCGATCGGCTCAGCCCGGGCTCACGCCCATCCGCTTCATGATCAACCACTGTTGCGCAATCGAGAGGAGGTTGTTCCATGTCCAATAGATCACGAGCCCGGCCGGGAAGGTCGCGAACAGGAAGGTGAAGAAGATCGGCAGCAGGTTCATGACCTTGGCCTGGACGGGGTCGGTCGGCTGCGGGTTGAGCTTCTGCTGCAGCCACATGGTCCCGCCCATGAGGATCGGCCACACCCCGATCGTCAGGAAGGCCGGCGTGTCGAACGGCAACAGACCGAAGAGGTTGAAGACGCTGGTCGGGTCCGGCGCCGAAAGGTCCTTGATCCAACCGAAGAACGGTGCGTGCCGCATCTCGATGTTGACGAACAGCACCTTGTAGAGCGCGAAGAAGACCGGGATCTGGACGATGATCGGCAAGCAACCGGCCATCGGGTTGACCTTCTCGCGCTGATAGAGCGCCATCAGCTCCTGGTTGAGCTTGACCTTGTCGTCGGCGTAAAGCTCGCGCAGCCGCATCATCTCGGGCTGCAGCTTCTTCATGTGGCTCATCGCCCGATAGGATTTGTCGGACAGCGGATAGAACGCGATCTTGACGAGCAGGGTCAAGAGCAGGATCGCCACACCGTAATTGCCGGTCCACTTGTAGAAGAAGTGCAGGATGTGGAAGATCGGCTTGGTCAGGAAATAGAACCAGCCGAAATCGACCGCCCGGTCGAACAACGGGATGCCGTAGAGCTCGCTGTAACGGTCGAGCTTGTCGACCTCTTTCGCCCCGACGAAGAACTTGTCCACCACCTCGACGGTCCGGCCCGGTTCGACCACGATCGGTTCGCTACGGAAGTCGACCTGGTAGCGATCGCGGCCGTCGACCGGCACGTGCCGGAAGGTCGCCGTGATCTTGCGGTCCTGCTGCGGCACGAGGGCGGCGAGCCAGTATTTGTCGGTGATGCCGAGCCAGCCGCCGGTGCTCTCGAACTCCTGCGGTCGCCCGCCCTTGAGATCGTCGTAGTCGATCTCCTGCAGCGTGCCGTCGAGCACCCCGATCGGCCCCTCGTGCAGGATGTAGAAGCCGAGCGTGGGCGGCGTGTCCCAGCGGCTGATCAGGCCGTAGGGGTAGAGCGTCACCGGCTCGCGCCCGTCGTTGCGGACGGTGCGGCGGACGGAGAGGAGAAAGTCGCCGTCGACCTCGATCACCTTGCCGAACACCAGGCCCTGACCGTTGTCGAAGCGCAGCCGGGCCGGCCGGTCGAGGCCGATCCGGTCGGTCTCCGCCTGCCAGAGGGTGCGCGAATCGGGCACCACGACCCCCGGCGTGGCGGCGATCCAGCCCCATTCGGCGAAGTAGGGATGGGTGGTGCCGACCGGCGAGAGGATGCGGATCTCGGGCGAGCTCTTGTCCGGCTTCTCGTGGTAGTCGGCGAGCGTCACGTCGTCGATGCGCGCCCCGGTGAGCGCGATCGAGCCGTGCAGCCGGCCGTTGTCGAGGCGCAGGCGCGGTCCGGCGGCACCCGCTTCGCTCGCCGTCCCGCTCGGGGCCGCCCCCGGCAGGGCCGGGGTCAGCGCCGCCGGTGCGCCCGGCAGGGTCGCGCCGGGTGCCGCGGTTTCCGCCTGGCGGGCGAGCTCGGCTTGGCGGGCCTGCTGCTCGCGCAGCCGCGGGATCTCGTAGAAATATTGAAAGATCAGAATGATCCCGACCGACAGCACGATCGCGAGGACGAGGTTCTTCTGGTCGCCCATCATCGGGGTCGCGAGCTCCTGTTCGCTCGGGCGCACGGCTCCGCGATCGAGCGCGGGTCACGAGGGCCGCCGGCATCGGTCGATGGCGCAGATGGTACCGGATCGAAGCCCGATCCACCCCAAGGATGGCAGCGGGCGACCCGGCGCAGGGCGAGCCAGCCGCCCCGCCAGGCCCCGTGGCGCTCGAGCGCCTCGAGGGCATACTCCGAGCAGGTCGGCAGGTAGCGGCAGGAGGGGCCGAGGACGGGCGAGAGGATCAGGCGGTAGGCCCGGATGCCGAAGCCGAGGGCGCCCGCGACGGCACGCTCGAGCGCGCCGCGGGCGCCGGCGGTCGACACCGGCGCACGGCCGGGCTCGCGAACGCCTCGCGCAGCGATCGGACCAGCTCCTCGAACGGACATGTGAGCGCCGCCTCGCGCGCCACGATCACCAGATCGACACCGCCGACATCGAGCACGTCGGCCGCAGCCCGGACCGCCGCCCGCAGGCGCCGGCGGATGCGGTTGCGAACCACGGCCCCGCCCAGTTTCTTGGTGACCGTGAGCCCGATGCCGACCCGTTCGGGCCTCTCCGGACGGGCGACCGCCTGCAGCACGAAGGCCGGCATGTGCACGCGCCGGCCCTTGGCCGCGGCGAGGAACTCGGCACGGCGCTCGAGCCCGACCAGCGCCGGCCGGCCACCGCGCGTGTCCGCGCTCAGGCCGACAGCCGCTTGCGCCCGCGCGCGCGCCGCCGGGAGAGCACGAGGCGGCCACCCTTGGTCGCCATGCGGGCCCGAAAGCCGTGGCGACGCTTGCGCACGAGGCGGCTCGGCTGGTAGGTCCGCTTCACGGAATCACCTCTGGATCGGGGAGCATCACGCGACCCGCGCGCATATAGGCGGGGGTGTCCACCCTGTCAAACCCGCGCGCGCCCCACCGAGCGGCCAGCGACATTTCGCTGCTACGCGCTGGCGCCGAGCGGCCCTATCTACGGGCGGTCGGGCGGTACGACGTCGCCGAGAGGGCACGCATGCCACCGCCTCGTCGAGGTGAGCTTTCATGTCCAAACGTCGAACCGTGCGCCGAACGATCGCAGCCGCGCTGATCCTCGCGGCTGCTACCGCCTGCGCTGCCCGCAACCCCGAACTCGCAGCCTATCGCGGGGTCGAGTTCGAAATCGAGAGCTTCTACGAACGCTGGGCCTGGGAACGCAACGCCACCTGCCTGCGGCCGGAAATGTCGATCGCGCGGATCCGCACGCTCGAGGACACCCCCGAAAAGCTCGTGCTCGAGGTCCGCTATTTCTGGGAGGATCGCGCCTTCGGCCGCGACGAGGAGATGTTTCCCCGGCGCGGCGGCGGAAGCTGGTGCTCGGGCTTCGACGAGCGGATCTTCACCCTCGCCAAGCACGGCGACGGACGGGTCTCGGTCGTTGCGATGACCGGCCCGCAGCGCCAGCGCTCGTGACGCCGCGAACCGCGCGCGGCGGGCTCTTCGGGCCGGCTCTCGCGGGCCTCCTGCTGTTGGCCGGCTGTGCCAACCGGCCGAGCGAGCTTTCGCAGCTGCGCGGGCTCGATTTCGCGATCACGAGCTTTTACGCCGACCGCGCCTTCGAGCGGAACGGCGCCTGCCTGCGGCCGGAGATGGACATCGGCCGGATCGAGCTCGTCGAGCGTACGGGCGATCGATTCGTGGTCGACGTCCGCTACTTCTTCGAGGACCGCGCCTTCGGCCGCGGCTCCGGGCGCGAGCTGCGGCGCAGCGGCGGTGGTGCCTGCTCGGGCTGGGCGGAGCGGCGGTTCACCCTCGAGGCCGGACCCGACGGCCGGGTCCGCGTGCTCGAGATGAGCGGCGAGCAGCGCGGCCGCTGAGCCTCAACCCCGTCGGAAGGCCGCATCGGTGGTCCGCCACAGCCGTTCGGTCAGATAGGAGAGGATGGTCCGCTCGCCGACCAGGAACTCGACGTCGACCAGCATGCCGAAGGCCAGGCCCCGCTCGCCGGACCAGGCCTCGAGCTGGCGTCGATCGGCCGCGACGCGGACGATGTAGCTGAGCGCCCCGCTACCGGGCTCCGGGGTCGCATCGGCCGCGACCGCGACGACCCGTCCGTCGATAGTGCCGTAGCGCAGGTAATCGTAGGCCCGCACCTTGAGCCGGGCCGAACGACCCGGCCGCACCCGGCCGATGTCCTCGTTGGCGACCCGTGCCTCGACCACGAGCCCCTCGCCCTCGGGCACGAGGCGCAAGATCGTCTCGTTGGCGCCGACCGACTGGCCGGGGCCGGTGACCGCGAGATCCTGGACCACCCCGTCCACGGGTGCGGTGATCAGCATCGTGTCGAGGACGCCCACCTGCGCCACGATCTGCTCGTAGAGGCGGTCGCGCTCGGCCGAAGCCCGCTGCAGCTCGGCCAGCGCCTCGCTCTTCCATTCCTCCTCGAGCGCGGCGCGGCGGGCTTCGGCCTCGGCGAGTGCGGTGCGCGCCCCGGCGAGGGCCGCTTCGGCCTTGGCCCGCTCGCCCTCGGTATCGGCCACCTGGCGCTCGACCTGGACCTGCTTGAGCTTGGGATAGAGCCCCCGATCGGTCAGCTCGTTGACCGCGTCCAGCTGCTGGCGCAGGAGGACCAGGCTGTTGCGGATCCGGGCGAGCTCGGCCGTGGCGCTCTTGACCTCGGCGGCACGGGTCTGGACCGCCCGCTCGGCGGCGGTCCGCTTGGCCTCGAGCGCGGCCGCCCGGCTTTTCAGGAGCCGCTCTTCCGCTTCGAGCAGATCGGGTCGCTCGCGGGCGAGTTCGGGATCGACCCGGATCGGGCCGCCGTGCACCTCGGCGTGCAGGCGGGCCGATTCCACCGCTTTGACCTGCCAGCGGCCGAGCAGCTCGGCGTACGAGCCGGCTTCGACCGGGCCGTCGAGGCGCAGAAGCGGTGCCCCGGCCGCGACCCGGGTGCCGTTGCGCACGAAGAGCTCGGCGACCCGGCCGCCGCGCGGATGGTTGACGAGCTTCACTTTCCCCGCGGGCTCGAACCGGCCGTTGGCGACCACGACCTCCTCGACCGTGGCCCAAGCGGCCCAAGCCAAGCCTGCACCGACCAGGGCCGCGATGACGGCCAGAAGGAACCCGGCGAGTGGCGAGGTTCGGCTCTCGAGCAGCGAACGGGCGTCGTGGAACAGGCCGGGATCGTCGAGCGCGCGGGCCATCCTCGCCTCCCCTAGCCCGCGTTCTGCCGGCCCGGCCGTCCGGGCTCGCCGGGCCAGAGCCGCTCGAGGATCGCCGCGGGCGGTCCGTCGGCGACGATCCGGCCCTGCTCGAGCAGCACCGCCCGATCGCAGGCCTCGAGCACGGCGCGGCGATGGGTGACGAGCAGGATCGTCCGGCCGCTTCCCGCGCGCCGGAGATTGGCCAGGAGCTGGGCCTCGCTCGCCGCATCCAGCGCACTCGTCGCCTCGTCGAGGAGGAGGATCCGCGGGTTGCGCACGAGTGCTCGGGCAAGCGCCACGAGCTGGCGCTGCCCGGTCGAGAGCCCCTGCCCGCGCTCCCCCAGCACGGTTTCGTAGCCCTCGGGCAGCCGCTGGACGACCTCGTGCAGGCCCACGAACTTGGCCGCCGCGACGATCCGCGCGAACGAGCGGTCCTGGGCTCCCATGGCGATGTTCTCGGCGATCGTGCCGGCGAAGAGCTCGAGCTCCTGCGGCACGCAGCCGATCCGGCTGCGCAGCTCGGCCGGCGCGAGCGTGCGGACCTCGTGCTCGTCGATCAGCACGCGTCCGGCTTGCGGTGTCTCGAGGCCCAAGATCACCTTGACGAGCGTGCTCTTGCCCGAGCCGGGCGGGCCCACGATCGCGAGCATGGTGCCCGGGCGCACCTCGAGATCGAGATCGACCAGGGCCGGCGGCCGATCGTCGCGATAGGCGAAGCGGATCCCCTCGAGGCGGATGTGACCGGTGAGCGGCGGGACCGGCGAGCGCGAGCCGGGCCAGGCCTCGGGCGCTTCGGCCAAGGCGGCGCCGAGCCTGGTCCAAGCGGCGCGCGCTTCCTGGAGCTGGTGCCAGGCGCCGAAGAGCTGGCGCATCGGCGCGATCGCCCGGGCCGAGAGGATCGAGCCCGCGACGAGGGCGCCGATCGACATCTCGCCGGCGACGATCTGATGGGCGCCGACATAAACGAGCGCGAGCGCGGTCGCGTGCTGCAGCGCCTGGCCGATCGAGCCAACCAGGCCTGCGAGGCTCGTGCTCCGGAAGGCGGTCCAGGCACTGGCCACGAGCCGCCGCTCGAACCGCCGTTCGATCACGGGCTCGAGGGCCAAGGCCTTGACCGTCAGAGCCTGGCCGAACGCTTCGGCGAGGCAGCCGCTCTTGGCCGCAGCGGCCCGCGCCGCTTCGCGCACGAGGCGCATCTGGCGGCCGTGAGTCGCGGCGGAGAGCAGCACGAAGAGCGGCAGTGCCGCGAGGGTGAGCCAACCCAGAACCGGGGCCACGAGGAAAAGGGCCGCCACGAACAGGCCCACGAACGCGAGATCGACGAGCAGGAGCGGCAATTGTCCGGTGAGGAAGTCGCGCAGCCGGTCGAGCTCGTCGAGCCGTCGACCGATCATCGCCGAGCCCGCCGCCAACGTCCGATAGGGCAGCGCCAGCAGATGATGGACGATCTCGCTGCCGAACGCGGCGTCGAGCCGGGCACCGGTGTGGCTCGCGACGCGCGCGCGGAGCGCGCGCAGCACGAGCTCGAAGCCCAGAAGCGTGACCATCCCGACCGCGAGCACGTCGAGCGTGGCGAGGGCGGCGTGGCCGATCACCTTGTTGTAGACGGTCATCATGAAGATCGGCGTGGCGAGGGCCAGCAGGTTCAAGACCACCGAGGCGATCGCCACCTCGCCGAGCGCCGGCCACAGCCGGGCCAACAACAAGTCGCGGCCCACCGCAGCCGGCCGTGGGGCCGCATCGGCGCGGACCAAAAGCGCGTCGCGGGCCCAGGCGGCGACGCTTTTGGGCGTGACCGCGGCGGCCTCGCCCGTGAGCGGGTCGACCACGACCAGATGCTGGCCGGTGCGGCCGCGCAGGATGCGGACCTCGCTCGGCCGGGCGCCCAACAGCAGGCAGGGTGTCGGCAGGCCGGCGAGCGCCCGCCGGCCGCGCACCCGCTCGAGCCGCGCCGGCAGCCCGAGGCGGCC